>DAOLBY010000023.1:4914-29355 GCA_035324325.1 Paracoccaceae bacterium | reverse complement strand
TCCGACTCAGTGTCGGGGGATGCGCGGGAGGCCGAGGCCGAACAGCGCGATCAGATCGCGCTGCACCTCGTTCACCCCGCCGCCGAAGGTCAGGATCATCATGCTGCGGTAGAGCCCCTCGAGATGACCGGCGGCGACCGCGACCTCGCCGACCGCGCCGGCGCGCACGTCATTCCGCTCGGCCGCGTCGGGCGCATGGAGGAGGTCGCGAACATCGTCGCCTTCGCCGCCTCCGACGACCGCTGGATCGTCACCGCCTGGGCGAGCTGGGTTTCCCACAGCGGGATCGTGTTGACGAGGGTCGAGTTGATCTTGGTGACAAGGCTCTTGTCGTTCTCCTGCACCAGCCGGATCGAGGGCAGCGACTGCATGGTGACCTGTCGCGTCAGCTTGAGGTCGTGGACGCGGCGTTCCAGATCGTCGCGCGCCCCGCGCAGGTCGCGCAGTTCCTGCGCCACCTTCACCTGGTCGCCCTCGGGCGCCGCGGCGACCGACGCCTCCTTGGCCGGGATCGTCTCGGCGTCGAGTTCCTTCAGCTTGGCCTCGCCGGCGGCGATGTAGAGCGCCAGTTCGTCGTAGAAGCGCAGCGTCTTCTCATAGAGCTGGTCGAGCGACTTGATGTCCTTGAGCAGCGTGTGCTCGTGGCGCAGCAGGTTCTCGGTGATCTTGTCGATCTGGCCCTGCACCGTCTCGAACCGGGCCACGAAATTGGCAAAGGGCGCTGCCTTGCCGATCAAGCGTTCCCACCAGCTGGCCTTGCGCCGCACGTCGAGCTCGCTGACCGAAAAGCCGCGGATCGTGGTGACGATGTCGCGCAAGGAGTCGCCCGCGGGACCCGCATCCTTGTTCTTCACGTCCCGGAGCATTTCCTGGCTGATGACCTGCAACTCGGCCTGCGCCTTCGACCCGAAGCTGATGATCGACTGGGTGTTGGCCATGTCCAACTCGGCCATCCGTCGCCGTATGTCCTCGGCCACCGGGGGCGGCGCGGTCTCGAGCGGAACCAGATCGCGGCCCGGTTCGGGCAGCACGACGGCAGTGACCTTTTCGACCTCGGCCAGCGCGGCCTCGGCTTCGGTGCGAATGGAACTCGGCATGATGCGTTACCTCGAAGGCGCAGGACGGTTGCGCGCCAGACTGCGACAGCTTGGCGCCGAAGGAAAGCGCCGCGTTGCGGCGGAGGGGGAAATCGGCAGGTCCGGCGACCCGGTTCAGCCCTCGCGGGCCAGGCGTTCGCGAAGCACCTCGATCTCGACGTTCAGCGCGGCGTGATCGTTGGCGCGCAGCCGCTCGGTCGCCTCGGCAAAGCTGCGCTCCAGATCGTCAAGCAATGTCTCGTAGTCCGCTTTCGCCTTCGGGTCGGCGCCCCGCGCGGCCATGTCGGCATAGCGCACGGTCGCATCGCGTGCGCCCATCAGGTAGACGCCCAGATGCTTGCGCGCCGCCGTCAGGTCGGACGGATCGGCCTCGACCGCGCGGAACAGCGTGCGCGCGGCGGCGGCGAACCGGTCCACCCGCGCCCCCATCCGCCGGTCGTTCGCGCGCAGGATCGCGTCCTTCATCGCGGACAGATGCCGTTCGGCCTCGTCCACGGCGCCGGCCACGCGGTTCGACTGGAAGGCGTCGATGCCTTCCGCCCCCTTGTCGCGCAGCGGATCCGGCCCGAAGGCCGACAGGTGCAGCGCCGCGCCGATGGCGCCCAGCAGCGCCGCGATCACCGGCCCCTGGCCCGCCGACACCGCGGCCGTGGCCAGCCCGGCCCCCGTCAGCGCCGATCCCATCATCTTGCGCGGAATGGCAGGCCGGCGCGCGACCGTCCGCGCTTCATAGGCATCCTGCGCGCGGATCCCCTCGCGCGTCAGCCAGGCGCCGAATGTCATCAGGACAAACGCGCCAAGGCCGAGGACCAGTTGCGCCGGATTGCCGGTGAAGGCCTTCCAGACGAACAGGAAGGGCAGCGCGAACAGCAGGTTCGCGCGCAGCCCGACGCCCGAGGGTCGCTGCCCGTCGAACGGATGCGGTCCCGGCCGGTCGGTTCGCGCAAGGGGGCGGTCGGCTTCGGGGCCGCGCGTCTGTCCATCCGGGCTGAACCTGCCCCCGAAACGCTGCGCCATCTCAGGCCGTCCCGAGGAAGGCGACGTAGAACACCAGCGCCACGAACAGCACATAGGCGGTGGTGCGGAAGCCGGTGGATGACATGGCAGGCGGTCCCCTTTCGCGTGCGGGCAGGATAGCGCGCGCCGACCGGGCCTGCCAAGGGTGCGCGGGGGGTCAGCCGCGCGGGCAGTCAGCCGCGCGGGCGGGTGGGACGGGGCGCGCGGGCCCGTGCCGGCCCGGCCGGGGCGGCGCGGCGCGGGGCCTGGTCGGCCGTGTCGGGCGTTCCAAGCTGGTCGCGCAGAACCTTCGGCCGCACCTCCTCGACCGCGCCCTCGGGCAGGTCGCCCAGGCGGAAGGGTCCATAGCCGGTGCGGATCAACCGGTTCACATAAAGGCCGACGGCCACCATCGCGCGTCGGATCTCGCGGTTCTTGCCCTCGCGCAGCCCGACCGTCAGCCAGGCATTGGCACCCTGCACCCGGTCGAGCGTGACCGTCATCGGCTGGAAGCGGTCGCCCTCGACCACGATGCCGCGGCGCAGGGGTTCGAGGTCGGCATCCGATGGCGTGCCATGCACGCGCACCCGGTAGCGCCGCAGCCAGCCGGTCGCAGGCAGTTCCAGCCGCCGCTTGAGTTCCCCGTCGTTCGTGAGCAGCAAGAGCCCCTCGGAGGTCAGGTCGAGCCGCCCCACCGGCATCACCCGCGGCAGCCCCTCGGGCAGGTGGTCGAAGATCGTGGCGCGCCCCTTCTCGTCGGAGGCGGTCGTCACCAGCCCCGCGGGCTTGTGGTAGAGCCACAGACGCGCGGGTTCGGGCGCGCCCACGGGCTGGCCGCGCACGGCGATGCGGTCCTCGGGCGTGACGTTCAGCGCCGGGCTGTCGATGATGCGGCCATTGACCGACACATCGCCGAGCGCGATCAGCCGCTCGGCCTCGCGCCGGCTGGCCACGCCGGCGCGCGACAGGACCTTGGCGATGCGCTCGCCGGGGTGATCTCCGGGCGGGGTGGACATGGACGGCCTTTCTGGGGTTCGCGCCGGGAGGCGGCGCCGGGGGCTGTCTGCCCCCGGACCCCCGAGGGTATTTGGGCCGAGGTGAAGGGGCAAGCGGATTGCTCGCGGGGGGCAGGCGGGGCAGAAGGGGGCCCATGGGCGGGTTCGTCAGTTTCATGGATGTCGCGCTGGAGGAAGCGCGGGCGGCGGCGGCGCGGGGCGAGGTGCCCGTGGGCGCCGCGGTGGTGCGCGGGGGCGAGGTGCTCGCGCGGGCCGGCAACCGGATGCGCGAGACGGCCGACCCGACTGCCCATGCCGAGATGCTGGCGATCCGCGCGGCCTGCGCGGCCCTGGGGCAGGAGCGCCTGACGGATTGCGACCTCTGGGTGACGCTGGAGCCCTGCCCGATGTGCGCCGGCGCCATTTCGGCGGCGCGGATCGGGCGGCTCTACTACGGGGCGGCGGACCCGAAGTCGGGCGGGGTGGCCGCGGGGGCGCGGGTGTTCGCGCATCCCCAGTGCCACCACGCGCCGCAGGTCTATGACGGGATCGGCGCTGCGGAAGCCGCCGCCATTCTACGAGAATTCTTCTCCGAGAGAAGGGGTTAGCCGGAGAACCTTATCGGGTCCAGCACCTGCGGCTCGATCACCCGCGTCCCCGGCAGCACGCCCTTGACCAGCGCCTCGGCCGACTGCGCCAGGATCGGGAAGGTCCGGTAATGGCAGGGGATCACGCTGTGGAAGCGGAACCAGCGCCGGCAGGCATAGGCCGCGCGCTCCATGTCCATCGTGTAATGCCCGCCGGCCGCCAGGATGCCGATCGTGGGGCGGTGCAGGTCGGCCATCCACTCCATGTCCGCCATCAGGTCGGTGTCGCCCGAGACATAGACCGTTTCGCCCTCGGCGGCGATCATGAAACCCGCCTCGCCGCCGGCATAGGCCGGGGCACCGCCCTGGAAATCGACGCTGGACGAATGGGTTGCGTGGACCATGGTGACGCGGGCATCGCCCAGCGTCACGGTGCCGCCCTTGCCGAAGCCGACGGCCTGCGCGCCGCCGGGCTGCGCCCAGCCCTCGGCGAGTTCGTGGCCGCAGACGATGGGGGCGCCGGTCTCGCGGGCGATGGCGAGCGCCTCGCCGGCATGGTCGCCGTGGCCGTGGGTCAGCAGGATATGCGTCGCACCGGCGATGGCTTCGGCCCGTTTGTCCTGCGGGAACATGGGGTTGCCGGTCAGCCAGGGGTCCACGAGCAGGACCGCGCCGGGGGTTTCGATACGAAAGCCGGAATGGCCGAGCCAGGTGATCGTCAGTGCCATGTTTGCCCTCCTGTCTGTCTGCCCCTACCTTGGGGTGAAAATGCGGGAGGGCAAGCATGGATTGGCTGGCGCCGGTGGACGGATATTGCGAGCGGACCGGGCCGGACTACTGGTCCGAGCCGATCAACGCATTGACAAACCTTGCCTTTCTGATCGCCGCCGCGGTCGTCTGGCCGCGGGTGCGGGGGATGGCGACGGGGCAGGTGCTCTGCGTGATCCTGGCCTGCATCGGGGTGGGGTCCTGGCTGTTCCACACCCATGCGAACCGGCTGACGGGGCTGATGGACGTGCTGCCCATCGTCGTCTTCATCCTCGCCTATGTCTTTGTCGCGACACGGGATTTCCTGGGGCAGCGGGCCTGGGTCGCGGGGCTGGCGGCGGTGGGGTTCATCCCCTATGCCATTGTCCTGACGCCGGTTTTCCGCACCCTGCCGTTCTTCGAGGTCTCGGCCTTCTACTGGCCGGTGCCGGTCCTGATCCTGACCTACGCCTGGCTGTTGCGCCGCAGCGATCCCGCGACCTCGGCGGGGCTCGCGTGGGGGGCGGGTATCCTCATGATATCGCTCACCTTCCGGTCGCTGGACTATCCGCTGTGCGAGGCCACCGCGGGCATCGGCACGCATTTCATGTGGCATGTGCTGAACGGGGTGATGCTGGGCTGGATGATCGAGGTCTGGCGCCGCTGGAAGGTGGCGCGGGGCGGTCGGCCTGCTGTCTGACATCCGTACACCCCCCGTGCAGACGCGCGGGGGGAGGGGCGGCGGTTGACGGGGGGCGGGGCGCCGTTAACGTGGCCTGCCCCCACGAGGGCGGCAGGACGGGCGGCATGAACCGGCTTTACTACGGCGCCACCGTGGCGGCCCGGCGCGACGGGATCGCGGGCGGGAGGGGTGACCTGATCTACCTTGACCCGCCGTTCAACTCGAATGCCGGCTACAACGTGCTGTTCAAGGCGCCCGACGGATCGGGCAGCGCCGCGCAGATCGAGGCCTTCGACGACACCTGGCACTGGAACGACAGCGCCGAGGCCGCCTTTGCCGATGTGCTGCGGTCGGGCAATGGGGCCGCCGCCGAGATGCTGCGGGCGATGCGGGGGTTTCTGGGCGAGAACGACATGATGGCGTACCTCGCCATGATGGCGGTGCGGCTGATCGAGTCGCACCGGGCGAGGAAGCTGGGGGCGCGCGCACTATCTGCGCTGTGTTTCGGTGGTATCATGACGCAAACCGATGTTGCATGGCGGATGGTCCTGAAGCCTCCGCCATGCACAGAAGCTTGATCACTTCACTCGGGAAGCTTCGCGAAGCGCTGAAGCACGTTTCCACTCGGTCTCCCCGGGAAACTTGACCTGCCAATACAACCAACCATTCAGGCTAGTCTTTTCGCCATTCTTGGTAAGCGCGAGATCACTCGCCGCGGCCGATAAGGACTTGTAGCTGACCCCGTTTACAACCAGCTTTCCATCCAGAAACTGACCTTCGTAAACTTGACTACCCCTCAAGTATTCCATTCTCGCCAGTGAACCGTGAGGAATTGATACTCCGTCTTCAACGAATGGCTTGCCATGGATTTCCGTCTTGTTCGGAGGTGGATTGCGCGTCTTCAGCACCGTCTCGCCTCGCTCATCTACCTTATCATTGAGCTTAAGTAGCCGGCGAAGGGCTCGGTAGGGCGGCTCATCAAAGCCCCTTCTTTCCAACTCGATCATTTGGTGGATGTCGAAGTCTACCTCGATCTGGCGAAATTGCATTGTGGATACTCCTGAGGGCGGGGGGGGTGGTTACTGGAAAATATACTCTACTGAGTAAAGTAAAGCAACAGGAGTTTTGTGATCCCGGCGACACGGTGCTCGACCCCTTCTGCGGCTGCGGCACCACCGTCCATGCGGCGGAAAAGCTCGGGCGGGAATGGATCGGGATCGACGTGACGCATCTGGCGATCGGGCTGATCGAGAAACGGCTGCGCGAGGCGTTCGAGGGCCGCGCCCAATGGCAGACCTACGGCGTGCCGCAGGACATCGCGGGGGCGCGCGACCTGGCGGCGCGGGGGAGGTATCACGAGTTCGAGAAATGGGCGCTGAGCCTGATCGGGGCGCAGCCCGGCAACCTTGGCAAGAAGGGCGCCGACCGGGGGCTGGACGGGCGGCTCTACTTCGGGGCGAAGCAGACCAGCCTCGGCGTCGTCAGCGTCAAGGCGGGCGACAACGTGGGCGTCGGCATGGTGCGCGACCTCAAGGGCGTGATGGAGCGCGAGCGGGCCGGGATCGGGGTTCTGCTGACGCTGACCCCGCCCACGAAGCCCATGACGGCCGAGGCCGCGGCGGCGGGCCAGCACGAGGAACCCGGCTTCGCGCCCGTGCCGCGCCTCCAGATCGTGACGGTGGAGGAGGCGATGGCCCTGCGCGACCGTGCCGTGGCGCTGCCCGCCCGGCGCGACGATGCCTTCCGCAAGGCCCCGCGCGAGGAGGATCGCGCCGCGCAGGGGCGGCTGGACCTGTAGGGCCGCGCCGGTCAGGCCCAGAGCGCGGCGTCGGCCAGTTCGACCGAATTGCCCGCGGGGTCGCGGACATAGATCGAGCGGCCGCCGCCGGGCCAGGCGATCTCGGATTCGATCTCCAGCCCCTCGGCCCGCAGATGGTCGCGCCAGGCGGCAAGGTCGCCGGGCGCGATGGTCAGGCACAGGTGGCCCGGCCCGTCGGCGCCGTGCGGGGGCACCGGCAGGGCGCCGGGGCCGGGCGGCACGGCGGTGGCGGCAGGGTCGAAGACCAGCAGGACCGAGGTGCCGCTGCGGAAGAACACATGCCGGCCGGGCTGGCGCAAGATCACCGGCAGGCCGAGGATGCCGGCATAGAACCGCTCGGCCGCCGCGAGGTCAGCGGCATAGAGCGCGGTTTCGAGCGTTCCGAGGATCGTCGGGCGGGGCATGGGACGCTCCGGCGGCTGGGGGCGCAGGATAGCGCGCGCGGCCCCGCGCGGCCAGCCCTGCGGCGCGCCTTGCGCGGGGGGGCGGGGCGCCGTAAACGGGCCGGTGTTCCGAAGACGCGAGGCGCCCATGGCCATCGACACCGACACCGCGCGCAAGGTCGCGCATCTGGCCCGCATCCGGGTCGAGGAGGCCGACCTGCCGCGCATCGCGGCCGAGCTGTCGGGCATCCTGACCTTCATGGAGCAGCTGATGGAGGTGGATGTGGCAGGGGTAGAGCCGATGACCTCGGTCACGCCGATGCGGCTGCGGCTGCGGGCGGACGCGGTGACCGATGGCGGCCAGCCGGCGCGCGTGCTGTCGAACGCGCCCGATGCGCGCGAGGGGTTCTTTGCCGTGCCGAAGGTGGTGGAATGACGGATGCGCTGAACGAGTTGACCATCGCGGCGGCGCGGGATGCGCTGCGGGCGGGCGCGGTCTCGGCCGTCGATCTGACCATGGCCTGCCTGACGGCGATGGATGCGGGCGACGGCCTCAATGCCTTCGTCCACAAGACGCCCGAGATCGCGCTGGACCGCGCGCGGGCGGCGGATGTGCGGCTGCGCGCGGGCGATGCGCCGGCGATGTGCGGCATCCCGGTGGGGATCAAGGACGTGTTCTGCACCGCGGGCGTGCCGAGCCAGGCGGGATCGCGCATCCTGGCGGGGTTCCGGCCCGAATACGAGGCGACCGCGACGCGCAAGCTGGCCGATGCCGGCGCGGTGATGCTGGGCAAGCTGAACATGGACGAGTTCGCCATGGGCTCGTCCAACGAACATTCCTGCTACGGGCCCTGCGTGAACCCCTGGAAGGTGGACGACCGGCGGTTGACGCCCGGGGGATCCTCGGGCGGGTCGGCGTCGGCGGTGGCGGGGGCGCTCTGCCTGGGCGCCACGGCGACCGACACGGGCGGGTCGATCCGCCAGCCTGCGGCCTTCTGCGGGGTGGTGGGGATCAAGCCGACCTATGGCCGCGTCAGCCGCTGGGGGATCGTGGCCTATGCCAGTTCGCTCGACCAGGCCGGGCCGATCACGCGCAGCGTGCGCGATGCGGCGATCATGCTGGGCGCGATGGCCGGGCACGACCCGCTGGACGCCCCCTCGGCCGACCTGCCGGTGCCCGACTTCGAGGCGGCGCTGACCGGCGACCTGCGCGGGCGCGTCATCGGCATCCCGCGCGAATACCGGCTGGAGGGGCTGCGCCCCGAGATCGCCGCGCTCTGGGACCGCGGCATGGAGATGCTGCGCGACGCCGGCGCCGAGCTGCGCGACATCAGCCTGCCGCACACGAAATACGCGCTGCCGACCTACTACATCATCGCGCCGGCCGAGGCGTCCTCGAACCTCGCGCGCTATGACGGGGTGCGCTACGGCCACCGCGCGAAGCTCGCGCAGGGCGAGGGGATCGTGGACCTGTACGAGCGGACCCGGGCCGAGGGCTTCGGGGCCGAGGTCCAGCGGCGCGTGATGATCGGCACCTATGTGCTGTCGGCGGGGTTCTATGACGCCTACTACAACCGCGCGCGGCGCGTGCGCAGTCTGATCAAGGCCGACTTCGAGGCGGCCTTTGCCGCCGGAGTGGACGCGATCCTGGCCCCGGCCACGCCCACGCCGGCCTTCGGGCTGGGCGAGATGGGCAGCAGCGATCCGGTCGAGATGTATCTGAACGACGTGTTCACGGTGACGTTGAACCTGGCCGGACTGCCGGGGATCAGCGTTCCCGTAGGCCTGTCGGCCGAAGGTCTGCCCCTGGGCCTGCAACTGATCGGGCGGCCCTGGGATGAGGCGGTGTTGCTCGATCACGCCTTTGCGCTGGAACGTGCGGCGGGGTTTGTGGCCAAGCCGTCCAAATGGTGGTAATCCGCGCGGTCAAGCGGGCCGGAATGCGAACCATGGCCCCGGAGCAGATACGATGCGAGCGGTCCTTCTGGCCCTGATCCCTGCGGCGCTGGCCGCCTGCGCCCCTGAGGTGCCCGACAGCGGCGTGGGCTTCGGCGACTATGCGACCTACATGCGCGATCGCGATCGCGAGCGCTCGCGCGCGGTGACCACCGGCACGCCCATCCTGCCACCCGCCACGGCGCCCGGCGCCGCCGGCGGCTTCTCGACCGACCGCATCGGCGCGGCGATCGACCGCGCCGGGGCGCCGCAGCTGGCCGTTTCGGGCGGTCTTGCGCCGGCGCCCGGGCAGGGCGCGCTGATCGGCAGCCTGCCGGCCGACCGCCCGCGCGGCGACGCCCCCGCCACGATCCGACCCGAGTCGGGCGAGGTGCGGCGGGCCAGCATTTCCGACGAACAGGACTTCGCCGCCGTCTCGGCCCGCGAATCGATCGAAAGCGATGCCGAACGGATCGCCCGCGCCCGCGCGCAGTATCAGGTCGTCCAGCCCGGCGCCCTGCCCGAACGCAGCGGTGGCGGCGGGCCGAACATCGTGGCCTTCGCCCTGTCCACCACCCATGCACCGGGCACGCCGGTCTACCGCCGTTCGGCCTTCGGAAGCCGCGACCCGATGGCGAACTGCGGACGCTACACTTCGGCCGACCTCGCGCAGGAGGCCTTCCTTGCAGCCGGCGGGCCGGAGCGCGATCCGCAGCGGCTCGATCCCGACGGGGACGGCTTTGTCTGCGGCTGGGATCCGCGTCCCTTCCGCGCCGTGAGGCAGTGACCGCCTTCCCCTCGCCCAATTGCGGCCCGCGCCGCGGCGGAGTGCGGCCCGACATGGTGGTGATCCACTACACCGCGATGGCGACGGCGGCGGCCGCGCGCGCCCGGCTGTGCGATCCCTCGGCCGAAGTGTCGGCGCATTGGCTGATCGACGCGCAGGGCGGTGTCGAGGCGCTGGTGGCGGAGGACCTGCGCGCCTGGCATGCCGGGGCGGGGGCCTGGGGCGGGGTGAGCGACGTGAACTCGCGCTCGATCGGGATCGAACTGGCCAATGACGGGACGACGCCTTTTGCCGCGCGCCAGATCGCGGCGCTGGAAGATGTGCTGGCGGGGGCGATGGCGCGCTGGTCGATCCGTCCCGAACGGGTGATCGGCCATTCCGACCTGGCGCCCGACCGCAAGGCCGACCCGGGGCCAAGGTTCGACTGGCGGCGGCTGGCGCGGGCCGGCCTGGCGGTCTGGCCCGAACCCGCGCCGCCCGGCGATTTCGCCGCCGACGCCGCGGCCTTCGGCTGGCGAGCCGGGCACCCGGACCTGGTGCTGCGCGCCTTCCGGCTGCGGTTCCGGCCCTGGGCGGCGGGGCCGCAGGACGCCACCGATGCCGCGCTGGCGGCGGGGCTGCGCGCCTGGCCCGGACCCGAGGCTTGAACTCGGGGCTCGGCCCGCGTATCTGACCCCTCGTGCGGATGGCCGGATGACCGCGGGGGGCGACCCCCGAGGAAAGTCCGGACTCCACGAGACAAGGGTGCCGGGTAACGCCCGGCCGGGGCAACCCGAGGGAAAGCGCCACAGAGAACAGACCGCCGCGGTCCGCCGCGGCAAGGGTGAAACGGTGGGGCAAGAGCCCACCGCGCGACCGGCAACGGAAGCGGCACGGCAAGCCCCACCCGGAGCAATGCCGAATAGGGGCCTCGCGCGGGTCAGGTCGGGCAACCGATACCGCCGCAGGGATGTCTCGGCCCGGAGGCCCGGGTTGGCAGCTCGACCGCCCCGGCAACGGGTGCGGCAGACGAATGGTCATCCAGGGGGGGGAAACCCCCCGGACAGAATCCGGCTTACAGGCCGTCCGCACATCCTTCGACGCGCCGTCGCAGGGGGGCGCTGCCCCCCGCGCGCAAGGCGCGCGCCCCCGGGGTCCCTGGGCCAAGGGGGAGGGGGCCCCCTTTCTTTGGGGCCAAAATACCCGCGGGGGGGGGGGCCGGCCCGCCCGGGGGGGGGGGCGGCCCCCCGCCACGGGCGGGCCGGGCGGAGCGGCCCGCTTTCGCGGTTGACACTGCCGCGGCGGTCGCTAGAAGGCGGGCTTCGGGATTTCGACCGGGCGGCGCTGTCTGCCCGACCAGGAGACGATGACCATGGCCAAGCCGACGACGATCAAGATCCGCCTGAACTCGACGGCCGGGACGGGGCACTTCTACGTGACCAAGAAGAACGCGCGCACCATGACCGAGAAGATGGTGGTGCGGAAGTACGACCCGGTGAAGCGCGAACATGTCGAATACAAGGAAGGCAAGATCAAGTAGGTCTGCCTTCTGCCGCGGGGGTCTGCCCCTGCGCGCCTGACGGGGCCGCGGCCGAAGGGTCTGCGGCCCTTTCCTTTTGCTGCGCCCGCCCCCATCTGCACCGGCATGGCCGAGACGCTTTCCCTGCGCGTGGCACGTCCCGCCGACCTGTCGGCGGTCGATTCGCTGCTGGCGCGCAGCTATCCGCGGCTGCTGGCAGCGGATTATCCACCCTCGGTCCTGGTGACGGCGGTGCCGCGGCTGGTGCGGGCGCGGCCGGCGCTGCTGGCCTCGGGGCGCTTCTATGTGGTCGAGGATGCGGCGGGCCGCGTTCTCGGTGCCGGCGGCTGGAGCGCCGTCCAGGGCGAGGGGGCCGAGGTGCGCCATGTGGCGACCGATCCTGAGCACCTGCGCCGGGGCATCGGCGCGGCGATCCTCGATCGGGTGATCGCGGCGGTGGCGGCCGACGGGCGGCGCTGGCTCGACTGTCTGTCCACGCGCGGGGCGGTGCCCTTCTATGCGGCGCAGGGGTTCCGGATGGTGGGGCCTGTCGAGGTGCCACTGGCGCCCGGGATCGTCTTTCCGGCGGTGCGGATGGTGCGGGCCCTGCCATAGCAAAGGGGCCGGCGCTGCCGCCGGCCCCCTGCCGTCGTCCCGTCCTGTCAGGTCACTCGCGGTTGCCGAGGAACTGGAGCAGGAACATGAACATGTTGATGAAGTCGAGGTAGAGGCGCAGCGCGCCCATGATCGCCGCCTTGCCCAGCCAGTCCTGATCGCCGTGCACGGCGTGCTGGATGTACTCGTTCTTGATCGACTGCGTGTCGTAGGCGGTCAGGCCGGCGAAGATCAGCAGGCCGATCACCGTGATCGCGAAGTGCAGGGCCGATGAGCCCAGGAAGATGTTCAGGATCGAGGCCACGATCAGCCCGATCAGGCCCATCAGCAGGAAGGTCCCCATCCCGCTGAGGTCCTTCTTCGTGGTGTAGCCGTAGAGGCTGAGCCCCGCGAAGGCGATCGCGGTCACGAGGAAGGTCGAGGCGATCGAGACGCCGGTGAAGACGGCAAAGATCCAGGACAGCGACAGCCCCATCACCGCCGCATAGGCGTAGAAGAAGAGCTGCGCGCCGGCCACGGACAGCCGGTTGATCAGGGCGCCGAAGGCGAAGACCATGATCAGCGGCGCGAACATCACCGCCCAGCCCAGGATGTTGGGGCTGAGCGTGACAGGGTCGCGGAAGATCGCGGTCAGCGCGGGCGCTGTGCCGACGGCCCAGGCCACGCCGCCGGTCAGGAGCATCCCGACCGACATCAGGCCATAGACCTTGTTCATGTGTGCGCGCAGACCCTCGTCGATCTGCGCGGCGCGGGCGCCGGTGACGGTGGCGGCGCGCATGGTGTCGAATTGTGCCATGTGGTCCCTCCGAAGATGTTGAGGACGGCGCGATGCGGGCGCACACCCTTGGCGCGGAATATCGGGGATGGGGCGGCGCAATTCAAGGACAACCGGCCAGAAAACCCGACCGATTTGCATATGTTTGGCCTGCGTGGCGCTAGCGACGCCAGTGCAGCGGCGCGTCCCAGGCGGGGCGGCGCGCCTCGGCCTGCGCCTCGTCTTGGGTCAGGCCGATGTCGCGCAGCAGGTGGGGGTCGAGATCGGCCAGCCGGGCGCGACTGCGCCGCAGGGCGAGCAGGCGGGCAATGCGCCGGAACAGGCCAGAGGAACGCGGGAGGCAGGGGGCATCGGTGCGGGCGGCGGTGGACATGGCGGTATCTTTCTGTCGCGTGATGGAGTCGGCGGTTTCGATCAGGATGCTTGAACGATACCGCGGGGTGTGACAGAAGGAAAACGAATGGTTGTGGCCCTATCCATCACGAGAGGTGAACGATGCCCCGGACGCTGGACCTGACATCGCTGCGCAGTTTCGCCGCCGTGGCCGAGGCGGGCGGGGTCACGCGGGCGGCGGGCCTGCTGAATCTCACGCAGTCGGCCGTGTCGATGCAGGTCAAGCGGCTGGAGGAGATGCTGGGGTGCGAGCTGTTCATCCGCGCCGCACGGCGCATGGCGCTGACGCCCGAGGGGGAGCAGCTGCTGTCCTACGCCCGCCGCATGGTGGCGCTGAACGACGAGGCGATGGTCCGGCTGACCTGTTCGAGCTTCGAGGGCGAGATCCGGCTCGGCGTGCCGCATGACATCGTCTATCCGGCGATCCCCGGCATCCTGAAGCGGCTGGCCGGCGCCTTCCCGCGGGTGCGGGTGAATCTTGCGTCGTCCTTCACGGTGCTTCTGAAGGAAGGCTTCGCGCGCGGGGTCTTCGACGCCATCGTGACGACCGAGGCTGCGGCCGGCGAGGGCGGCGAGGTTCTGGCCCGGCGCGATCTGGTCTGGGTGGGCGCGACGGGCGGCCGCTGCTGGCAGCGCCGGCCGCTGCGGCTGGGGTTCAAGGATACCTGCATCTTCCGCGGCATCGCTCAGACGGCGCTGGAGCGGGCGGGCCTGCCCTGGGAAATGGCCTATCAGGGCGAGAGCGAGCAGGCGATCGAGGCGACGCTGGCGGCCGATCTGGCGGTTTCGGCGCGTCTGGAGGGGGCGCTGCCCGGCGATACCGAGGCCATCGACAGCCGCGGCGCGCTGCCCGGCCTGGGGTCGCTGGCGATCTGCCTTTATGTCGCGCCCACTCTGACCGGTCCGGCGGCGCAGGCGCTGGAGGCCGAGATCCGCGCGGCCTATGGCAGCGGGGTGATGGCGGCCGTGGCGGCCTGAGCCGCTCAGTCCATCGTGACGACGACCTTGCCGGTGGCCTTGCGGTCGCGAAGGAGCGCCAGCGCCTCGGCGGCCTCGGCCAGCGGAAGCGTGTGGCTGATGTGGGTGCGGATCAGCCCGCGTCCGTGCCAGTCGAGCAGTTCGGCCAGGCTGGCCTTCAGGGCGCCGGGGGCGAAGCGCAGGTAGCCGCCCCAGTAGAAGCCCGCGACCTCGATGTTCTTGACCAGAAGCAGGTTGGCGGCGACCTGCGGAACCTCACCCCCGGCAAAGCCGATGGCCAGCATCCGCCCCTCGGGGCGCAGCGCGCGCAGGGCGTCGTGGAAGGCCGGCCCGCCTACGGCGTCATAGCATACATCGATCCCGCCGAGCGCCTTCAGCGCGCCGCGCAGGTCGGGCGCGTCACTGTCGATCAGGTGGTCGGCGCCGGCCTCGCGGGCCACGGCCAGGCGGTCCGGGCCGCGGGCCGAGGCGATGACGGTGGCGCCGAGCCGCTTGCCCACCTCGACTGCCGTGAGACCGACGCCGCCGGCCGCACCCAGGACCAGCAGCGTCTCGCCCGGGCGCAGGCGGCCGCGGCGCGTCAGCGCGAGGTGCGAGGTGCCCCAGGCGATCTGGAAGGCCGCGGCCTCTTGCCAGGACATGCTGTCGGGCAGGGGCAGGCAGCGGTCGGCCGGAAACACCCCGGCCTCGGCCAGCCCGCCCTGGCCGGCAAAGACCGCCACGCGGGTGCCGGGCGCGGGACCGGGCGTGCCGGGACCGAGCGCCGTGACCTCGCCTGCCAGTTCCATGCCCAGCGTGAAGGGGGCGGCGGGTGTGTCCTGATACCGCCCCTCGATCATCAGAAGGTCGGCGAAGTTCAGCCCGCAGGCGCGGATGCGCAGCGCGACCTCGCCCGGACCCGGCACCGGCTCAGGCAGTTCGGACAGGACGGGTGGCTGGCCTTTGGCGGGCATTCGGAAGGCGTGCATGGGGGCCTGCAACGGGTGCGGATCGGCTGTCAGGTTCGGCCGGCGCAGCGTCGCATTGCCCCGGGCGGGGCACAAGGCCCGGATATCGTCGCAAAATGCTAAGACCAATTCGCATTTTGCATCGCAAGACGCAATACACCCAGAGCGCGAGTCCGAGGGGGTGTCGTAATTGTTTCGCGCGACCGGGTGCCGATGCTCCCGGGTTGTTGTTCGCCTGTATAACGGGACATATCCAAAAAGACAGGTTTTGCATTCGCACCGGAATATCTGTGGAGAAGGTGTCCTCCGGGCCGCTTTGGCACGATATTTGCACTAAACCTTGTATCGGTAACGGTTCAATACGCGGAGTGATCATGAAGCACGCTGTCGATGCCCACGTCGGGAAACGGATACGCCACCGGCGCTGGATGGTGGGCATGACCCAGCAGCAGCTGGCCGACAAGGTTGGCATCAAGTTCCAGCAGATCCAGAAGTACGAGACCGGGATGAACCGCGTCTCGGCCTCGCGGCTTTGGGATATTGCAGAGGCACTGGGGGTGCAGATCGCCTTCTTCTTCGACGGGCTGGCCAACGCGGATGCGTCGCGGGCGGCGGTCGAGGGCGACATGCTGGCCGACAAGGAAGCGCTGGAGCTTGTCCGCTCCTACTACGCCATCCCCGAGGCGCAGCGTCGACGCCTGTTCGATCTGGCGCGGGTGCTGTCGGACGCGGCCTGAACCCTGCGCGCCGCTTGACCCCGCCGGCGACCGGCTGATAGCCGGGACGCAGCGGGGCAGGGCGGGGGTGACAATGGACGAGGCGACGCGCGATGCGCTGCGGACGGCGGCGGCGGCCGCCGCGGACGCCGCCCGGTCGGCGACCCTGCGCCACTTCCGCGCCGTCGGGTTGTCCGCCGACACCAAGGAGACGCTGCGCTTCGACCCCGTGACTGCCGCCGACCGAGAGGCCGAGCAGGCTATCCGGTCCGTGCTGGGGCGGCTGCGCCCCGAGGATGCCATCCTGGGCGAGGAGTTCGAGGCGACCGGCGGCACCAGCGGCCTGACCTGGATCGTGGATCCCATCGACGGCACCCGCAGCTATCTGGCGGGCACTCCCACCTGGGGTGTGCTGATCGCGGTCGCCGATGCCACCGGCCCGATCTACGGCCTGATCGACCAGCCCTACATCGGCGAGCGGTTCGAGGGCGGGCTCGGGCAGGCGCGGGTCAGCGGCCCGCTCGGCACACGGGCGCTGGCCTGCCGGGCGCCGCGGCCGCTGGAGGAAGCCATCGTGATGTCGACCTTTCCCGAAGTCGGCACCCCGGCGGAAGGCGCGGCCTTCGCCCGCGTTGCCCGGGCGGCGCGCCTGGTGCGCTACGGAACCGACTGCTACGCCTATGCGCTGGTCGCGGCTGGCACCATCGACGCGGTGGTCGAGGCCGGGTTGCAGCCCTATGACGTGGCGGCCCCCATCGCCGTGATCGAGGCCGCGGGCGGCGTGGTGACGGACTGGCAGGGCCGGCCCTGCCCTGGCGGCGGGCAGGTGCTGGCGGCAGCCAATGCCGAGATCCATGCCGAGATCATGGCCCTTCTGAACGCGGGCTGAGCGGGAATTGCACCGCTGTCCGGCTGCCCGGTGTCGAATCGCCGGAGGCTCCGCTAGGATCGGAGAATGAGCCTTCCCCCCGGATTTCTGGACGAACTGCGCGAGCGGGTGACGCTGTCGTCGGTCGTGGGCCGGCGCGTGACCTGGGACTTGCGCAAGTCCAACCAGGCGCGCGGCGACTGGTGGGCACCCTGCCCGTTCCATCAGGAAAAAACCGCGTCGTTCCATGTGGATGACCGCAAGGGATTCTATTACTGTTTCGGCTGCCATGCCAAGGGCGACGCGCTGACCTTCCTGAAGGAGACCGGCAACATCGGCTTCATGGAGGCGGTCGAGGAACTGGCGCGCGAGGCCGGCATGGCGATGCCCGCGCGCGACCCGGCCGCCGCCGCAAGGGCCGACCGGCGCAGCCAGCTGGTCGCGGTGATGGAAGAGGCGGTGCGCCTCTACCGGCTGCAGCTGCGGACCTCTGCCGCCGGCCCGGCCCGCGACTATCTGGCCCGCCGCCGCCTGTCGGAGGCGACGCAGGAGAAATGGGAGATCGGCTTCGCCCCCGACGCCCGCGGCTTCATCCTCGGGGCGCTGGCGGCGAAGGGCATCGGGCCGGAGATGGCCGAGGAGGCGGGGCTTGCGGCCCGGGCCGAGGACGGAAGCCACTACGACCGCTTCCGCGGCCGCATCGTCTTTCCCATCCGCGACGGGCGCGGCCGGGCGATCAGCCTGGGCGGCCGGGCCATGGACCCCAATGCGCGGGCGAAATACCTCAACGGCCCGGAAACCGCGATCTTCGACAAGGGCCGCACGCTGTTCAACCTGGCCCCGGCGCGCGAGGCGGCGGGCAAGGGCGCGGCCCTGGTGGTGGCCGAGGGCTACATGGACGTGATCGCGCTGGTCGATGCCGGTTTGGGGGGCGCGGTCGCGCCGCGCGGCACCGCCGTCACCGAGGACCAGCTGCGCCTGATGTGGAAGCTTCATCCCGAGCCGGTGATCGCGCTCGACGGCGATGCGGCGGGGCTGCGGGCGGGGCTGCGGCTGGTCGATCTGGCGCTGCCGCTGATCGAGGCAGGGCAGGGGCTGCGCTTTGCGCTCCTGCCGGGGGGCCGCGACCCCGACGACCTGATCCGCGCCGAGGGGCCGGCCGCGATGGCGCGGGTGATCGAGGCGTCGCGCCCCATGGTGCAGCTCCTGTGGCAGCGCGAGACGGAAGGACAGGTGCTCGACAGCCCCGAACGGCGTGCGGCGCTCGACAAGCGGCTGCGAACGGCGCTGGCGCGCATCGCCGACCCCGGGCTGCGCGCGCATTACGCCGACGAGGTGCGCCGCCTGCGGGCCGACCTGTTCGGGCAGGGCCGGCGACCGCCCCCCGCGCGTTCCCCCGGCCCTGCCTGGCGCGCCGGCCACGGCGTGGCGCGCGGATTGCCGCCGGCGCCGCCCACGTCGGCGGTGCGCGCCTCGGCGCTGGCGGGCGCTGCCGACGACAGCGTGGCCGAAGCCCTGCTGGAAGCGGTCCTGCTGGCAACGCTCTGCGTCCATCCGGGGCAGGTCTCGGCCTTCCTGCCCGAGATCGAGGCGATGCCCCTGGCCGGCCAGGGCCACGAAATCCTGCGCAACGCAATCCTGTCCGCGGCCCCCGGGGGGGCGATCGGCCCGGAAGGCCGCGCGGTTCTTGACCGGCTGATGCGCGATGCCCATGTGCAGGTGGCGCCGCCCGTCCGCGCGGGGGCCGGGGCCGAACTGGTGCGCATGTGTCTGGCCGAGGGGTTCGCCAAGCTGGCGGCGCGCCGCGGTGCCCGGGCCGAGATCGCCGAGGCGAGCGAGGATCTGGGCGGGCTCGCCGACGAGGGTGTGACCTGGCGGCTGGCGCAGGCCGCCCGGGCCGTGGACCGGGCCGATCGCACGGCCGCGGGGGCCGCAGGCGACCGGAACGAGGACCATGCCGCGCTGTCGCGGCGACTGGACGAACTGTTGGAGAGCGAGCCCTGGATCAAGAAAAAGTCCTGATCGGCTGGCACCCGCCGCGATTCGCGCTATTGATTCGGTCGGGTCCTACCCCGATTCGCTCCGCCCGCCGTTCCCCCGTCCGCCCGATTGCCGCGAAGGAGTTCCCATGGCCCTGAAGGACACCGACGACGTCAAGACGGACGAGCAGGAACCCGACACCTCGCTCGACATGAGCCAGGCTGCGGTCAAGAAGATGATCGCCGAGGCGCGCGAGCGAGGCTTCATCACCTACGAACAGCTCAACGCCGTCCTTCCTCCCGACCAGGTGTCCTCGGACCAGATCGAGGACGTGATGGCGATGCTCAACGAAATGGGCATCCAGGTCACCGAGGCGGACGAGCCCGAGGAGGGCGAGACGGCCGGCGAACTGGTGGAGACCTCGACCTCGCGCGAGATCGCGCTGTCCGGCACCACCTCGGAAACGCTCGATCGCACCGACGACCCGGTGCGCATGTACCTGCGCGAGATGGGCACTGTCGAGTTGCTGAGCCGCGAGGGCGAGATCGCCATCGCCAAGCGCATCGAGGCCGGCCGCAACACGATGATCGCGGGGCTCTGCGAAAGCCCCCTGACCTTCCAGGCCATCACCATCTGGCGCGACGAGCTTCTGTCCGAGGACATCCTCTTGCGCGACGTGATCGACCTCGAGGCGACCTTCGGGCGCAGTCTCGACGGCGAGGACGACATGGTCGAGCCGGGGCTCGACGGGGTGGCCGTCGGCGGCGCCCCGCGCCGGCCGGCTGCCGACGAGCCCGAGCTCGATGCCGACGGCAACCCGCTGATGCGCGCCGAGGAAGAGGACGACGACGACGAGGCGTCGAACATGTCGCTGGCCGCGATGGAATCGGCGCTGAAGCCCAAGGTGCTGGAGACGCTCGACCTGATCGCCCGGGACTATGCCAAGCTGGCGGCCATGCAGACCGCGCGGATGGATGCGACGCTGTCCGAGCGCACGCGGTTTTCCGCCGCGGACGAGGCCGCCTATCAGAAGCTGCGGTCCGAGATCGTGGTGCTGGTGAACGAGTTGCACCTGCACAACAACCGCATCGAGGCACTGATCGACCAGCTTTACGGCATCAACAAGCGCATCATGGCGATCAATTCGGGGATGGTGAAGCTGGCCGATGCCGCGCGGATCAACCGGCAGGAGTTCATCACCGAATATCAGGGCTACGAGCTTGACCCCACGTGGATCGACCGCATGGCCCAGAAGCAGGGCCGCGGCTGGCAGGCGCTGATCGAGAAGAGCCGCGACCGGCTGGGCGAGTTGCGCACCGAGATGGCGCAGGTCGGCCAGTATGTCGGCGTGGACATCTCGGAATTCCGCCGCATCGTGAACCAGGTCCAGAAGGGCGAGAAGGAAGCCCGCCAGGCCAAGAAGGAAATGGTCGAAGCGAACCTGCGTCTGGTCATCTCGATCGCCAAGAAATACACCAACCGCGGGCTGCAGTTCCTCGACCTGATCCAGGAAGGCAACATCGGCCTGATGAAGGCGGTGGACAAGTTCGAATACCGCCGCGGCTACAAGTTCTCCACCTACGCGACCTGGTGGATCCGCCAGGCGATCACGCGCAGCATTGCCGACCAGGCTCGCACCATCCGCATCCCCGTCCATATGATCGAGACGATCAACAAGCTCGTCCGTACCGGCCGCCAGATGCTGCACGAGATCGGCCGTGAACCGACGCCAGAGGAGCTGGCCGAGAAGCTGCAGATGCCGCTCGAGAAGGTCCGCAAGGTGATGAAGATCGCCAAGGAACCGATCAGCCTCGAGACGCCGATCGGCGACGAGGAGGACAGCCAGCTTGGCGATTTCATCGAGGACAAGAACGCGGTGCTGCCGCTCGACTCGGCCATCCAGGAGAACCTGAAGGAGACGACGACGCGGGTTCTGGCCAGCCTGACGCCGCGCGAGGAGCGGGTGCTGCGGATGCGGTTCGGGATCGGGATGAACACCGACCACACGCTCGAGGAGGTGGGCCAGCAGTTCAGCGTCACGCGCGAGCGGATCCGCCAGATCGAGGCCAAGGCCCTGCGCAAGCTTAAGCACCCCAGCCGCAGCCGCAAGCTGCGGAGTTTCCTGGATCAGTAAAGGCGATGCCGGTCGGGCGCCAGCCCGACCCACCCCCCACCAGCGGATGCGCGGCCGCGGGGGGGGCGGGCCTGAGGCCCGGCCTGCGATCCGGCTGGCGCCGTAGGGTGCGCATTCATGCGCACCGTACCACCGATCCATGGGTGCGCATGAATGCGCACCCTACCTGCCCGGAGCACTCGATGCCCTTCTGGAAACGCCTCTTCGGCTCCACCGACGCCCCCGCCCCCGCCGAGGCCGCGGGCGAGGAGTACAAGGGCTTCCGCATCACGCCCGCCCCGATCCGCGAGGGGGCGCAGTTCCGAGTGGCCGCGCGGATCGAAAAGGACGGGCGGCGGCACGATCTGATCCGGGCCGACACCATGGGGTCGCAGGACGAGGCCGCCGCGGTTTCGGTCCGCAAGGCGCGGCAGGTGGTCGACGAGCGCGGCGAGGGGCTGTTCGGCCCGGGCTGACGGGCGACCGGCGGCACAGAACCGCCGGTTCCCCGCGCTTCCCTACCCGACAGCAGCGACCTTCATGAAACTGTCGCAGAACTGTTGAATAAGCGTCGCGCCGGAGCGTTAGCGACCCGAGGCGAGGGTGCGGTCCCGCGCCCCGACCGCGAATCCCATTCGCCCCTGCAAACGGAGTGATCCATGTCCATGATGAAACTCACCGCCTCGGTGCTGGCCATCGCGGCGGTCTCGGCCACCGCCGCTGCCGCCCGCGACCAGATCCGTATCGTCGGCTCCTCGACCGTGTTCCCCTACACCCAGGCGGTGGCCGAGGAATTCGCCAACCAGGGCGGCAGCTCGCCGGTTGTGGAATCGACCGGGACCGGTGGCGGCTTCCAGATCTTCTGCGCTGGCATCGGCGCCGAGCATCCGGACGTGACGGGCGCCTCGCGCTCCATGCGCAAGTCGGAATGGGACCTGTGCCAGACGAACGGCGTGACCGACATCACCGAGGCCCTGATCGGCTTTGACGGTCTCTCGATCGCCATGTCGCGCGCCAATCCCGTCGACATCGACCTGACGCTGAGCGAGATCTATCTGGCGCTGGCCTCGCGCGTTCCGGTCAACGGCGAGCTGGCCGACAACCCCTACAAGATGTGGAACGAGATCAACCCGAACCTGCCGGCGGTTGCGATCCTGGCCTATGGCCCGCCGCCGACCTCGGGCACCCGCGACGCCTTCGTTGAACTGGCGATGCACGTCGGCTGCGAGGCGACCGACTTCGCCAAGAAGCTGAAGGAAACGGCTTCGAAGGAAGACTACGCCAAGTTCGTGTCCGAGGACTGCTCGCGCATGCGCCAGGACGGGCCGTTCGTCGAAGCCGGCGAGAACGACAATCTGATCGTGCAGCGCCTCGAGGCTGACCCGAGCGCCGTCGGCATCTTCGGCTACTCGTTCCTCTACGAGAACCTCGACAAGCTGAAGGGCGTCAAGATCAACGGCGTCGAGCCGGGCTTCGAGACCATCGGCTCGGGCGACTATCCGATCGCGCGTCCGCTCTACTTCTACGTCAAGAACGCGCACCGCGGCGTGATCCCCGGCATGAACGAGTTCATCGCCGAATACGCCTCGGACAACGCGCTGGACGCCGGCGGCTACCTGAGCGAGCGCGGCCTCGTGACGCTGGCCGATGACGTGCGCACCGATCTTCAGAAGCGCCTCGTCGATGCCATCTCGATGAGCGCGCCCGAGAAGTGATGCGACCCGTGCCGCCCGGGGGCCATCGTGCATCCCGGGCGGCACGCCCATAACGACAGGCCGAAAGGCCCCGGGGGCAGTCCATGACGACCATCACCTTCGCGCTGCTTCTGGCCGCGGCCATTGGCGGCCACATCCTGAACCGAATTGCCGCCACGCAGATCACGGCCCAGGGAACGCGCATGCATTCGCTGGTCGGCTTCCACGGCATGTATTCGGCCCTGCTGGTGTTCCTGCCCGGCTTCGTGCTGATGCTGCTGTGGCTTCTGTTCCAGGGCAGCGTGATTGACCGGCTGGTAATGGGATCGCTGCCGCCCGGCACGACCGAGGGGCTGGAGACGGGCCCCTTCCAGCTGCTTCTGGCCGAGATCAAGTCGATCTCGCGCGGGCAGGTCTTCGGCCAGCCCGAGGCCTGGAAGATCGCCGCGGCCGATCACTACCTGTCGCTTCATGCCACGTCGCGCAACCTGATGTTTGCGGTGGTGGCGGCGCTGTCGCTGGTGATGATGATCCTCGCCCGCCGCCGCGTGGCCGCCGAGTTCCGCGCCCGCCACGGGGTGGAGCGCATCGTGATGGGGCTGATGATCTTCTGCTCCACGGTGGCGATCTTCACCACCATCGGCATCATCATGGCGCTGATCTACGAGAGCATCGAGTTCTTCAAGCTCGTGCCGATCAGCGAATTCCTCTTCGGCACGCGGTGGGAACCGCAGATCGCCATCCGCGCCGACCAGGTGGCGGGGCAGGGGGCCTTCGGCTGGCTTCCGGTGATCCTCGGCACCATCGTGGTGTCCTTCGTGGCGATGTTCTTCGCGGTGCCGATCGGCCTGTTCTCGGCCATCTACCTCAACGAATTCGCCTCGCGCCGGGCGCGGGCGGTGATCAAGCCGGTGCTCGAGGTGCTGGCGGGCATCCCGACGGTGGTCTACGGCTTCTTCGCGGTGCTGACCGTGGCGCCGGCGCTGCGCAGCACTGGGGCCGACCTCGGCCTTGCCATCTCGCCCAACACCGCGCTGGCCGCGGGCGGGGTGATGGCCATCATGCTGATCCCCTTCATCTCGTCCTTCGCCGATGATGCGCTGTCGGCGGTGCCGCGCAGCCTGCGGGACGGATCGCTGGCGCTGGGCGCCACCCGCGCCGAGACGGTGATGAAGGTGCTGTTCCCGGCGGCGATCCCCGGCATCGTGGGGGGCATCCTGCTGGCGGTCAGCCGTGCGATCGGCGAGACAATGATCGTGGTGATGGCCGCGGGCCTGATCGCCACAATGACGATCAACCCGCTGGACAGCGTGACCACGGTGACGGTGCAGATCGTGACGCTTCTGATCGGCGACACGTCCTTCGACAACCCCAAGACGCTCGCCGCCTTCGCGCTCGGCATGATGCTGTTCATCGCCACGCTGGGCATCAACATCCTGGCCTTGCGCATCGTGCGCAAGTACCGCGAACTCTACGACTGAGGGCCCGGCGATGACCGATGTTCCGATGACCCCGCCGTCCACCGCCCCGATCGCGAGACTCGGCGGCAACGTGGCGGCGCGCCACCGCTCCGAGATGCTGCTGAAAGGTGCGGGACTGGCCGCGATCTCGATCGCCTTCCTGATGCTGGCGATCATGCTGTGGTCGCTGATCTCGACCGGCTACAAGGCCTTCATCCAGACCCACATCACCCTTGAGTTGCAGGTGCCGGCCGACATCGACCCGGCCAACATCGCCGGTGCCAACTGGCGCAGCGTGATGCAGGACATCGTGCGGAGCGAGTTCCCCGAGGCGACGACGCAGGAGCTGCGGTCGTTCACGGGGATCCTGACCAAC
>DAOLBY010000023.1:0-4904 GCA_035324325.1 Paracoccaceae bacterium | reverse complement strand
GCCCTTCATCATCCGCGACCGGGTGATCGCCGACCCTTCGACCATCGGCCAGCGCATCACCATCACCGTGCCGGCCTCGGACCCCTACGACCAGCTGCGCAAGGGCCTGATCGACCGCGCGACGCCCGAGGAGAACCGCCGCCTGAAGGACTTCGAGATCGCGGGCTTCGACAAGCTCGTGGCCGAGGGACAGGTCAGCGATCCGTTCAACTGGGCGATCTTCACCAACGCCGACTCGCGCTTCCCCGAGCTTGCGGGCCTGCGCGGCGCCCTTGTGGGGTCGTTCTATGCCCTGCTGACGTGCTTCCTGATCTCGTTCCCCATCGGCATCGGTGCGGCGATCTATCTTGAGGAATTTGCGCCCAAGAACCGGATCAGCGACATCATCGAGATCAACATCAACAACCTGGCCGCCGTGCCCTCGGTCGTGTTCGGCCTCCTGGCGCTGGCGGTGTTCCTCGGCTGGTTCGGCCTGCCGCGGGGGGCGCCCTTCGTCGGGGGCATGACGCTGGCGCTGATGACGCTGCCGACGATCATCATCGCCACGCGCGCGGCCCTCAAGGCGGTGCCGCCCTCGATCCGCGAGGCGGCGCTGGGGATCGGCGCCTCGCGCCAGCAGGTCGTCTTCCACCATGTCCTGCCGCTGGCCATGCCCGGCATCCTGACCGGCACCATCATCGGGCTGGCGCAGGCGCTTGGCGAAACCGCACCGCTGTTGCTGATCGGGATGAATGCCTTCATCACCGCGGCACCCGCCACCCCGTTCGAAAGCGCGACGGCCCTGCCCACGCAGATTTTCATCTGGGCCGACAGCCCCGAACGCGGCTTCGTCAGCCGCACCTCGGCCGCCATCCTGGTGCTGCTCGGGTTCCTCGTCCTGATGAACGGCCTGGCGGTCTGGCTGCGCAGCCGCTTCGAGCGGACCTGGTAAGCGGAGAAGCAATCATGAACGACATGCGCATAGCGGAGAGAACCGTGGACCAGACTGACATCAAGATCACGGCGCGGGGCGTGCAGGTCTGGTACGGCGACAAGCACGCGCTCAAGGATGTGGACGTGGACATCCTCGACAAGACCGTGACCGCCTTCATCGGCCCCTCGGGCTGTGGCAAGTCGACCTTCCTGCGCTGCCTGAACCGGATGAACGACACCGTTTCGGTGGCCCGCGTCACGGGCGACATCCGGCTGGACGGCGAGGACATCTACGACAAGCGCGTGGACCCGGTGCAGCTGCGCGCGAAGGTCGGCATGGTGTTCCAGAAGCCGAACCCCTTCCCCAAGTCGATCTACGACAACGTGGCCTACGGGCCGCGGATCCACGGGCTGGTGCGCAACAAGGCCGAACTGGACGAGGTGGTGGAATCGAGCCTGCGCAAGGCCGCGCTGTGGAACGAGGTCAAGGACCGGCTGGCCGACACCGGCACCGGCCTGTCGGGCGGCCAGCAGCAGCGTCTGTGCATCGCGCGCGCCGTGGCGACCGGCCCCGAGGTCCTGCTGATGGACGAACCCTGTTCCGCGCTCGACCCCATCGCGACCGCGCAGGTCGAGGAGCTGATCGACGAGCTGCGCGCCAACTACTCGGTGGTGATCGTGACGCACTCGATGCAGCAGGCCGCGCGCGTGTCGCAGCGCACGGCGTTCTTCCACCTCGGCAACCTGGTGGAATACGGCGAGACCGGGCAGATCTTCACCAACCCGCGCGACCCGCGAACCGAGTCCTACATCACCGGCCGGATCGGCTGAGCAGAGCGGAGCATTCCCGATGAACAGCGATCCCCACATCGCCAAGGCCTTCGACCGCGACCTCGAGGCCGTGCAGGCGATGATCATGAAGATGGGCGGCCTGGTCGAGGCCGCCATCCTGGGTGCCGCGCAGGCGCTGGAGACCCGCGACGACGAACTGGCCGACAAGGTGCGCCGCGGCGACGCGGTCATCGACGCGCTGGAGGAACAGATCAACGCCGAATGCGCGCGCCTGATCGCGCTGCGCCAGCCCACGGCATCGGACCTGCGCACCGTGCTGACGGTGATGAAGATCGCCGCAAGCCTGGAACGCTGCGGCGACTATGCCAAGAACCTGGCCAAGCGGTCGACCGTGCTGGCGCAGATGGCGCCCATCGGAGGCGCGGCCGGCTCGGTGCGGCGCATGGCCAAGGCGGTGGAGCAGCTTCTGAAGGACGCGCTCGACGCCTACATCGCCCGCGACGCCGAACTGGCCGCCGAGGTGCGCCTGCGCGACCGCGAGGTGGACCAGATGTACAACGCGCTCTTCCGCGAGTTCCTGACGCACATGCTGGAGGACCCGCGCAACATCACCGCCTGCATGCACCTGCACTTCATCGCCAAGAACATCGAACGCGTCGGCGACCATGCCACCGGCATTGCCGAGCAGGTGATCTATCTGGTGACCGGAACCCTGCCGGCCGACCAGCGGCCCAAGGGCGACATGACGCCCTTCGAGAAGGGGGCTTGATCCGGCGATGGCAGGGCAGGGGCAACCGACGGTCCTCGTGGTCGAGGACGAGGGCGCGCAGCGCGAGGTGCTGACCTACAACCTCGAGGCCGAGGGATTCCGTGTCGCCTCGGCCGAGAACGGCGAAGAGGCGCTGATGCTGGTGGACGAGGTGTCGCCCGACATCATCGTGCTCGACTGGATGTTGCCCTCGGTCTCGGGGATCGAGGTCTGCCGCCGGCTGAAGGCGCGCGCCGACACGCGGCATGTGCCGATCATCATGCTGTCGGCGCGGTCGGAAGAGGTGGACCGCGTGCGGGGGTTGGAGACGGGCGCCGACGACTATGTGATCAAGCCCTATTCGGTCGTGGAACTGATGGCCCGCGTGCGCACGCAACTGCGCCGGGTGCGGCCCTCGACTGTCGGGGTGACGCTGGAGTTCGGTGACATCACGCTCGACCCCGAAAGCCACAAGGTCCACCGCGACGGCAAGCCGCTCAGGCTGGGTCCGACCGAGTTCCGGCTGCTGGCGACATTCATGGAAAAGCCGGGCCGGGTCTGGAGCCGCGAGCAGCTTCTGGACCGGGTCTGGGGCCGCGACATCTATGTGGACACGCGGACCGTCGACGTGCACATCGGCCGGTTGCGCAAGGCGCTGTCGGTCCACGGAGGCGAGGATCCCTTGCGGACGGTGCGCGGGGCGGGCTACGCGCTCGGCTGATCCGCCCGTCCGGCGCTCCTGCCGCTCCACAATTGCCGGCCGCGGGGCACAGATCGCATCGCCAGGCGGCGACCTGGCGCCCGCAGGCAGCGGGAAAGCCAGCAGGACCGGGAGCGCGCGTCGTGCAACCACGCACAGGAGCGTGCTTCGGATGTGACGGTTCCCGCTACATCATCTGGGGGCGCCGCCGCGCTCTGCCGCAAGCGGCGCCCCGGTGGCCGCTCAGGTCAGGTGCAGCTTGAAATGCCCGATCGTCCGGTCCCAGGCCAGGTTCGCCGCGGCCTCGTCGTAGCGCGGGGTGGAGTCGTTGTGGAAGCCGTGGTTGGTGCCGGGGTAGACATGCGCCTCGAAGCGCGCCCCTGCCGCCGTCAGCGCCGCCTCATAGGCCGGCCAGCCCGCGTTCACGTTCGGATCGTTCTCGGCGAAATGGATCAGCAGCGGCGCGCGCACCCGCGCCGCCTGCTCGGGCGCAGGCTGGCGGCCGTAGAAGGGCACCGCCGCGCTGAGATCGGGGAAGGCCACCGCCGCGGCATGGGCCACGCCGCCGCCGTAGCAGAAGCCGGTGATCCCCACCCGGCCGGTCGAGGCGGGATGCGTCCCCATCCATTCCACCGCCGCGAAGAAGTCGTTCATCAGCTTCGTGCCGTCGACCTGCTGCTGCAACTCGCGTCCCCGGTCGTCATTGCCCGGATAGCCGCCGACCGAGGTCAGCCCGTCCGGTGCCAGCGCCACGAAACCCGAAACCGCCAGCCGCCGCGCCACATCCTCGATATAGGGGTTCAGGCCGCGGTTCTCGTGGACCACCACCACCGCCGGAAACGGCCCGTCACCCGCCGGCCGCACCAGGTAGCCGCGCACCTCGCCATGACCTTCGGGTGAGGGATAGGTGACGTATTCCGGCACGATCCCGGGGTCGGTGAAGCTGACCTGCTGCGCCAGCGCATAGTCCGGGCTCATCATCGACAGGATGGCGGCGGCCGTCAGGCCCCCCACGGCATAGCGCCCCGCGCGGTCCAGGAACTCGCGCTTGGTGATCCGGCCGTGGGCGTAGAAATCGTAAAGCTCGATGATCTCGGGCGGAAAGTCCTTCGCGGTCAATCGTGTCATGGCGGCCCCCCAGCTTCGGTTGCGGCGTGAGGCTACACCGGGCCGCCGTCACCGCCGCCCAACGATCGCGTGAGTCCGTGGCGCCACAGCCTTGCCCCACGATCTTGCGTCCGCCAGATCGGCGCTAGGCAATCCTGCCGCGCCCCGCTATCCTTTGTGGATGACCGGGGGAAACACCCCGGCATTCGAGGCAGGCACGTCAACAACAGGGGAGGTGGCCCATGCGCTGCCCGTTCTGCGGCAACATCGACACGCAGGTGAAGGATTCGCGCCCGGCCGAGGATCACGTCTCGATCCGCCGGCGCCGGTTCTGCCCCGCCTGTGGCGGCCGCTTCACCACCTACGAACGGGTTCAGCTGCGCGACCTCGTGGTGATCAAGTCCTCCGGCAAGCGCGAGGATTTCGACCGCACCAAGCTCGAACGCTCGATCCGCATCGCGATGCAGAAGCGCCCGATCGACCCCGAGCGCATCGACCAGATGATCAGCGGGATCGTGCGCCGGCTGGAAAGCATGGGCGAGACCGACATTCCGTCCAAGGTGATCGGCGAGATCGTGATGGAAAGCCTGGCCCGGATCGACACCGTGGCCTATGTGCGCTTTGCCAGCGTCTACAAGAACTTCC
>DAOLBY010000022.1:13146-29356 GCA_035324325.1 Paracoccaceae bacterium | reverse complement strand
GGACGCTGAATGCGCTGATTGCGGCCGAGGAATACGGCGTGTCCTCGGCGAACCTCGAGGAAATGGCGGCCAACTCGCCCAATCCGGAGGTCAAGCGCCTGCTCGGGACCGAGGGCGACCTCGGTGCGATGCTGGGGCTCGATGCCGGATGGGCCAAGCGTGCCATCGCCGTGGGCGGCAACTACGGCGAGATCTTCGCGGCCAACATCGGCGAAGGCACGCCCATCGCGCTGGCCCGCGGGCTGAACGCGCAGTGGACGCAGGGCGGCCTGCTCTACTCGCCGCCGTTCCGCTGATCGGCTGAACCGGACAGGGCGCGCCTCGGCGCGCCCTTTTCACAAGACAGGACGGGTGATCCCGGCCGGGCGACTGTCTCGCCCGACAGAGCGCCAGCAAAGGCGCCGCCGGCACGCAGGGGGTAACAGATGGCGTCGATCGCGGACGTGCCGAAGGAATCCTTTCGGCTTTCCATGCTCATCTACGACACGCGGTATCGTTCGCTGACGATCCAGGTCGTGGTGTTCTTCCTGGTGATGGCCGGCGCGGCCTGGCTGGTGGACAACACCTACCGCAACCTTCAGTTGCTCGGGAAGGATTTCAACTTCTCCTTCCTGTGGAACCGTGCGGGCTACGATATCCCGCAGGTGCTGATCGAATACACCAACGACAGCACGCACGGCCGCGCGATGTTCATCGGCCTTCTGAACACGCTGCTGGTCGCGTTCCTCGGCTGCGCGGCGGCGACCGTCCTCGGCATCGTGATCGGCGTCCTGCGGCTGTCGAAGAACTGGCTCGTCGGGCGACTGATGACGGTCTACGTGGAAATCTTCCGCAACGTGCCGCTCTTGCTGTGGATCCTGCTGATCTACACCGTGTTCATCGAGGCGACGCCGGGCCCCAATGCCTACCGCCCCGGGGCCGATGGGACCCCGGGGATGGAAATGCAGCTGTTGGGGACGATCGCCGTGACCAACCGCTACACCGCCGTGCCCGACCTGCTGTTTTGGCGCAGCCTGGGCGACATCGACCTTCTCCTGTTCAAGGTCTCGCTCGACCTCCTGGCGATCATCGCCGCGCTGGTCGCGAGCTTCTATGCCAACCGCATGCTGCTGGCCCAGGCGACGCGGGTGCAGGAGGCCACGGGCGACCGCCCGGTGACCTGGTGGAAGTCGATCCTGATCTGGACGGTGCCGGTCATCGCCGTGCTGTCCGCGCTGGGCTTCCACGTCGAATACCCGCGGCTTCAGGGCTTCAATTTCGTCGGTGGCATCAACGTGTCGAACTCGCTGATGGCGCTCTGGCTGGCGCTGACGCTCTACACCGCCGCCTTCATCGCCGAGATCGTGCGCGCGGGGATCATGGCGATCAGCCGCGGCCAGACCGAGGCGGCCTTTGCCCTCGGCCTGCGTCCGGGCCGCACAATGAACCTGGTGATCCTGCCGCAGGCGCTGCGGGTCATCATCCCGCCGCTGATCTCGCAGTACCTGAACCTCACGAAGAACTCGTCGCTGGCCATCGCCGTGGGATACCTCGACCTGCGCGGCACGCTGGGGGGCATCACGCTGAACCAGACAGGTCGCGAGCTGGAATGCGTGCTGCTGATGATGCTGATCTATCTGGCGCTCAGCCTCGCGATCTCGGGCGTCATGAACATCTACAACGCCTCCGTGAAGCTGAAGGAGCGCTGAGATGCAGAACACCCCCTCCTTCGTCCGCACCGACATGCTGCCGGCCCAGGACCCGCCCCTGACCGAGAAGGGCGCAGTGAAATGGATGCGCGAGAATCTGTTCTCGGGCGTGCTGAACACCACGCTGACCATCATCGGCGCCATCATCATCTGGTGGCTGTTCAGCGCGGCCTGGCCCTGGCTGCGCGCCTCGGTCTGGACGGCGGATAACCTGACGGAGTGCCGGTCGATCATCCAGCAGACCTGGGGAGAGGGCGCGACCGGGGCCTGCTGGGCGGTCATCCGCGAACGCTGGACGCAGTTCCTCTACGGCTTCTACCCGAACCAGCTCTACTGGCGCCCGAACCTCGCCTTCGTGCTCCTGTTCGTGGCGCTCGCGCCGGTGCTGTTCACGCAGATCCCGCGCAAGGCGCTGTGGTTCTCGGCCGCCTATCCGGCCCTGGCCTACTGGCTTCTGTGGGGGGGCTCGCTGTGGTTCCCGGTCGTGGCGCTGTTCGGCTTCGTGGCCGGCTGGGTGGCCTTCCGAGTCCTTAGCCCGGTCAATGCCATCCTTGCCGCGGCAGCCGCCGCGGTGGTGCCGGTGCTGTTCTGGCTGTTGCTCTGGGGGCCGCTGACCGACACGCTGGCAGCGATCCTGCCGCTGTCGCTCGACATGGTGCGGTCGGACCGTTTCGGGGGGTTCCTGCTGTCGGTCATCATCGGGGTGACGGCGATCTCCATGTCGCTGCCCCTGGGCATCGTGCTGGCGCTGGGGCGGCAGTCGGACCTGTTCCTGGTGAAGTCGCTGTCGGTGGTGTTCATCGAGTTCATCCGCGGCGTGCCGCTGATCACGCTTCTGTTCACCGCCTCGCTTCTCCTGAACTACTTCCTGCCGCCCGGAACCAACTTCGACATCATCCTGCGCGTCGTCATCATGGTGACGCTGTTCGCCTCCGCCTACATCGCCGAGGTGATCCGCGGCGGTCTGGCCGCACTGCCCAAGGGTCAATACGAGGCCGCAGACGCGCTCGGCCTCAACTACTGGCAGGCACAGCGGCTGATCGTGCTGCCGCAGGCGCTGAAAATCTCGATCCCCGGCATCGTGTCGTCCTTCATCGGCCTGTTCAAGGACACGACGCTGGTGGTGTTCGTGGGCCTGCTCGACCCGCTGAAGGGCATCACCGACGCCGTGCGCGCCTCGACCGACTGGAAGGGCATCTACTGGGAGCCCTACATCTTCGTCGGCACCCTGTTCTTCATCTTCTGCTTCGGGATGTCGCGCTACTCGATGTATCTGGAGCAGAAACTCAAGACCGATCACCGATAGGAGCCGCCACCCATGGAAACCATCGACCGCAAGGTGGACACCAGCCACATGAAGGTGAGCGACGAGGTCGCCATCGAGATCACGGCCATGAACAAGTGGTATGGTACGTTCCACGTGCTGCGCGACATCAACATGGTGGTGAACCGGGGCGAGCGCATCGTCATCTGCGGCCCTTCCGGTTCCGGCAAGTCCACCCTGATCCGCTGCATCAACCGGCTGGAGGAACACCAGGCGGGCCGCATCGTCGTGGACGGCACCGAACTGTCGAACGACCTGAAGAACATCGACAAGGTGCGCTCCGAGGTCGGGATGGTGTTCCAGCATTTCAACCTGTTCCCGCACCTGACGATTCTCGACAACCTGACGCTGGCCCCGATCTGGGTGCGCAAGACCCCGAAGAAAGAGGCCGAGGAAGTGGCGATGCACTACCTCCGCAAGGTCAAGATCCCCGAACAGGCACTGAAATATCCCGGCCAGCTGTCGGGCGGCCAGCAGCAGCGCGTGGCCATCGCGCGGTCGCTGTGCATGAAACCCCGCATCATGCTCTTCGACGAGCCGACCTCTGCGCTTGATCCCGAGATGATCAAGGAAGTGCTCGACACCATGATCGAGCTGGCCGAGGAAGGCATGACGATGCTGTGCGTCACGCACGAGATGGGCTTCGCACAGGCCGTGGCCAACCGCGTGATCTTCATGGACCAGGGCCAGATCGTCGAGCAGAACGAACCCGTCGAGTTCTTCCGCAACCCCAAGAGCGAGCGGACCAAGCTGTTCCTCAGCCAGATCCTCGGGCACTGAGGGCGGGCGCGGGGCCACCAAGGCGGGGGGCTGTCTGCCCCTTGCCGCCCTCGCGGAATTCTTGCCGGGTCAAGGGGTTGCGGGCGTCACGCTGCCCCGCCCGGCCCGTGTTCGGGAGCCCGCGGGTTACCCCACCAGTTCCCGCGGCACGATGAAATCCACCGCCGCGCCGGTGCCGAAGGCAACTTCGCCCCAGCTGTCCACCCCGAAATCCGCCACCAGCGTCGCCCCCGTCGGGTATTTCGCGAATGCCTCGTGCAGGGGGGCGCGCAGCACGATGCGGCGGGCAAATTCGGCGATGCCGGGGTTGTGGCCGATCATCATCACGCAATCGGCCGTGGCATGGCGCAGCACCGCCAGCATGACGTCGGGGCCGGCGTGGTAGAGCGCGGGCTTCAGCTCCAGGATCGGCGTGCCGGGCAGGGCGGGGGCGATGCCGCTCCAGGTCTTGCGGGTGCGCAGGCTGTCGGAACACAGCACCTCGCCCGGGACATGGCCGCGGCTGGCGAGCCACTGCCCGAGGTCGGCCGCCGCCGCCTTGCCGCGCTCGTTCAGGGGCCTGTCGTGGTCGGGTGTCAGCGGGTCGTCCCAGGACGACTTGGCGTGCCGTGTCAGGATCAGCCGCTTCATCCGTTCACCCCCTGCGGTGGAACTGGGCCATGTGATAGGCCGATTGTCCGGGCATCCTGTCATATCCCCGTGACACCGGGCAAGCGCGGCGCACGGCGCATCCCTGGCCCATGCAGTCAGCCCCGGCGAGGGTGTCGAGATAGCCGTGGCAGCGGTCGAGGTCGTAGCCCGCCGGCACCAGCGCACCCGCCGGGCAGGCCGTCCGGCAGGGCTGGCCGGCGCAGTCCGTGCAGGGCGCCGCGGCGGGCGGCGGGGGCAGGGGAACCGCCCGTTTCAGCGCCAGCGCGCCGCGGAAGCTGACCCAGAGCCCCTGATCCTCATGCACCAGCAGCCGCACCGGGCTTTCCCAGACGCGGCCCGTGCGAAGGGCCCAGGACTGGAACGGGTGCCAGGGCGGCCCGCCGAAGGGGAACAGAGCCTTGGCCCCGAGGTCGCAGGCCAGCCGCCCGATCACGCGGCGCGACCAGCGGTCCACCGGGTCGGGCGCGCCGTCCTGCCATTCGGGCGCGCCGGTCAGGTGCGGCCAGAAACCCGTGGCCGGGCCGATCAGCAGCAGCGCCGCGGTTCCGGCGGGCAGATGGGGTTCATCCGGGGCCGTGGCAAAGCCGCCGAGGATGGCCAGGCGTTCGGCCGCGGCCCGCGCCGCGATCTCCTCTAGCGTCGGAAGGGCAGCATCAGGCTCCCCCCCAGGCGCGCCGGTCTCTCGTCCTGCCATTCCAGCCCCACCGTCATGCCATCGTGCCCGCTGTCGGGCGTCGCGCGATATGTGCCGAAGATGCGGTCCCAGATCGAGAGTGCAAAGCCGTAATTGCTGTCGTGCTCGTGCCGGTGCACGGAATGGTGGATCCGGTGCATGTCGGGCGTCACCAGCACCCGCCGCAAGGTCCGGTCGAGCGCCTGCGGCAGGGCGAGGTTGGCATGGGTGAAGAGCGCTGTTGCCGAAAGCAGGACCTCGAAGGCCAGCACCGCCACGGGCGCCGGTCCCAGCGCATAGACAAGCCCGATCTTGAGAAGCATCGAGGCCGCGATCTCGACCGGGTGGAAGCGCACGGCGGTCGTCACGTCGAAGTCGCGGTCGGCGTGGTGGACGCGGTGAAAGCGCCAGAACAGCGGCACCTTGTGGGTGATCAGGTGCTGCGCCCAGATGCAGAGGTCGAAGATCAGGACGGCCAGCACGATCTCGACCCCTTCGGGCCAGTCCAGCCGGTTGAACAGGCCCCAGCCCTGCGCGCGCGCGTCGATGGCCGCGCCGATCGCCAGAAGCGGAAGCGCCACGGCCAGACTGCGCAGCAGCGCGGTGTTGATCACGGTGATGCCGAGGTTGGTCGGCCAGCGCCGCCCCCGCCGTTCCACCAGCCGCCGCCGCGGCCGCAACCGCTCAAGCCCGGCCAGCGCCAGGAACAGTCCGACAAAGACCCCGAGTCGCAGCCAAAGCTCCCCGTCCATGCGCCCTCACATTCCATCAGGTGAATATGGGGCTGCGGAGGCGGCTGTCCAGTGCCGGGCTCAGCGCCGCAGGCGCGGCTTGATGCGCGGCTCGGTCGAGCGGATCTGGGTGCCGGTGCCGTGTTCGGTGAACAGTTCCAGCAGGCAGGCGTTCGCTACCCGCCCGTCCATGATCGTGACCGCGCGCACCCCCTGCGCCAGCGCGGCCAGCGCGGTTTCGGTCTTGGGGATCATGCCGCCCGCGATGGTGCCGTCCGCGATCATGGCCTCCACATCCCGGGGCGACAGCTGCGTGACCACCTGGCCCGACCGGTCCTTCACGCCCGCCACGTCGGTCAGCAGCAGCAGCCGGTCGGCCTGCAGGGCACCCGCGATGGCCCCCGCCGCCGTGTCGCCGTTGACGTTGAAGGTCTCGTTGTCGGCCATGCCGGTGGCAACCGGGGCCACCACCGGGATCAGCCCCGCGCCGTAGAGGTCGCGCAGGATCTGCACGTTCATCTCCACCGGCCGGCCGACGAAGCCCAGTTCGGGGTCGTCGGCCTCGCAGACCATCAGGTCGTCGTCCTTGCCGGAAATGCCCACGGCCCGCCCGCCCTGGTCGTTGATCGCCTGCACGATGCGCTTGTTGACCAGGCCCGACAGGATCATCTCGACCACCTCGACGGTGGCCTTGTCGGTCACGCGCTTGCCGCGCACGAAATCGGACTTGATGCCCAGCTTGCCCAGCATCTCGTTGATCATCGGGCCGCCGCCGTGCACCACCACCGGGTTCAGCCCCACCTGCCGCATCAGCACGATGTCGCGCGCGAACTCGGCCATCGCGGCCTCGTCGCCCATCGCGTTGCCGCCGAACTTCACCACCACCACGGCGCCGGAATAGCGCTGCAGGTAGGGCAGCGCCTCGGACAGGATGCGGGCGGTGGCGATGCTGTCCTCGATGGTCATGGTCTGGCGTCTCATTCCCTGCGCTCCCCTCGGCCCGCCCGGCATAGCCCCTGCGCCGGGGCCTGTGAAGCGGCTTGCCCATTCCGACCGAAAGGGTCAGGATCACCCCGAACGGAGGGCGCGCATGTCCGACCAGAGGATCCTCGTGCTGACCGGCGCCTCGCGCGGGATCGGGCATGCCACCGTCAAGCGCTTCGGCGCCGAGGGCTGGCGGGTGCTGACCTGTTCGCGCCAGCCCTTCGACCCGCGCTGCCCCTGGCCGGGGGGCGAGGAGAACCACATCCAGATCGACCTCGCCGATCCCAACCGCACGATCGAGGCCATCGAGACGATCAAGGCAAGGGCAGGCGGGCGGATCCATGCGCTGGTGAACAACGCGGGCATCAGCCCCAAGGACCCGGACGGTGCGCGGCTGTCCTCCCTGACCACCGACCTGCGCACCTGGGGACAGGTGTTCCACGTCAATTTCTTCGCCCCGATCGTGCTGGCCCGCGGCCTGATGGAGGAACTGGTGGCTGCCCGCGGCGCGGTGGTCAACGTCACCTCGATCGCCGGCAGCCGCGTGCATCCCTTCGCCGGCGCTGCCTATGCCACCTCGAAGGCCGCGCTCGCCGCGCTCACGCGCGAAATGGCGCATGACTTCGGCCCCCTGGGCGTGCGCGTCAACGCCATCGCCCCGGGCGAGATCGAGACCTCGATCCTGTCGCCGGGCACGGAGAAGATCGTCGAGCAACTGCCCCTGCGCCGTCTCGGCCAACCCCGCGAGGTGGCGGATGCCATCTTCTTCCTCTGCTCGGCCCCCGCCGCGTACATCACCGGCGCCGAGGTGCAGATCAACGGCGGCCAGCACGTCTGACCGGCGCAAAGCGGACGGCGGAGGAAGGGGCGCCGGCCCCACGCCCCTGTCTGGTCAGGCCGCCGCCGTCTCGATCCCCCGGCGAGACGGCCGCCGTGGCCGGAGATGCCCGAACCAGGACGAAAGGCCGCTGGATTCATCCTGGCTCAGATATCCCCTCGGTCCGGGGGGCCGGGGGTCCGGTGGCTGGCCCCCGGCCGGCTCATGTCGGTGCATCGCTTGACCGCGGGCCCGCGCGGTGTCAGATGCCGCCGAGTTCCACGGGGATTGGGATGCGCGACGGGATCGAGGACGAGGCCGGGCCTGAGCCCCTGCATCCGCTCTTTGCCGGGGCACCTGACAGCCTCGAATTCCGCAAACTGCGCAAGCGGCTGGTGCGCGAGGTGCGCGCCGCGCTCGACACCTATGCCATGGTCGAGCCCGGGGCGCGCTGGCTCGTCTGCCTCTCGGGGGGCAAGGACAGCTACACGCTGCTCGCCGTCCTGCACGAGCTGAAGTGGCGCGGCCTCTTGCCGGTCGACCTTCTTGCCTGCAACCTCGACCAGGGCCAGCCCGGCTTTCCGGCCACCGTCCTGCCCGAGTTCCTGACCCGCATGGGCGTGCCGCACCGCATCGAATACCAGGACACCTACTCCGTCGTCGTCTCCAAGGTGCCGCAGGGGCGGACCTATTGTTCGCTCTGTTCGCGGCTGCGGCGCGGGAACCTGTATCGCATCGCACGCGAAGAGGGCTGCTCGGCGGTGGTGCTGGGCCATCACCGCGACGATATCTTGGAAACCTTCTTCATGAACCTGTTCCACGGCGGGCGGCTGGCGGCGATGCCTCCCAAACTGCTGAACGAGGACGGCGACCTGCATGTGCTGCGGCCGCTTTCCTTCGTCGCCGAGGCCGACTGCGACCGTTTCGCCCGCGCCATGGGCTATCCGATCATCCCCTGCGACCTCTGCGGCAGCCAGGAGGGGTTGCAGCGCGCCCAGGTCAAGTCACTGCTCGACGGGTGGGAGTCGCGGTCGCCCGGGCGGCGGCAGGTCATGTTCCGCGCGCTGATGAACGTGCGCCCGTCGCATCTGGCCGATCCGAACCTGTTCGATTTCGCCGCGCTGCTGCGCGCGGAACCCGACGCAATCGCCGAAAATCCGACGGAATGGGTCCCGGGGAATTAACCCCCGGCTCAGGCTTTTGTCCCTAGCGTCGCCCCTGCGGGCCCGTGCCGGCCGCCCGCGCAAGGCGGAGACTGGGATGAAGGCGATCGGCGGTGCAAGGGTGGTCGAGGCACTGGCGCGGGCCATGGGCTGGTTCCGGCGGCCCGAACTGATGGTGTTCCTGCCGGCGGTGACGCTTGCGGCCTTCTGGTTCGGGGGGGAACGTGCGCTGATCCTGGTGGCGCTGGCAGCACCGATGCTGTTCGCCATGGCCGGCGCCTTCCACTTCCGCGACGGGCCCGCGGCCCCGCCGTCCGAGGGCGGGCGGGCCGTCGCGCAGCGACCCCAGGTCGTCGCGCTGCTCGATGCCGCGCTGCGCGAGGGGTCGGACACGGGGTTGTCCACCGGCTGTCTCGTCGTGCAGTTCGACGATGCCGAACGGCTGCTCGACCGGCACGGGCGGGCCGTGCAGATCGAGGTTCTGGCGCGGTCGGCCGAACGCATGTGCGCCGCGCTGCGGCTGGGCGACACGGTCGCGCGGCTCGAGGGCGGAGGCTTCGCCGTCGCGCTGGCTCCGGTGCGCAGGCTCGACCTCGAGACGATGGTGCAGCTTGCCGCGCGGCTTCAGGCCGCGCTGGCGCCGCCAATCGTGCTGGATACCGCGCGACTCTATGTCACCGCCTCGGTCGGCTTCTGTCTCGGGGCCCGGGCGCCGGCACCGAACGGCCGCGCGCTGCTCGACGCCGCGCAGACCGCGGCGGACGACGCACGACGCAATGGCCCCGGAGCGATCCGCGCCTGGGCCCCCGACATGGCGCGCAAGCGGGCCGACCGTGACGCCATCCGCCACGTGCTGGAGCGCGCGCTGGACGAAGGCCAGATCCGCCCGTGGTTCCAGCCGCAGCTCTGCACCGATACCGGCGCCATCACCGGGTTCGAGGCGCTGGCGCGCTGGCAGGACCCCGAGCGCGGGCTGGTTCCGCCGGCAGACTTCCTGCCGCGGATCGAGGATGCGGGCCTCGCCGATCGGCTGGGTGAGGTCATCCTCTACCAGGCGCTGGTCGCTCTGACCCGCTGGGAAAAGGCCGGCCACCGCATCCCCCGCGTCGGCGTCAATTTCTCGGCCGCGGAACTGCGCGACCCACGCCTGCCCGACCGCCTGCGCTGGGAGCTTGACCGCTTCGAGCTGACCCCCGACCGGTTGTCCGTCGAGGTGCTGGAAACCGTGGTGGCAGAGGCCGACAACGACGTGCTGGTGGGCAACGTCGCGGCCCTAGCGCGGATGGGCTGCGGCGTGGACCTCGACGATTTCGGCACCGGACATGCCTCGATAACCGCGATCCGTCGCTTTGCCGTGCGCCGGCTCAAGATCGACCGCAGTTTCGTGGCCCGCATCGACGAGGACCGCGAACAGCAGCGCGTCGTCTCGGCGATCCTCGCCATGGCCGAGCGGCTGGGGCTGGAAGCGCTGGCCGAAGGGGTGGAGACTGCAGGAGAGCACGCGATGCTGGCCCAGCTCGGCTGCGCGCATGTCCAGGGCTTCGGCATCGCAAGGCCGATGCCGTTTGACGACACCCTGGGCTGGATCGGGGCGCATGCCGCCCGCAGCCCCGCGACCCCCCGCCTGCCGCGCCGCGCCTGAGGGCGGTGAACGACCGGCCACCCTTTCCGGTGGATCGCGGCGACAGTCTGCCGCTGCTGGCGCGGATCTTCCGAAGGCTCCACCCTCCGCCTTGCGGGCAGGGGTGCGGGGCGGGATGGGCCGGGCGGCTGCGGCGCGTCCATGCCAGTCCGCCCGGGCCCGGCCCCGCTGCGCCCCATCGCCCCGTCACCCGGTCGCCCCGGACGAGGGGGGGATTCCGCTTGACCTTTCGCCCCCCCTGTCGTTGAAGCACAGCCGGCGCGATGGCCCCCGGACCCGGTGGAAGGCATGAAAGACGACAACAACCGCAACCTCCTGCTTGCGACGGCGCTGAGCTTCGCGGTCATCCTGGTCTGGTTCATCCTGTTTCCGCCGCCCGACCCGGTGGTGGACCCGAATGCCCCCGCGGTCTCCGCCGCGGCCCCCGGGGCCCAGACCCCGCCCGCCGCCGCCACCCTGCCGGGCGCCGCGGCCGCCGAGGCGCCGGCCGAGGCCGACCCCGCCGCGGCCCGCATCGCCATCGAGACGCCGCGCCTGCAGGGTTCGATCTCGACCGCGGGCGGGCGGCTCGACGACCTGTCGCTGCGCACCTACCGCCAGACGCTGGCGCCCGGATCGGACATCGTGCGCCTGCTGTCCTCGGTCGGCCAACCCAATGCCCATTACGCGCTCTATGGCTGGGCGCCGGCCGGGGCGCTGGACTTCGAGGACGTGCCTGGCCCGACCACGCCCTGGTCGGCACCCGAGGGCGCGACGCTGACCCCGGGCCAGCCCGTCACGCTGACCTGGTCGAACGGCAAGGGCCTGACCTTCACCCGCAATTTCGCGGTCGACGACCGCTACATGTTCACGGTGACCGACGCCGTGCGCAACGACACCGGCGCCCCGGTCAGCCTGCAGCCCTACGGCATTGTCGCCCGCCACGGGATGCCGGGTGACCTGCAGAACTTCTTCGTGCTGCACGAAGGCGTCGTCGCCCGTTTCGACGGCAAGCTGGTGGAAACCGACTACGACGATCTGCGCGCACTGCCCGTCGTTCCGCGCGAGGGTGCGCAGGCCGAAGTGACCGAGGCCGCGGCCGACGGCTGGATCGGGTTCACCGACAAGTACTGGATGACCGTCCTCGTGCCGCAGCAGGGCCAGCCGTTCACCGCGGTCGCGAAATACGTTGCGGGCGGCGACATCTACCAGGTCGAGACGCGGAAGGCCCTCGTCACCGTCGGCCCCGGCGAGACGCAGGCCTCGACCACGCGGCTGTTCTCCGGCGCCAAGGAATGGGCGACGATCCGCGAATACCAGAACGCGGGCGGCATCCCGGGGTTCATCGACTCGATCGACTGGGGCTGGTTCTTCTTTCTGACCAAGCCGATCTTCGCCGTGCTGCACTGGCTCAACGCCCAGATCGGCAACATGGGCCTGGCGATCATCGCGCTGACCTTCATCCTCAAGGCCACCGTCTTTCCGCTGTCCTACAAGTCCTATGTCAGCATGGCCCGGATGAAGGAACTGCAGCCCGAGATGGAGGCGATCAAGGCCCGCGTCGGCGACGACCGCCAGCGCATGCAGAAGGAGATGATGCAGCTCTACAAGGACAAGAAGGTGAACCCGGCTGCAGGCTGCCTGCCGATCCTGCTGCAGATCCCGATCTTCTTTGCGCTCTACAAGGTGATCTTCGTCACCATCGAGCTGCGCCACGCACCCTTCTTCGGCTGGCTCACCGACCTGTCGTCGCCCGACCCGTCGTCGATCTTCAACTTCTTCGGGCTTCTGCCCTGGGATGCGCCGGCCACCGGCAGCCTGCTGCACCTGCTGTTCATCGGGGTCCTGCCGCTGCTGCTGGGCATCTCGATGTGGCTTCAGCAGAAGCTGAACCCGACGCCCACCGACCCGACGCAGGCTGCGATCTTCGCCTGGATGCCCTGGGTGTTCATGTTCATGCTGGGCGGGTTCGCCTCGGGCCTCGTGGTCTACTGGATCGCAAACAACATCATCACCTTCGTCCAGCAATACGCGATCATGCGCAGCCACGGGCATACGCCCGACATCTTCGGCAACATCAAGTCGAGTTTCCGCCGGGGCCCGGCGCCGGCTGCGGCCAAGCAGCCAGGCACGGCCGGCGGGGCGAAGCCACCCGCCAACAGCTCCAAACCGCCTGCGGCCAAGAAGCCGCCTGCGCGGAAATGACCGCCGCGAGCATCGCGCGACTGTGCCGTCACCCCGTCAAGTCCTGCGGATATGAGGAGGTCGCGCGCGTCGTGCTGTCGGCCGGCCGGGCCTTTCCCTTCGACCGGGAATGGGCCGTGGCCCATGCCGCGGCGCGCTTCGGGGACGACCCGGGTGGCTGGCAGCCCAAGCTGAACTTCCTGCGCGGCTGGGGATCGGCCGACCTGATGGCGGTGGCCTGCATCTCGGACGAAGGCGCGCGGCGCCTGACGCTGACCCACCCGCGGGCCGAACCCCTGACCGTCTCGCCCGACGACCCGGCCGACGCCGCGCGGCTGGTCGCCTGGCTGCGCCCGTTCTGGGCCGAAACGCGGCCCGAACCCGCCCGGGTCGTCCGCGTGCCGGGCGTGCCGATGACCGATGTGCCCGACCCCTTCGTGGCGGTGCTGAACACGGCATCGAACCGCGCCCTGGGGCAGCGGCTGGGGCAGGATCTGTCGATCCACCGCTGGCGCGGCAACATCTGGCTTGACGGCCTGGCCCCGTGGGAAGAGTTCGATCTGGTGGGCCGCGAGGTCGCACTGGGCGGCGCCGTCCTGCGCGTCGAGCAGCGGATCACCCGCTGCAAGGCCACATCCGCCAACCCCGCCACCGGGCGTTTCGATGCCGACACACTGGGGGCGTTGGAAGACGGCTGCGGCCACCAGGATTTCGGGGTCTATGCGCGCGTGCTGCAGGGCGGGCCGGTCGCTGTCGGCGACCCGGCCGTGCCGCGATGAACCTGCCCTTTCCCGAGGTGCCGCCGCCCGAGGCCGAGGCGGCCGAGGCCGGGCGTCTGCTGTTTGCCGGCCCCGTGACCTTCGTCAAGGGTGTGGTGGCGATGGACGGCCTGCCCCTGCCAGACCGCCCCGAAGTCTGCTTTGCCGGTCGGTCGAACGTGGGCAAGTCGAGCCTGATCAACGCGCTGACGGGCCGCAAGACGCTGGCGCGGGCCTCGAACACGCCCGGCCGGACGCAGGAGATCAACTACTTCGCCCTTGGGGAGGCGCTGCACCTCGTCGACCTGCCGGGCTACGGCTATGCCGAGGCGCCGGTGAAGATCGTGGCGAAGTGGCAGGCGCTTCTGCGGGCCTACCTGGCAGGACGGGTCACGCTGCGTCGGGCTTTCGTGCTGATCGACATGCGCCATGGGATCATGGCTGCGGACGAGGAAATCCTGAGGCTCCTCGACCGTTCGGCGGTGACCTTCCAGGCGGTGCTGACCAAGGCCGACAAGGTGAACCGCGCTACCCGCGAGGCGACGCTGGCGCAGGTGCGGGGCGCGCTGGCCAAGCATCCGGCGGCCTTTCCCGAGATCGTTGTCACATCGTCCGAAACCGGCGAGGGCATCGCCACGCTGCGCGCGGTGGTGGCCGGGATCGCCTAGGCCTTGCGGTCATGACCGGGGTCGGCCCCCGGCACCGGGTCATAGCCCGACCCGCCGCCGGGTCGGCAGCGGGCGATGCGGCGGACGGCCAGCCAGGTGCCGCGGAGCGCGCCGTGGCGTTCCAGCGCCTCGAGCGCATAGGCCGAACAGGTGGGCTGGAACCGGCAGCCGTGCCCGACCCAGGGGGACAGGAACAGGCGGTAGGCGCGCACGGGCAGGGCGACCAGGTGGGCGAGCGGGCTCACCGCGTGCCCCCGTGCACCCCGCGCAGGGCTGTGGTCAGGTCCTGCAACAGAAGCGCGAAGTCCCGCTCGGCCGTCGTGCCGGGCCGGCCGACCAGCACATAGTCCCACCCCGCCTGCGCCGCTTCGGGCAGCACCGCCTGCGCCGCCGCCCGAAGCCGCCGCTTGGCCCGGTTGCGCGCCACTGCATTGCCAAGCTTCTTCGAACAGGTGAAGCCCACGCGCACCGCCGCCGACCCGTCCTGCCGGTCGCGGCCCTGCAGCAGCAGGCCCGGCGCGCCCTGGCGGCGGGCCGAGGCTGCGCGCAGGAAGTCGGCCCGTTTCTTGAGCACGGTCGGCCGGCATGACGAAACCGCCGACGGCGCGACGGCCCCCGGCGGCGATGCCGTATCCGGTCCCGGCGCGGCGGCCGGGGTCATCGTCAGGCCGACAGACGCTTGCGGCCCTTGGCGCGGCGTGCGGCCAGCACAAGGCGGCCGCCCTTGGTCGCCATGCGGGCGCGGAACCCGTGGCGCCGCTTGCGCACGAGGACCGAGGGTTGATACGTCCGCTTCATCGCGACTTGTCCTTCCGTCAGGGTCGGCGCGATCCCGGAGTGCCGGGATTCGAGCGCCGGAGCGTTTGAAGCCCGCCCAATACCGGGCGCGTGGGGCCAAGTCAACGCGGGTGGCGGCCGGGCGCGGCGGAATTGTTTCAGCCGGCCGCGCGCGCATCAAGGCGCCGTGAACGCCGTTACCGGACTGGCACGGCCCCCGTATTCCCGGGCAACGCAATGGAGTAACCGATGCCTGAGATGACCGACGACACCCCCGCCCCGCCCACGGCCGGCCGCCGGTGGCTGCGCCGCCTGCCGATCCTCGTGATGCTGGCGGCTGCGGCGGCCGGCGCGTTTCTCTTGCGCGACCAGCTCACCTTTGCCGCACTGGCCGAACGGCGCGAGGCGCTTCTGGCACTGGCAGCGGCCTATCCGCTGGCCGCGCCGCTGGCCTTCGTCGCGGCCTATGCGGTGATGGTCGCGCTGTCGCTGCCGGGGGCGACGCTGGCCACGCTGACCGGCGGCTTCCTGTTCGGGCTGTTTCCCGGTGCCCTCTACAATGTCACGGCGGCGACCATCGGCGCCGTCGCGGTGTTCGTGGCGGCGCGCGCGGGCTTCGGCGCCGATGTTGCGGCGCGCATGGCAGCGGGTGGTGGCGCGGCGGCGCGGCTGCAGGCGGGGTTGCGCGCGAACGAATGGTCGGTCCTGTTCCTGATGCGGCTGGTACCGGCGGTGCCCTTCTTCCTGGCCAACCTCATCCCCGCCTTCGTGGGCGTGGCGCTGCACCGTTTTGTCATCACCACCTTCCTCGGCATCATCCCCGGGGGCGTCGTCTATACCTCGGTCGGCGCGGGGCTGGGCGAGGTCTTCGACCGCGGCGGCACACCCGACCTGTCGATCCTGACCGCGCTGCATGTGCTGGGGCCGATCCTCGGGGTGGCGGCGCTGGCGGCGCTGCCGATCCTTGTCAAGTTCATCCGCCGGGGGGCCTGAGCCATGAACCGCATCGAGACCGACATCTGCGTGATCGGCGCCGGGTCCGGCGGGCTGTCGTTGGCCCCCGGCGCCGTGCAGATGGGGGCCCGCGTCGTCCTGGTCGAGGCGGCCGAGATGGGGGGCGACTGCCTGAACCACGGCTGCGTGCCCTCGAAGGCGCTGATCGCGCGGGCCAGGGCCGCCGATGCCCGCGGCGCCGTGCCGGCCGACTACCCTGCCGCGATGGACCATGTGGCCGCCACCATCGCCGCCATCGCCCCCCATGACAGCCAGGAACGGTTCGAGGGCCTGGGCTGCACCGTGATCCGGGCGCGGGCCCGCTTCACCTCGCCCGCCACGGTCGAGGCGGCGGGGCACGAGATCGTGGCGCGGCGCTTTGTCATCGCCACCGGCTC
>DAOLBY010000022.1:1854-13136 GCA_035324325.1 Paracoccaceae bacterium | reverse complement strand
AGCAGCAATACGGTTGTCGTCGGAGACCAAACACTGCGTTTCAAGAAGGCCGTTATCGCCACAGGAGCGCGGGCTGCGGAACTGCCAATCCCGGGCTTGAAGGATGCCGGCTATCTGACGAACGAGACGCTGTTTTCGCTGCGCGAGCGGCCGGCGCACCTGATCGTGCTGGGCGGGGGTCCGATCGGGATCGAGATGGCGCAGGCGCACCGCCGGCTGGGGGCAGAGGTCACGGTGATCGAGGCCGCCAAGGCGCTCGGCCGCGACGATCCCGAGCTTGCGGCGGTGGTGGTGGGGCGCCTGCGGGCCGAGGGTGTGGAGGTCCGCGAAGGCGTGGCCGCGACGCAGGTCGAGAGGGGGGCGGGGGCGGTGACGGTGCATCTGGCCGACGGTGCGTCGGTTCGGGGATCGCACCTCCTCGTCGCCGTCGGGCGGCGGGCCAATGTGGTCGATCTCGGGCTCGAGACCGCGGGCGTTCCCTTCACGGCGCAAGGCGTGACGGTGGGGCCCGAACTGCGCTCGCCCGGAAACCGGCGCGTCTATGCCGTGGGCGATGCCGCGGGGGGGATGCAGTTCACCCATGTGGCAGGCTACCACGCCGGGATCGTCGTGCGGCAGGCGGTGCTGGGCCTGCCGGCCCGCGCCTCGACCCACCACATTCCCCGTGTCACCTACACCGACCCCGAACTTGCGCAGGTCGGCCTGACCGAGGCCGAGGCGCGTGCCGCCCACGGCGACCGCGTCGAGGTGCTGCGCATTCCCTTCGCCGGCAACGACCGTGCCCAGGCCGAGGGGCGGACCGAGGGGCTTCTCAAGGTCATGGTGCTGCGCGGCCGGCCGATCGGCGCGGGGATCGCCGGGCCGCATGCCGGCGAATTGATCGGGGTCTGGGCGCTGGCCCTCTCCGCCCGTCTGAAGCTCAGCCAGATCGCCGGCAGCGTGATGCCCTACCCGACCCTGGGGGAAACCGCCAAACGTGCGGCAGGAGCCTATTTTTCGCCCCGGCTCTTTGCTAACCCTTGGCTGAAGCGGGCGGTTCGTCTGGTGCAGCGGTATCTGCCCTGAAAATGTCGCCGCCTCGCCGAAGGGAAGGGGCATGGTGGCGGGATCGGTCGGGCGGTTCCTCAACACGCTGTCGGGGCGGTTTCTGGCCCTGACGATCGCCTTTGTCATGGTGGCAGAGGTGCTGATCTTCGTGCCCTCCATCGCCCGTTTCCGGGCGGACTATCTCGTCCTGCGACTGGAGAAGGCGCAGATCGCCTCGCTCGCGCTGCTCGCGACGGACGACGAGATCGGAGCGGCGCTGGAAGGAGAACTGCTGGCCAACTCCGGCGTGTTCAACGTCGTGCTGCGGCGCGACCAGGTGCGGCAACTGGTGCTGTCCTCGCCGATCCCCGCGCCGATCGCCGCGACCTACGACCTGCGGCTGGCCAGCCCCTGGGTGCTGATCCGCGATGCCCTTGCGCAACTGGCCGATGCCGAGAACCGCGTCGTGCGGGTGATCGGCAACCCGGTGCAGGATGCGGGCCTCTTGATCGAGGTGACGCTGGAAACCGGGCCGCTGCGGCGCGAGATGCTTGATTACGGCCTGCGCATCCTGATCCTGTCGGCGCTGATATCCGGCGTTACCGCGACCCTTCTGTTCCTGGCAGCGCGGCGGCTGATCGTGGCCCCCATCGCCCGGGTCGTGCGCCACATGGTGGCCTATGCCGACGCGCCCGAGGATGCGCGCCGGGTGATCGAGCCCACGGCTGCGGTCAGCGAGTTGCGTGCAGCCGAAGAGGCGCTGCGCAGCCTTCAGACGCAGCTTTCGGGCGCGCTGCGCCAGAAGGAGAGGCTGGCGCAACTGGGCCAGTCGGTGGCCAAGATCAGCCACGACCTGCGCAACATCCTGACCTCGGCGCAATTGTTTGCCGACCGGATCGAGGGGTCGCGCGACCCCGTGGTGGCGCGGTCGGCACCCAAACTGCTGGGGTCAATCGCCCGCGCAGTGGCCTTGTGCGAATCGACCCTGGCCTTCGGCAAGGCCGAGGAGCCGGCGCCGCGCCTGGCCCCGGTGTCGCTGCGCGCGCTGGCCGAGGATGTGGCCGCGGCCGAGGGGCTGGCCGAGGGCGGGGCGATTGCCTGCGTGATCGACGTGGCCCCTGGCCTGACCCTGCGCGCCGATGCCGAACAGCTGTATCGTGTGCTGTCGAACCTGGTCCGAAATGCCCGGCAGGCCATCGAGGCGCAGGGCAGTGAAGGCGGTACCATCGAGATCGCCGGCGGCGAGGGGGGGGCCGAATGGTGGATCCGTGTGGGCGACACCGGCCCCGGCCTGCCCGATCGCGCGCGCGAACACCTGTTCGTGGCCTTCCAGGGCGGCAGCCGCAAGGGCGGCACGGGCCTCGGCCTGGCCATCGCGGCCGAACTCGTGCGGCTGCACGGCGGCAGCATCGACCTGGTGCGGTCGGACGCGGGCGGCACCGAGTTCCTGATCCGCCTGCCGCGCGGGGGCCTGCCCGACCGGCCCTGAGCCCGCGCGTTTTTGCCTTGCAAAGCCCCCGGCGCAGGGCTATCCCGCCCGACACGACGGACCCGTAGCTCAGCTGGATAGAGCACCAGACTACGAATCTGGGGGTCGGGCGTTCGAATCGCTCCGGGTCCGCCACTCATCATTGATTTTAATGTATTTTTTCGGGCTTTGCGTCCGCATCCATCATGGCACCCACTGGTGTTTGTGCGCTTGGGTGCAGCCTCGTGCAACACTGGTCTTGCGGCTCGATGTTTCGATCGGTTGGCCGGATCGATGCCAGAATCAGCATGCTTGGGGTCGGCTCCGCGTCATCGACCCGACGGCGGCCTGCTTGCTGAGCGTCGGCAGCCGCAACAAGACCTTCGTAGGAACGTTCTCTCATCGGCCGCTTTGCGGCCCTGGCAGCGCAGGCCGACCGGCCCTTCGACCCAGTCGAAATCTGTGGGCAGCCGCTCTACCGGGGCGTTGGCCATCACGAAGGCGCCGAACGCCTGATCGTGGATTTCGATGAATGACATGACAGCGCCCCTCCCTTCCGCTAGATGGTATCGATACCAGAACGCTTCACTGATCCGATAGGCCCCTCATGCAGATCACGCTGCCGACCGAACGACTGACCGACGCCGCGCTCCTCGCCATGCTGGCTGCGGCGACCGAGAAGGCCATGGAGATAGGACAGCCGCAATGCATCGTGATTGTCGATGCCTCGGCAGTCGATCTGGCTGCGCTGCGAATGGCGGGGGCGCGGGTGCTGTCGATGAGGTCGGCCAGAGCCAAGGCGCAGACCGCCGCCTCGACCGGAAGGCCGTCGGATGCGATCCCCGAAGCCGCAAGACCGGCCATCGCTGCCGCGACCTCCGGGGCCATGACCGGCCTCCCCGGCGGCCTGCCGATCTGGCGCAACGGCATCCTGCTCGGCGGGATCGGGATTGGGTCTGGAACCGGGGATCAGGATGTGGCCGTCGCCGAGGCTGCGCTTGCCGCCATCGGGGCGGCCCGTGCCGACGACCGGATTTGACCATTGACAGCCCTGACGCAGTGTGCGAATGGTATCGATAACAATCGAAGTCTGGACCGGTGTGCCAGGCCATTTGGGGGGAAGCTGCGAATGGCGGGAAAGGGTGAGCCGATCATCTCGATGCGCGGAATCACCAAGCGCTTCGGCGGGGTGACGGCGCTCGAGGATGTGGACCTCGATCTGTGGCCGGGCGAGGTGCTGGCCATTGTGGGTGACAACGGCGCTGGCAAGTCGACGCTGATCAAGATCCTGACGGGCGTCTACCAGCCCACCAGCGGCGAGATGATGCTGGAAGGCCGTCCGCTCGTCATGGCCAGCCACGCCGACGCAATCACCAAGGGCATCGACGCGGTCTATCAGACCCTCGCCCTTGCCGACCACCTGACACCGGCCGGGAACATGTTCCTGGGATCGGAGCTCACGAAGTCATTCCTGGGCTTCCGTTATCTCGACAACGCCCGGATGCGGTCGGAAACCGAACGGGTGCTGAAGGAACGGCTGGGTGTCACGCTGCGCAGCCTCGACGTGCCGACCGACAACCTGTCTGGCGGCCAGCGGCAGGCCGTGGCCATCGCGCGGGCGGTCTATTCGACCGACCTCAAGGTCCTGGTCATGGACGAACCCACCGCCGCCCTGGGCCCGCAGGAAACCGCGCGCACGCTGAAGCTGATCGAGGCGGTGCGCGATCAGGGCATCGGGGTCGTGGTGATCTCGCATTCGCTCGACGACGTGTTCCGCATCTCGGACCGCGTGCAGGTGATGCGGCGGGGGCGGCGCGTGGGGGTGGTGAACACCCGAGAGAGCAGTTCCAAGGAGGTTCTGGGCATGATCGTGGGCGCGACCGACCACGCAGGTGCAGCATGACCGCCCGCGCCGACGACCTGACGTTCCGCGAGCGCGCCGAAGGCTACATGTCGCTGATCGGGCCGCTGGTGATGATCGTGGCGATCATCGCGGTCATGGCCGTGCTGGAACCCGCGCGCTATTTCCGGCTGTCGAACTTCGACATCATCCTGAAGGAATCCGCGCTTTACATGCCGATGGCGATGGCGATGACGCTGGTCATCGTGACACGCGGCATCGACCTGTCGATCGGCTCGGTCGCGGCGCTGACCGCGATCGTCATGGCCTACATGGTCAAGGTCTGGGGATATCCCTGGTGGCTGGCGGTGTCGGCCGCGGTCACGCTGGGCGCGCTCTGCGGCTTCATCAATGGTATGGTCATCACGCGCCTGAAGGTTCCCGACCTGATCGGGACGCTGGCGATGGACCTGGTTTACCGCGGCATCTGCCTGATCGCGGTGAAGGGTCTGGTGCTGTCGCGCTTTCCCGACCCCATCGTCGCGATCGGCCGGGGTGACATCCCGGGCTTCCTGCCGCTGCCGGTGGTCATCGGGCTGGTCACGCTTGCCGCTGGATGGTTCATCTACACGCGAACCCATCTGGGCCGCTACGCGCAGGCCATCGGGTCGAACCCCGAGGCGGCCGAGCTGTCCGGCGTGCCGGTCGACAGCACGCGGGTGCGGGTCTACGTCCTGATGGGGGCCATGGCGGGGCTGGCCGGCATCATGCTGGCCGGAAAGCTGAACGCGATCCAGGCGACCTCGGCGCCGTTCTTCAACCTTCACGTCATCGCGGCGGTGGTCGTCGGCGGCACCTCGCTGTTCGGCGGGGGGGGGTCGATGCTGGGGTCGCTCTGCGGTGTGCTCTTGCTGGCGATGATGATCAACGCGCTGGTCACGCTGCGCATCGAGTTCTTCTGGCAGTCGGTCGGGTCGGGCGTCGTCATCATCCTGTCGGTGGCCTTCTACACCTGGCTGCAGCGCAAGGACCGCGACGGCGAGGGCCGCTGGCTGTCGGCGCTCGGCAAGCCCGAAAACATCGCCATGCTGCGCCTTCTGGGCGTGATCCTGGCGATCCTGATCCTGATCTTCGGCGGCGGCAGCCTGCTGACAACGGAAACCGCGCCCCTCGGCTGAGAGGTGCGGCCCATAACAACCAGGGAGGACGACATGAGGAAACTTCTGACCGCCACGGCCATCGCCGCGGCACTGGCCGGCGGGGCAGTCGCGCAGACCCTGCCGCTGCGCGAACTGCCGGGCAGCGCCGAGCGCGACCACTGGCTTCCCGAAGAGGTCAATGCCGAGGGCGCGGTCGAGGCGATGCAGGCGGTAGTGGGCGGCGCGGCCGTCCCGATCGCCGTCCCGGTCGAGCGGCCGGTGCGCATCGCACTGATCTACCCGTCCGCCGACGTGTCCGACTTCTGGGCGCGCGCGTTCCTGGCGATGACCAAGCGGCTCGACCAGCTCGGCATCCCCTACGAGACGACCGAATTCGCCTCGCGCCAGATCGAGCACGAACTGCAGAGCACCTACGCGACCCAGGTCAACCAGGATGCCGACCTGTATGACTTCGTCATCTTCGGGCCGTCCGAACTGGCCACACAGGCCGACAACATCGACAAGCTGTCGTCCAACGACGGCTTCAGGACCTTCGTCTGGGCCTTCCACACGCCGCTGAAGCAGATCGAGAACCAGCCCGACAACTGGTTCGACTTCTCGTCGTCATTCGGGGCGGCGAAGATGTGCGAATTCGTGCTGGAACGCTATGGCCGCGACGTGACCTATGCGCTGATCCGGGGCATCCCGGGCATCACCGACAACCAGCGGTCGGGCGAATGGGCGGCTTGCGTGAATGAGCGCGGCGGCTGGACCATGGCCTACGAGCACTACGGCGAATACACCCGCGAGGGCGGCTCGACCGGCACCAATCTGATCGTGCAGGCCTACCCCGAGGTCACCTTCATCCACAACGCCAACACGGCGATGGCGATGGGTGGGATGGAGGCGCTGATCGCCGCCGGCAAGGCCGCAGACATCGTCTCGACCGGCTGGGGCGGCACGGGGCTGGAGCTGGAGGCGATCCGCCGCAAGGAGCTGGACGCCACCCCGATGCGGATGGGCGACGACGTGGGCGCTGCGACGGCCGAGGCGATCAAGTACCACCTCGAAGACCGCGCCGCCGAACTGCCCTTCGTGTTCCTGGGGCGCATCCTGATCGCCCATGACGGGATGTCGGTCGAGGAGATCGACGCGCTGGAGAAAGAGGCGTTCCGCTTCTCGGGCGTCGGCGCGCTGAACCGTTGATCCGATGGGCCGGATGAAAGGGGGGACGGCAGCGATGCCGTCCCCCGCTTCATGTCCGGCGCCGTTTCAGGAAAGGGCAACAGCGCCCTTCCTTGCTGCCGTTGGCCTGGAGCCCCTGCGCAACTGGCCAGCCCCGGCTCTGCTGGCCCATTCCGGTTTGGAGAACCCCGGCCGAAGTGCAGGGCGCCGAGAGTCTGGAAGCGGCCGGGGCGGTCGTTCCTTGCCGTTCGCTGTCGAAAATCCGGGTGTTCCTGTCCGGTGACGTGCTCCGTCCTGGGTGCGGGCCTGCCTATTGCCCTGCCCAGCGGAAGGTGTTGCCGCGGATGACCTGCGGCACGAAGCTTTCCGACCGGGCGGCGTCCCGCTCGGTCACGGTTCCGATGGCGGCGCCGGCGGCCTGTTCGCCGATGAGGTGCAGGGGGAGCGCGAAAGTGGTCAGGCGCGTCTGAAGGGCGTGCTGCATGGACGTGCCGTTGAAGCCGATCACCGAAATGGTCTGCGGCACCGCCACCCCGGCCGCCAACGGCGCCCGCAGCCCGCCGATCGCCATGGCGTCGTTGAGGTAATGGATGACCTCGGGCAGGTCCTTGTCGCGCAGCAGGCGCTCGGTCAGGACCTGGCCGCCTTGCGCCGAGCGGGTCAGGTCGGGATCTGCCAGGACCCTGCATTCTGCCCCGGCCCGGCGCAGTTCATCGACGAAGCCGTTCCTGCGGCGATCGGCGCAGAGGTCACGTTGCAGCTGGGCGCCGATATAGCAGGCGCGGCGGAAGCCTGCCTCAAGGCAGATGCGGGCGGCAGCGCGGCCTGCGGCGTCATGGGAAAGGCCGACCGTCACATCCGGACCGGGGTCGTCGCCATCCCAGAGCCGGACCGGGTTCAGGCCGCATTTCCGCAGAAGATGTGTTGTCGACTCGGTCCGGGGCAGGCCGCCTGACACGATCAGGCCCGCGGGCTTCATCGACAGCATCATGCGCACAAGTCGCGCCTCTGTTTCGGGGTCGAAGAAGGTCTCGCCGATCAGGCTGGAATAGCCGCGTGGGGTCAGCACGGCATTGATGCCAGCCAGAACGCCGGAATAGACCTGATCGCTGATCGAGGGGATCAGCACACCAACCAGCGTGCTTGTCTGCGACGACAGGGAACCGGCAAGCGAGCTGGGCACATAGCCCATCGTCTCGGCGATCGCCGTCACGCGGGCCCGGGTGGCCTCGCTGATCCGCCCGGTGCCGCGCAGGACTTTGGACACGGTCATGCGGCTTACCCCGGCAGCCTGCGCCACGTCTGAAATCGTGGCCGGTCGGTGAATCGAGGGGGATTGACTCATTCGGTTGTTATCGATACCACATTGGGTTAACGATAACCCAATCGCTCTGACCGTGCAAGAAGCGGCGCAAGGCGAGAGGGTCCGGGGGGAGTTGACCGATGAAGCGCCTGGTCAGGCATCTGTGGTCTGTCGTTGATGTCGTGATCGCCGTGCTTCTGGCGGCCATGATCGCGCTGGTATTCGCCAACGTTGTTCTGCGCTACGGCTTCTCTTCGGGCATCCGTCAGTCGGTCGAACTGGCGCGGCTGTGGTTCGTCTGGGTGGTCATGCTGGGGGCTGCCGTGGTGCTGCGCCGGGGCGAACATCTGGCGGTTGCCGAGTTTTCCGAGGCGATGTTTCCCCGCGCCGTGCCCACGTTGCGCCGGCTCTGCTGGATCGTGGTGATCGTGGCGGTCGGGATGCTGTTCATCGGCGCCCTGAACCAGACCATGGCGAACTGGAACAACATCTCGCAGCTGACGGGCCTGCCTTCGGCGCTGTTCTATCTGGCGGGTGTGGTCTCGGCGGTGATGATGGGCGCAATCGCCGTACTGCGGCTGATCGATCCCATGCTGACCGGCATCGCGCGGATCGAGCGCGACGAATGACGCTGGTCCTGTTCCTCGGCGTCCTCTTTGTTGCCATTCTGGCGGGTTTGCCTGTCGCTTTCGCGCTTCTGCTGGCCTCGATGGCCCTGATGCTCCAACTGGGCAGCTTCAGCCCCGACATCCTGGCGCAGGGCCTGATCAACGGGGTGGACAGCTTTCCCCTGCTTGCGATCCCGTTCTTCCTGGTGGCCGGCGAGGTCATGTCGAAGGGGGGGCTGTCCGAGCGGATCGTCCGGATGGCCATGACAATGGTCGGCCATCGGCGCGGGGGCCTTGGCTATGTAGCGGTGCTGACGGCAATCGTTCTGGCGGGCCTGTCGGGTTCTGCCGTGGCCGATGCGGCGGCGCTGGTGTCGATCCTGTATCCGATGATGCGCAATGCCGGCTACCCCGAGGGGCGCAGCCTTGGACTTCTCGCCGCGGGCGGGATCATCGCGCCGATCATTCCGCCGTCCTTGCCGCTGATCCTGATCGGGGTGGCCGGCAACATCTCCATTGCCAAGCTGTTCATGGCGGGTATCGCGCCGGGGCTGATGATGGGGATCACGCTGATGGTGATCTGGTCGCTGCTGATGCGGAAGGAACAGATTGCGATCCTACCGAAGGCAAGCGGCCAGGAGCGCCTTGCCGCACTGAAGGACGGCATCTGGGCGCTGTTCCTGCCGATCATCATCATCGGCGGCATCCGTTCGGGTGTCTTCACCCCGACCGAGGCGGCAGTGGTCGCGGCCGTCTATGCGATTGCCGTGTCGGCAGTGGTCTACCGCACGCTGACCCTTGCCCTTCTGTTCGAGGTTCTGGTGGCCGCGGGGCGTGCAACTGCGATGGTGATGTTCCTGGTCGGGGCCGCCATGGTCGCCGCCTGGCTGATCACGGTTGCGCAACTTCCGCAGCAACTCGCGGTCCTGCTGCAACCGTTGATCGACAGCCCGCGTCTGCTGATGCTGGTCATCATGCTGATCGTGCTGGCGGTCGGCATGGTCATGGACCTGTCGCCCACGATCCTGATCCTGGTCCCGCTCTTGATGCCGGTGGTCAAGATGGCGGGGATCGACCCGGTCTACTTCGGCCTGATGTTCGTGATGAACTGTTCCATCGGGCTGCTGACGCCGCCGGTCGGCACCGTGCTGAACGTCATCTGCGGTGTGGGCAAGGCGCAGATGAGCGTGGCCGTTCGGGGGATCACGCCGTTCCTGGCCGCCTATGTCGCGCTGCTTGGCCTGTTCATCACTTTTCCGGAACTGATCACCGTTCCCGCCAGAATCCTTGGCGGCTGAGATACCCAAAGGGAGGACTACACCATGAAACTGCTGAAAACCCTGGGCCTTGCATCGGCCTTCGCCTTCGCCGCGCTGTCGGCCCAGGCCCAGACCGAGCTGAAACTGGCCCACGCCGCACCGGACACCGACCTGCAGCAGACCCTGTCGCTGTTCTTCAAGGAACAGGTCGAGGCGCGGACCGGCGGGTCTGTCACCGTGACGATCTTCCCGCAGGGCCAGCTTGGCAATGACGCGGCCATGATCGACGGCGCGCGGTCGGGGATCATCGACATCGCGATGTCGGGCCTGAACAACTTTACCGGCCTGGTGCCGCAGGCCGGCGCGCTTGAACTGCCCTTCATGTTCCCGACCCGAGACACCGCATATGCTGTCCTGGACGGCGAGATCGGGCAGGGCCTTTCCGCCGAGTTCACCCAGCACGGGCTGAAGGTGCTGGGCTTTCCGGAAAACGGCTACCGGAACATGACCAACAATCGTGGTCCGATCCGGGTCCCGGCTGACCTTGCCGGGCTGAACATGCGGGTCAACAATTCCAAGGCGCTGAACGACATGTTCGCCGCCCTCGGCGCCAACCCGCTGCAACTGCCCGTCGCCGAGCTTTACACCGCGCTGGAAACCGGCGTGGTCGATGCGCAGGATCACCCGATCGGGATCGTCGTGTCGTTCAAGTTCAACGAAGTTCAGAAGTATCTGAGCCTGACCCAGCACGCCTATTCCGCGCTGGCACTGGTGATGAACGACGCCAAGTTCAACAGCCTGACCGCCGACGAGCAGAAGGTCATCCTTGACGTGGCCGCCGAAGCCATCGCCATGCAGCGCCAGGCGGTGCAGGAGAAGGAGGAAGGCATGATCGAAGGGCTGAAGGCCGCCGGCATGGATGTGAACACCGATGTCGACGCCGCAGCCTTCCAGGCAGCGGTGAAGCCGGTCTGGGATGGCTTCATCGCCGCAAACGGCGACGCATTGGTCAATGCGATCCTGGCTTCGCAGCAGTAAGCCGTCAGGACGCTGCGGAAGGAAGCGACGGGGGCGGGCGACCGCCCCCTTTTCCTGTCAACCGGTAGACTGGCGGATCAGCAACTCTGGTGAGATGGCGATCGTGGCGGGCCGGACCTGACGGCCGTCCAGCACCTCGAGGATCAGTTCGGCAGTGCGAAGCCCGATCCTGTGCGGGAAGGGGTTGATCGTGGTCAGGGCCGGAACCGAGACCCCGGCGATCTCGTAATCGCCGAACCCCGCGATCCAGATGCGGCCCGGCACATCGACCCCGCGCCGCTGGCACTCGGTCAGCGCACCGAAGGCCGAAAGGTCGGACACGCAGATCACGGCCTGGGTATCGGGCAGCGTTTCGAGCAGACGCCCCATGGCCTCGGCCCCTTCGCGCATCGAGATCGGCGGTACGCCGGCGGCGA
>DAOLBY010000022.1:0-1844 GCA_035324325.1 Paracoccaceae bacterium | reverse complement strand
CCATGCGCCTGCGTCGCCGCGATGAACCCGGCGCGGCGGTCGGCGCCGCGGGTGTCGCGGCTGGTGTCGCCACCGATGAAGGCGATGCGCGTCAGGCCCTTTGCGACGAAGTGATCGACCATGCCGCGCACGGCATCGGCGTTGGAGAAGCCGACGACATGGCCGATCGGCTCTTCGGGCATGTCCCAGGTCTCGATGACCGGGATGCCCGCGTTTTCCAGCATGCGCCGGGCGCGCGGGGTGTGGCGCCCGCCGGTCACCACGATGGCTTCGGGGCGGCGGCGGAGGAACTGGCCGATCAGGCGCTCTTCCTCGTGCATGTCATAGTCGGTATAGCCCAGAAGGATCTGCAGGCCTTGCGCCTTCAGCCCCTCGGACAGCCCGCGCAGGGTATCTGCGAAGTTGGCGTTGTTGATCGAGGGGATGGTGACGGCGATGAAGCCGGTCTTCTGCGAGCGCAGGTTCGAGGCGGTGCTGTCGAAGACATAGCCCAGGTCGTCCGCCGCCTTGAGGACCGCATCGCGCGTGGCATCGCTGACCGAACTGTCGGTCTTGAAGGCCCGGCTGACCGTCATCGGTGAGACCCCGGCAAGGCGGGCGACATCCGCCATCGTCGGAGCTTTGCGGCTGCTGCTCATCTCGCGTTGGTAACGTTACCGGGGGCGAAAATCCAGCGCGATGCGCGCGTCAGGCGGGATCGAAACTCTGCGCGGAGGTGATGTGGTGGTGGATGCGCCCGGTGAAGAAGCGCGACAGGACGGCCTCGGTCGCGGCGCGGCCCTCCTTGCGGATCGGGTGGTCGAGGAAGCGATCCACCGTGGCGCGATCGGGCCAGTCGATCGCCAGGATCAGTGGAAATTCGGGAGCGCCTTCGTCGCGGTCGTCGGCAAAGGTGACGTGGACGGCCAGCGCCCCGGGAAAGCGGCGCCAGACGGGCAGGATCTCGGCCAGAACAGCGGCGCGGAAGGCGTCGGTCTGGCCGGGGGCGACGGTGCCTTCGAACAGCGCGTAGCGGGTGATCACTGCAGCAGATCCTTTCGCGGTCCCTTGAAATATTCCATCAGCGCGGCCTGATCCTCGCCCCCCAGCCCGGCGGCCGTGAGCATGCGGTGGATCTCAGCGCAAAGCGCGGTGAGGGGCATGGAGGTGTGGGTGAGCCGGGCCAGGTCGGCTGCGCCGTTGAGGTCCTTCACCATGTTGTCGATCCGCCCCGTCCGGCGATAGTCGCGGGAGGCGAAGCGGGGCATGTATTCCTGAAGGATCGCAGAGTCCGCCCGCCCCCCCTTCAGCGCCTGCGGAATCTTCGCGGCATCGACACCGGCGGCCTCGGCCAGCGCGGTCGCCTCGGCCACGGCAAGAAAGCCGAGGCCGCAGAGGACCTGGTTGATCAGCTTGGTCGTCTGCCCGGCTCCGGGGCCGCCCATCCGGGTCTGGTTCGAGGCGACCCGCGACAGGATCGCCTGCGCTTCTCTCACGTCATTCGGGGCGCCGCCCTGCATCAGTGTCAATTCTCCGGTCGCGGCCTTGGGGATGCCGCCCGACAGCGGGCTGTCCACCCAGCGCAGGCCCCTGGCCTTGGCATCGGCGGCAAGGGCCTTTGTCGCCTCGGGCTCGATCGAGGACATGTCGATGATGAGTGTGCCGGGGGAAGCGCCTTCGGCGACGCCGCCCGGGCCGAAGACCGCTGCGCGGACGATGTGGGGGGCGTTCAGCGACAGGATGGCCGCGCGTGCGCCCCGGGCGGCCTCGGCGGCCGTGGGTGCGGCGGTCGCCCCGCCTGCCACCAGGGCCGCCACCTTGGCCTGGTCGAGCTCGCGGGCGTGATCCTCGACCAGCCGGAGCTT
>DAOLBY010000229.1:0-3986 GCA_035324325.1 Paracoccaceae bacterium | reverse complement strand
CCGGCGGGCGGCCAGCAGCGTGCGTTCGGACGCGACGAGCGCGGGCAGGCGCGCGGCAAGGTCGGCCGGCGGGTCGAAGTGGGTGCCGCCGGCCATTTCCGCCTCGATCCGGTGGCGGCGGATTTCCAGCGCGGCGATCTGCTCGCGAAGGTCTTCCACCGCGGCGAGATAGGTCGTGCCATAGAGCCGCGCCAGCATCTGCCCCGGTTCCACCACCTGGCCCTCGGTCACCGCCAGTTCGGCCAGGATCCCGCCCTCGAGGTTCTGGATGATCTGCGGGCGAGAGGAGGACACGACCTGACCCGGCGCGCGCACGATCTCGGCCAGCCAGGCGAAGGCCGCCCAGACCAGGAACACCGCCAGCGCCAGCCCCACCAGGCGGATCATCCGGGCGGGGCGTTCGGCGGCGGGGTCGAAGCCGTGGTCGAGCGTGGTCATGGCGCCGGCGCCCCCGGCATCCGGTCCGATGGCGCGCGCAACAGGTGCGCCAGCACCGCCTCGCGCGGACCGTCCACCGCCACACGGCCCGATTGCAGCACCAGCACCCGGTCGGCCAGTTGCAGGATCGGTACGCGGTGCGTGGCGATGACCGTCGTGCGCCCGGCCAGCCAGTGCGACAAGCGGCTGACCAGCGTGGTCTCCAGCGTCTGGTCAAGCGCGGCAGTCGGTTCGTCCAGGATCGCCACGCGCGGGTCCTGAAGCCACAGCCGCGCCCAGCCGATCGACTGGCGCTGCCCGACCGACAGCCCCTCGCCCAGTTCCGCGATCACCAGATCGAGGCCGCGGGGATGGTTGCGCACGAAGGGGCCCATCCCGGCGAAGTCGAGCGCCGCCAGCATCCGGTCATCGTCGCGGCCCAGTTCGTGGAGCATCAGGTTCTCGCGCAAGGTGCCGGCGACCAGCCGCACCTCCTGCGCCAGATAGCCGATGCCCCGGCGCAGGTCGCGCGGATGGATCTGGCCCATGTCGAGACCGTCCACCAGCACCCGGCCCTGCCCGGGTTCGTAGAGGCCGGCCAGCAGTTTCAGAAACGTGGACTTGCCCGACCCGTTCGCCCCCAGTACTGCGACGTGCTGACCCGCCGGGATCGCCAGCCCCGCCACCTCGACCGTGGGGGCAGCCGCGGCGTCATAGCGAAAGGACAGGCCGCGCACCTCGAAGGCGCCTGCCAGCCGTTCGCGGCGCAGGTAGCTTCGCGCCGGGTCCTCGACCTGCGGGGCATGGGCGACGGTGTCGAGCGCATCGAGCGCCGCGCGCACGTTCGACCAGCGCGCCAGCATCGCCGAGATCTGCGACAGCGGCCCCAGCGCGCGGCCGGTCAGGATGCCCACGGCGATGATCGTGCCGATGGTGAACTCGCCCGCAAAGACCAGGTAGGCACCGGCGACCACCGTGCCCACATAGGTCGCCTGCTGGACCGCCTGCGCCCAGGTCGTCAGGCCCGCCGTCAGACGGCGCTGGTCAGACGATTTGGCGGCCGACAGCGCGGTCAGCTCCGCCCATATCCTGCGCGCCCGGTCCCCGCCCCGCTGGGTGGCCAGCGTCTCGGCCTCTGTGATGCTCTCGTAGAGCAGACGTGCGGCACGGTTCTGGGCGCCCTGGGTGGCGAGGGTCAGCGCGACCATCCGCTTCTGGAACAGGAACCCCGGCAGCACCATCAGCGCCCCGCCCAGGATCAGGATCCAGACCACCGGCCCGCCGATCGAGGCGACGAGCAGAAGGAAGATCAGAAGGAACGGCAGGTCCGCCACCGTGCCGATGGTCGAGGCGGTGAAGAACTCGCGCACCGATGAGAACTCGCGCATCGCACCGAACAGCTGGCTGGGACGGCGTTCGCCCGGCGCCGCCTTCATGCCCAGAAGGCGGTCCATCAGCACCGTCTGCACCGACAATTCGATCCGCTTGCCCGTCAGGTCCAGCAGCGAGGCGCGCGCGGTCTTGAGCATCCCTTCCAGCGCCACGGCGATCAGCGCGCCGAAGGCCAGCACCCAGAGCGTCGGCTGCGACTGATGCGGGATCACCCGGTCGTAGACCTGGAGCGAGAACAGCGCGACCGCCACGGCCAGCAGGTTCGCCACCATCGAGCCTGCCGCGACCTCGACGATGGCGCGCCGGTGGCGCACGAACTCGCCCCAGAACCAGTGCGGTGACGTGCCGGCCTCGCCATGTCGGGCCTCGACGGCAGTCATCGTGCTGCGCGCGACCAGCGCTTGCCCGGCAAAGACCGGCGCGAATTCCGCCAGAGGCACCTCGGCCCGGGCGTCGGGGCAGGCAGGATCGTAGAGGGTGACCGCGGCAGCGTCCTGCGACAGCACCAGCACCACCTGGCCCGAGGTCATCAGGGCCAGTGCCGGCCAGAGATCGGCCTGCGGGGCGGCGCAGGTGCGGATCGCGGCCGACAGACCGCAGGCGCGCAGTGCCGCGGCGATCTCTGGCAGGCCCGGCTGTCCCGCTCCGGCCAGAGCCTGCAACCGTTCCGCCAGATCTCCGCGGTCGATGTCGCAGCCCAGGACGGCGGCATAGACTGCGGCGATCGCCGCGCGCGCATCGGCCCGGTTGCGACGGACGGAGGGGACCGGCACGGCGGGTATCGCCACGACGGCGGCCGAAGTCAGCGTCAGCGCAGGGCCGGGCGACACACCCGCCACCCGGCCTGCCGCAGGATCGAATGCCACGACGCGCTGGGTCACATCCGTGCCCCGTCCACCAGAACGCCGCGTTCCTGCGCGGCGCGCAACCGCAGAAGCGCCACCTCGAATGGCATTGCCGCATGTTCGCGGCTCATCCGGGCATGGGTTTCGGTCAGGTTCACCACCTCCATCAGCGACCGGCGCCCGACCTGATACTGCTCTGCGAACAGCTTCAGCACCGCCTCGGTCTCGGCCACCACCTTGGCGGTCTCGGACTGGCGGGCGGACAGTTCGGCGATCTGGCGGTCGATGGCGACAAGGCGACGGTCGGACTCGGCCCGGGCGGCGGACTGGCGCTGCGCGGCCAGCGCCTCGGTCGCCTCCAGCGCCTGGAGGCTTGCGCCGGTCCCGCTGTTGAACATCCGGTCGGCGCCCAGCTTCGCCCCGGGCCGGATGCCGTCGCCGGTGACGGCCAGGCCGAGGCCCAGTCCCGGCAGGTGTCCCGCGCGTTCGATGCGGGCCTGCGCCACCATGCGCCGCCCCTCTCCCTCGGCCCGCAGGACCGACAGCGGCACCGCGGCACCCGGCGCCGCCGGCACCGCCACAGCCCCTTGCACGCGCGGAGGCGCGCCGCCGGTCCGCGCGGAAAGTTCCGCCATCGCCGTCGCCTCGGCCTCGCGGTCCCGGGCGGCAGTGGCGCGCAGTTCGGACAGCTTCTGCGCCACCACCTGCGCCTCGGAACGGTCGGCCAGCCCGCCATCCGCCCTGCCCTGCATGATCCGGGCGTATCCGGCCATCCGCGCAGCCGAGGCTTCGGCCGCCGCCGCCTGCGCCTTCGCGCGGTCGGCCTCGATCCGCCGGGCAAGGCCGTCGTGGACCAGGGCGTTCATCTCGGCCGCCAGCGCGACCGCTGCCACCTCGACATCCGCTGCGGCAAAGGCGCGTTCCGCCTTCCGCCGCCCATTGTCCAGCAGCACCTGATCCACCATCAGCCCCGCCGCGATGGACGACAGCGAGGTCAGCGTGACGGAAGGCCCGAGCGAGGGCAGCCAGTTCCGCGCCCTGGCATCGGCCTTCAGTCGCGCGACGCGCAGTTCGGCCGCAGCCGCGCCCGCGTTTGCCGAAAGCACCACCTCGGCCAGCCGCGCGGCCGGGCCGGCCGGTGCCAGCACCGACCGCCGCGCCATCAGATCGGCGATGACGGGCGATGCGGCCTCGGTCCGCTTGTCGCGGTCAGCGGCAGCGCGCGTCACCTCGCCCTGCCCGCCGGGCACCGGCGGCGGGTCGGACGGGCGGGACCCCTCGAACATCGACACGCCGGGAAGCCCGTCGCCCGCGGTGCAACCGGCAAGGGCC
>DAOLBY010000021.1:24863-31004 GCA_035324325.1 Paracoccaceae bacterium | reverse complement strand
CAGCCCGCAACCGCCGGGCGTCCTAATCGCCGGCCTCGGGCGGGTCGGCGACGATGCGTCCGGCGGTCAGGTCCACTGTCGGCACCACCGCCCGGGTAAAGGGCAGAAGCAACGTGCCCTTGCCCGGTGTCTCGATTTCCAGCAGGTCGCCTGCGCCGTGGTTGTGCACCGCCCGCACCCGACCAAGGGCCGCGCCGCCGGTGTCCTGCACCGCCAGCCCGATCAGGTCGGCATGGTAGAACTCGTCGTCGGGCAGGCCGGGCAGGGCCGCCCGGTCTGCCCAGAGCGTGACACCCCGCAGCGCATCCGCCGCCTCCTTGGTCGCCACGCCCGACAGGCGTGCGCCAAGGCCACCGGCCACCCGACGGGTCAGGCGGACGGTGAAGCGGTGCGTGCCGTCCTCGGACCACAGCGGGCCATAGGTAGCGATGGCCTCCGGCGCGGCGCAGAAGGATTTCAGCCGCACCTCGCCCTGCACCCCGAAGGCACCGGCGATGGCGCCGACGCAGACGCGGTCGGCGGGCGGGCCGGCATCGGGGCGGGGTGGCTTCATCCTGCCGTGTCTCCCATTCGTGGCCCGTGCCGGCCCGGCAATCCGGGCCGGCGGCCCTGCGCCCTACTCGGTGGCAGGCTCGGCCGCGCGGGCGGCCTTCTTGGCGGCACGTTCGGCCATCTGCTTGCCGGGCTTGGACCGTTCGGGATTGTTGCGCACCTTCTTCTCGGTCATGCCCGCCGCTTCCAGCATCCGCGCGATGCGGTCGGTCGGCTGTGCGCCCTGGCTCAGCCAGTGCTTCACGCGGTCGAGATCCATCTTGACGCGGTTCTCGTTGTCCTTGGCCAGCATCGGGTCGTAGGTCCCCAGCTTCTCGATGTAGCGGCCGTCGCGGGGCATCCGCGAGTCGGCGGCGACGATCGCGTAATGCGGGCGCTTCTTGGAACCGCCGCGGGCGAGCCGGATCTTCATTGCCATGTCGTTTCTCCTTGATGATGGCATTCGGCGGGGCAGGGCCCCGTCATTTCTGCAGGTTCTCGTGGTGCCTGATCACTTCGCCGATGATGAAGGTCAGGAACTTCTTGGCGAACTCGGGGTCGAGATCGGCCTCGGCCGACAGCCGTTCCAGCCGGGCGATCTGCTGCGCCTCGCGCGCGGGATCGGACGGGGGCAGACCATGGACCGCCTTCAGCCGGCCGACCGACTGGGTGTGCTTGAACCGCTCGGCCAGCGTGTAGACGAGGATCGCATCCAGCCGGTCGATCGAGTCGCGATGGTCGCGCAGCAGGGCTGCGGTCTGGACGGCGGGCGTATCGGTCATGCGGTCGTCTCCGGCAGGGGGGCGGACAGGGGCGAGGACGGGGGCGCGGACGGGGGCGCGTGGCGCCAGACCTCGGAGCCATCCACCGCCCCGTCCAGCCGCGCGCCGAGGCGCTGGGCCAACCGGCGGGAGGCGACGTTGTCGGGGTCGATGTAGCTGACCAGCGAGGCTAGCCCCAGCGTGCCAAGCGCGTGGTGGCGCAAGCCGCGAGCCGCTTCCTCGGCCAGGCCGCGGCCACGGAAGGCCGGCCGCAGCATCCAGCCGAGCTCTGGCTCGCGGTCGCCCGGCTCGAACCCGATCAGGACGAAGCCCGCAACCTCGCCATCGCGCATCTCGGCCGTCATCAGGCCGTGGCCACGCAACAGCCACAGGCCGAAAGTCGCGGCGAACTCGGTGAAGGCGTCGTTGCGGTCGAAGGGGCCGCCCATGTGGATCGCTTCGGGCGCAGCCAGTATTTCGGCCCAGGCGTCGAAATCCTCCAGCCGTGACGGCCGCAGGCGCAGCCGGGCGGTTTCCAGCGTCGGCAACCCTGCGGCCAGCGCGGCGGCAAGATCGGCCGCCGGCCCCGGAACGGCGATTTCGTGCGGCGCCCGCGTCATGCCAGCGGCCCCGGGTGGCGGTAGTGCAGCATCAACGCGCCGGGGGCGAAGGTGGTCGAACCCTCGCGCACCGCCCCCAGCCGTTCGGCCAGGCGGATCGAAGGCAGGTTCTTCGCATCGATGTGGCTGACAGGGCGCGCGATGCCATGGGCGCGGCCCCAGTCGCGCGCGGCCCGTGCGCCTTCCTCGGCGAGCCCGCGGCCCTGTCCATCTGCAACCAGCGCCCAGGTCATCTGGGGCTCGGCGGCATCATGCGGCTGGATGAAACCGACATGTCCCACGAATGCGTCCGACCACCGGTCGGCAAGGGCCCAGGTGCCGAAGCCACGCACCGGCCATTCGCCGGCCAGCGCCAGCATGCGCGCCCAGGCCGCGTCGCGCGATGGCAACCCCCACAACAGCGCCGCGTGGGGGCTCGCATGCAACGCGGCGAAGGCATCGAAATCGCGGAATGCGAGCGGCCGGAGCACCAGACGCGGGGATTGCAGGACGGGGCAGGGGATGGCCGGGATCATGCCTGCGCCCCCGGATGCGGATGCCGGTAGACAAGGCAGGGCTCGTCGGGATGCGGGTGCGCGGCTCCGGCGTCACGGACCGCACCCAGACGTTCGGCCAGCGCGATCGAGCGCACGTTCTGCGGGTCGATGTAGCTGACGGCCGTGGTCCAGCGCAGCACACCGAAGGCATGGGCGCGGGCGGCCGTGGCGGCCTCGAAGGCCAGGCCGCGGCCCTCGGCCTCGGGACGCCAGACGGTCCAGCCGATCTCGGTCTCGGGCCAGTCCACCGGATGCCAGGGGCCGGTCAGGCCCAGGGGCACATCGGGTTGCCCGGTCTCGTGGAACACGAAGCTGCCATAGCCCCGCAGCACCCACATGCCTATCACATGGCCGAAGGCGCGCCAGGCCTTGCCCTCGTCGAACTCGGCCGGGCGGATGAAGGACGCGCGGTCCGACATCGCGAAGGACAGCCAGGCAGGCCAGTCCGATGCCTGCGGCGCGCGCAGCGTCAGGCGCGCCGTCTCCAGCACCGGGGTGGGAGCGAGCTTGGTCATGCGGCGCCCTCGCGGTGCAGCCAGACCTCGCAGGGGTCGCCCTCGATCTCGCCCAGACGGTCGAACCGGGCGCCCAGCCGTGCGGCCAGCCGGCGCGAGCGCGCGTTGTCGGGGTGGATCAGCGAGACGATGCCGCGCAGACCCCACGCGCCCTGCGCATGGGCCAGCGCGGCGCCGGCAGCCTCATGGGCCAGGCCCCGCCCCTCGAACCCGTCATAGACCTGCCAGCCCAGTTCGGGCGTCTCGGGCCCCCAGGGATAGCCGATGCCGCAGCGCCCGGCGACGCGGCCGGTGGCGCGGTCCTCGATCATCCACCAGCCATGGCCGCGGCTGGCCCAGTTGCGCAGGGAATTGTCGAGATAGCCCAGCGCCGTGTCGGCCGGCACCGGCCCGCCGATGAACCGCGCGCGGTCCGAGGCGTAGAACGCCGTCACCACCGCAGCGTCCTCGGGCCGCGGCAGGCGCAGCGTCAGGCGAGCGGTCTCCAGCACCGGGGCGGCAAGCGCTGCGGTCATGCGAGCCCCCGCAGGTCGTGCTCGATCACCACATCGGTCGGACAGGCCCCCGGCCGGTCGCAGATGCGGCCGCCCAGACGCAGGCCCAGCGCGATCGAGCGGGCGTTGCCCGGATCGATGTAGTTCACCAGCTGCTCCCAGCCGAAGTTCGCCCGCGCCCAGACCATCACGGCGCGCGCCGCCTCGGCCGCGATGCCCTTGCCTTCGGCCTCGGGGGTCACGAACCAGCCGAGTTCGGGCTCTGGAAAATCGGCGGCGTGGTAGATGCCCACCTCGCCGACATAGCCGCCGCGATGGTCCACACTGAACGGGCCATAGCCCATCAGCGGCCACTGCCCGACATCGGAGGCGAATACCCGCCAGGCCTGCGCGCGGTCCAGCGGCCCGTCTTCCCAGACCGACCGGTCCGAGGCGTAGAAGGCCGCCCGATGTTCGAAATCGGCAAGGCGCGGGGCGCGCAGCGTCAGGCGCGCGGTGGACAGCGTGGGGATCATGCCGCCGTCCCCGGAGCGTGGCGATAGACCAGGTCGCCGGGGTCCTGCGGCACCGCGGCGGGATCGAGCCGCGCGCCCATCCGCTCGGCCACCGCCGCCGAGGCGCGGTTTGCAGGGTCCATGTAACTGACGAGGGTCGGCAGGCCCTGCCCGAAGCCCCAGTCCCGCAAGGCGCGCCCGGCCTCGGTGGCATAGCCCTGCCCCTCATGCCCGTCGTAGAGCATCCAGCCGAGTTCCGGTTCGGGAAACAGCGGGCCGTGGTTGATGCCGACCTGCCCGACCGTCGTGCCTCCCGCCTCGACCATCAGCGCGCCGAAGCCGAACAGCGCCCAGCCGGCGGCGTCATGGCAGAACAACCCCCAGGCGGCGCGGGTGTCGAACGGCCCGCCCATGAAGGCCGAACGGCCCGAGGCCATCAGCGCCGCATAGGCCGGGAAATCCCCCGGTTCCATGGGCCGCAGCGTCAGGCGCGCGGTGGCAAGGGTGGGCGGCAGCGTCATTTCTTGCGCATCAACCCCGACAGGCCCGCAGGCAGTGTGACGCCGCGGGGCATCCCCGGCATTCCGCCCGGCATCCCGAGGCCTTCCTTCATGCCGCGCGCGGCCTCGGCCAGCTGGTCGGGCGTCATCTTCGACGGGTCGGGCAGCCCGCCCCCCTTGCCCATCATCTGGCGGATCATCTGCTTCATGCCGCCGCCCTTGCCCATCTTCTTCATCACGTCGGCCATCTGGCGGTGCTGCTTCAGCAGCCGGTTGAGTTCCGCCACATCGAGCCCGGCGCCGGTCGCGATGCGCCGCTTGCGGCTGGCCTGCAGAAGGTCGGGGTTGGCCCGTTCCTTCTTGGTCATGGAGCCGATCAGCGCGATCTGGCGGCGCAGCATCCGGTCGTCGAGCCCCGCCTCGGCCGCCTGCGCCTGCATCTTGGCCATGCCCGGCAGCATGCCCATCAGCCCCTGCATCCCGCCCATCTTGAGCATCTGCTCCAGCTGCGCCCTGAGGTCGTTCATGTTGAACAGACCCTTCTGGAAGCGCTTCATCATGCGCTCGGCCTGTTCGGCCTCGAAGGTCTCGCGCGCCTTCTCGACCAGCGCCACGATGTCGCCCATCCCGAGGATGCGGCCCGCCACGCGCTCGGCCTCGAAGGTCTCGATCGCGTCCATCTTCTCGCCGAGGCCCACGAAGCGGATCGGCTTGCCGGTCACGGCGCGCATCGACAGCGCGGCCCCCCCGCGCCCGTCGCCGTCCATCCGGGTCAGCACGACGCCCGAGATGCCCACCTTGCCGTCGAACTCGGTCGCCACGCGTACGGCGTCCTGCCCCGTCAGGCCATCGACGACAAGCAGCGTCTCGCGCGGCTGGGCGATGTCGCGCACCGCCTGCACCTCGTCCATCAGCACCTCGTCGATGTGCAGACGGCCCGCGGTGTCGAGCATCACCACGTCATAGCCGCCCATGGCGGCCTGGGTCTTGGCGCGTTTCGCGATCTGGACGGCGGTTTCGCCCTTGACGATGGGCAGCGTGTCCACCCCCACCTGCGCGCCCAGGATCGCCAGCTGCTCCATCGCCGCGGGGCGGTTGGTGTCGAGGCTGGCCATCAGCACGCGCTTGCCGTTCTTCTCCTTCAGCCGCTTGGCAAGCTTGGCGGTGGTCGTGGTCTTGCCCGAGCCCTGCAGGCCCACCATCAGGACGGCCGAGGGCGGGTTGTCGATCTTGAGCGCATCGGGCTCGCCCTCGCCCGCCAGCACATGCACCAGTTCGTCATGCACGATCTTGACGACCTGCTGGCCCGGCGTGACCGACTTCGTCACCGCCTGCCCTGTCGCCTTCTTCGCCACCGCCTTGATGAAGTCGCGCGCCACCGGCAGCGACACGTCGGCTTCCAGCAGCGCAACGCGGACCTCGCGCAGCGCGGTCTCCACATCGGCGTCGGTCAGCGCGCCCTGGCGCGTCAGCCGGTCGAAGACGCCGCCCAGGCGTTCGGAGAGGGATTCGAACATGGCCTTCCTCCTGCATGGCAGGCCCCGATATGGGGCCGGGCGGCGGCTGGCCCAATGGGCTGCGGCGCCTGCGGGCGCAACGCGCTGGCAGACGGCGATCCCGGCACGGGCCAAGGGACCGAAGGCTTGCACCTTCGGGAATTGCGCCAGGCGATAAGCCCGCCCGTGTCGCG
>DAOLBY010000021.1:13162-24853 GCA_035324325.1 Paracoccaceae bacterium | reverse complement strand
CCCCCGCCGCTGTCAGCCGCTGCGGCTTGCCCGGTCTTCTTCCAGAATGCGGCGGATGGCGCGCACCTCTTCCTCGATCAGCGCGATGCGCAGCTGCGAACTGCTGTCGTCCACCGCCACGCCCTGTTCGGCCATCTCCTGGCGGACCTCTTCCTCCTTGGCGGTCTCCATCGCGTCCACGATGATCCCGAACAGCAGGTTCAGTGTGGTGAAGGCGGTGAAGATGATGAAGGTCACGAAGAAGATCCAGGACCTCGGATAGACCTCCATCACCTCGATGGCGATGCCGTTCCAGCCTTCGATCGTCATGAGCTGGAACAGGGTGAAGAAGGTGGTGCCCATGTCGCCGAAGTACTGGGGCATGCCCTCCCGGAACAGGCTGTCGGCGATGATCGCGGCCACATAGTAGAGGATGAGCAGCACCGCGGCCACCGAGGCCCCGCCCGGAAGCGCCACGAACATGCCGTTGACCCCCCGCTTCATCGACGGCACCGCCGTGACGAGGCGCAGCAGGCGCAGCACCCGCAGGGTTCGAAGCACAGCCAGCGGTCCCGTCGCGGGCAGCAGGGCGATGCCGACCACCACGAAGTCGAACACGTTCCAGCCGTCGCGGAAGAAGCGCGGGCCCAGGGCGACGAGCTTCATGATGATCTCGGCGCAGAAGATGACGAGACAGACGTTGTCGATCACCTCCAGCAGGTTCCGCAGGGATGGCGAGATGTCGAACGTCAGGAGCCCGAGGATGGCGGCGTTGACAAGGATGACGGAAATGATGAAGCGGTGGAACCGGTTGTCGTCCACGATCCGCTGAATGGCGGTCATGTCATGTCTCCATGGGTATGGTGGTAGCATCCGCGGGCTGGGCGCCCGTGTCGGGGTGGGGTGCGACGGGTCCGGGTGCCGGTGGCACGGTGATCCCCGCCCCGAGACCATGCGCTGCGGGGTTGCGCGCGTGCCGGGGTGCGGCGAAGCGATAGCACCTTTCGGGCCGGTTGTGCGCGAAATCTCAGGCAGCCTGGCGCGTTGCCGGCGCCGGAGCCTCTTCCTTGAGCAGCAACACGAGCGCGCCCACCGTGGCCGCCACCCCGGCCAGGACGGCAATCGGCGGCAGCGTGCCGTGCAAGGCGATTTCCCACAGGATCACCCAGGAGGGCACAAGATAGGTATAGGCCATCACCTTTGCCGCCGGCAGCCGCAAGGCCGCGTATTGCAGCAGCACGAAGGTCATCGCCGAGGCGGCGATCGCCACATAGACCAGCGTGACCCAGACCACCGGCGGCAGGCCGGCCCAGTCGGTGGCGCGAATGGCGGGCCAGGCCCAGACCGACAGCATCAGCCAGCCCGCCACCATCATGCCGAAGGTGAACACGACCGCCGGTTCCCCCCGGTTCAGCCGGCGCACCATGGGCGCATAGAGCGCATGGGCCACGCAGCCCCAGAAGTAGATCAACTCCCCTTGTCCGATACGCAGCGCCAGAAGGGCCGAGAGGTCGGCGCGAAAGATCACCCACAGCGCCCCGACGCCGCCCAGCGCAAGCGCAGCCGCCATCCGCAGCGTCGTGACCTGCCGCAGCAGCATCCATCCGAACAGGCCCGCCAGCGGCGGCGTCAGGGTGAACACCGCCGCGGCCGACACCGCCTCGGCCGTCTTGAGCCCCTCGAACATCAGGACGAAATAGGCCGCAAGCAGCGTCCCCAGCAGCACATAACGCCACGGCGCCCGTGCCGCCCTTCGCGGCAGGCCCGTGGTGGCGAGCGCCGCGACGCCGACCAGAAGTCCGGCCAGCAGGAACCGCACCGCGGTAAAGGCCGCCGGGTCCACATGCGGCGCGGCCAGCACGCCGAGCGAGAAGGACCCCGCGACCAGCGCCGAAAAGGCCAGCATCGCGGCATGGCCGCGCAGGGCTTGCGTCCGGGCCGTGGCGGTCAAAGCCCGCTCCAGCCTCTGGCCGCATCCTTTATGTGCGCCAGCAGCCGCTGGACCTTGAGCGTGCGGTGCAGGTCGACATGGGTGACGAGCCAGAGCGGCGCCTCCCATTCCGGGCGGGGTGGCAGAACCTCGACCAGATCGGGGTCACCCTCGGCCCGCCAGGCCATCATGAATCCGATCCCCGCCCCGGAGCGGATCGCCTCGTCCATCACCGCGGGCTCGCTGGTGCGGAAGGTCATCCGTTCAGCGGGCACCCGCTCGCGCATCCAGCGGAGAAAGGGCGCGCGACTGGATCCGTCGTCGGCAGCGACAAAATCATGCGCGGCCAGGTCGTCCTGACCCTTGGGCAGGCCACGCCGCTCGGCATAGCTGCGCGCCGCGTAAAGCCCGGCGCGCAGACGCACGAAGGGCTGAACGACGTTGTCGGGTTCGGCCGGTGCGGTTCCGGCGCGGATCGCCACATGCGCCTCGCCGAAGTCCAGGCGGAAGAGGCGCGAATCGGTCAGGTAGCGCACGACGAGGCCGGGATGGGCATTCTGGAAACTGGAAAGCGCCGGAACCAGCAGCTGCCCCATGCCGAAGATCGAGGTGACGACAATTTCGCCCGACACCGTCTCGCCCTGGCCGCGGATCCGCCCGGCCAGCTGGGCGAAGCGTTCCTGTGTCACCTGCGCCACGGCCAGAAGGTCGCGCCCTGCCTCGGTCGGCGTGTAGCCGCGGGCATGGCGCTGGAACAGCCGCACGCCCAGACGCCGCTCCAGCGCGTCGATATGGCGGATCACGGTGGCATGGTGAACGCCCAGAACCTCGGCCGCGCCGGATACCGTGCCAAGGCGCGCGACCTCGTAGGCGGTCCGAACCTCGTCCCAGTTCTGAAAGCCCATGGCCGTTGCCCCCTGCACGGTGCCCATGCCGCAACGGGTAGCGCGCGGCGGGGCGGGCGGCAAGGACAGCCGGCGCGGGCTGGCGGCGCGGACTGGCAGCGGTTGACGCCCGCCCCGCCGCCGCGGCAGGTTCCGGTCATGCAGCGGAGGCAGGGATGCGCGTCGAGGAGCAAAGCGCCGAACGGCTGGTTCTGGTAGGCCGTCCCTGGCTTCTGGGGGTGGCCCTCGCCGCGGCCTTTGCCGTGGTGGCGATGACAACCTGGGGGCTGGCGCAGGACGGCGACATCGCAGGCACGCTGATGATCGGAGCGGGGCTGCCGCTGATCGCCTTCGCCGCGCATCACTTCGTGCGCCCCGCACGGCTGGTGATGGACCGCAAAGCCGGAACGGTGGACCTGTCCGAACGCACGGTCCTCGGCACCAGCGTCCGGCGGGTGGCGCTGGCGGATGTGCGCGGGGCGGCCGTAAACCGATCGCGCGAGGGCCATCGGCCCGGCGACCGGCGCGGCAGCCGGGCGGTGATCCTGCTGGACAAGGGCCATCTGCCCCTGTCCGCAGCCTACCTCGGCCATCGGCCGGCGTCCCGCGCAGTGGCGGCGATCAACCGCTGGCTGAACGCGTGAAATTTCGGGAAGACACCCATGCGCGCCTGGTCGTCGAGGACCGGCCCTGGGCCCTGGGCATCGGCCTGGGGGCGGCGATCACCGTCTTTGCCGGCATCGCGCTCTTTACCTGGCGGACCGAGCCGGTGGTGGCACTGGTCGGTCTTGGCGGTGCGCTGCTGTTCGCGCTGGTCTCCGTCCTCTTCGTGCGGCGCAGCATCGTCATCTTCGACCGCGCCACCGGGCGCGCGATCTGGCGCGAGGCCAGCCTGCGCGGCACGCGGGAGGAAACCCTCGACATTTCGGCGATCCGCGAGGCGGTGGTGCAGACCCACCGCTCCTCCGGAAAGAACGGCACCTCGACCCTCACCTCGCGGGCGGCCCTGCGGGTGACCGGGCGGGCCGAGCCGCTCGCCCTCACCATGGTCTACAGTTCAGGGCAGGGCGCCGCGACGGCGGTCGAGGCGATCAACCGCTGGCTCCGCGCCGGTCAGTAGACGGCCGTCCCCCGGGGAGCGCCCTTCCGGCGCACCCCTTGCTGCCGTCACCCGCCGTCGGCCGGCGCCGCTCCCTCGGGCGCTGGTGGCACCGGCGCGGGGCCGGTAAGGAGCCCGTCGGTCCAGATCCCCGCCGCCACATCCCCCGAAGGATAGGTCAAGGTGCCCTGGCCATGCCGCCGGTCGGCGCGGAAGCCGCCGGTGTAGACCTCGCCGCCCGGGTAGGTGGCTGTGCCCTCGCCCTCCATCCGGCCCGCAACCCAGCCGCCAGCATAGCGGAACCCGTCGGCCATGACGATCTCGCCCGTCCCCTCGCGCAGACCGTTCGCGAAGCCGCCGCGATAGACCGTGCCGTTGGGGTAGGCCGCCTCGCCCTGACCCTGCCGGATGCCGTCTGCCCAGTCGCCCTCGTAGCGCGTCCCGTCGGGCCAGGTCATCACGCCCCGGCCATGCGGGCGCGCGGCGCGGAAGCCGCCTTCGTAGCTCTGGCCCGAGGCCCAGGTGGCGCGGCCCTCGCCCTCGATCGCGCCGCGTGACCAGATGCCCTCGAAACTCGTGCCGTCGGGGTAGCTGATGCGCCCCGGCCCCTCGGCCTCGCCGGCGCGGAATGCGCCCTCGTGGACCGCGCCGTCCGGATAGGTGACGCGCCCCTGCCCCTCGATCACACCCTCGCGCCATTCACCTTCGTAGACATAGCCCTCGGGACCGCGGAAGGTGCCCTGCCCGTGCCGCTTGTCGGCGAGGAACGCGCCCTCGTAGCTGTCGCCGTTGGCATAGGTCACGCGGCCCTGTCCGGACCGTTCGCCATTGACGAAGCCGCCCTCGTAGACATCGCCGTTGGGCTGCGTCAGCCGTCCCTCGCCGTTGATCTGCCCGGCGTCCCACTGCCCTTCGAACACCAGCCCGTCCGGCGTGGTCAGCTTGCCTTGGCCCTGCCGTTGGCCGGCCACCAGCGTGCCCTCGTAGACCGCGCCGTCGGGATAGGCGATGCGGCCCGTCCCCTCCATCACTCCCGCAGCCCATATGCCCTCGTGCCGCAGGCCGCCGGGCGACAGGAGGACCCCGGGGCCTTGCGGCACGCCGTCGACAAAGGCGCCGGTGTGCACCGTGCCGTCGGGGTAGCGCGCGGTGCCGTTGCCGGTCATCCGGCCGTCGGTCCATTCGCCCTCGTAGCTGCCGCCGTCGGGATGGGTGATGCGGCCCTGTCCTTCCGGCTTGCCGGCCAGGAAGGCCCCTTCGTAGACCGCGCCCGAGGGATAGCGCGCCCGCCCCTGTCCGCGGATCTCGCCCGCCAGCCACTCGCCCTCGTATTCGAAGCCCGAAGGCAGCCGGTAGGTGCCGCGCCCGTCGGGCAGGCCATCGCGGAAGGTGCCTTCATACACCGACCCGTCGTCGTACTGCTTGATCAGCACGTCCTGTGCCGCGGCCGGCACCGCTGCCACCGCAAGCATGGCTGCAATGGCACCCGCCCGAACACCGACTGACCCGATCATGCCCGCCTCCGGCGTTGCCCTCTTCCGCGCCCGCACCCTAAGGCCCGCCCCGCCGCCTGACAACCCGCCCGGCCCGCGGCCGGACGAGCGGTGCGGGCCTTCCCCCGGCCGGGGGTTCTGCTAAGTCTGCGCCAGAACGCACCGGACAGGACGCCCCCGATGGTCCAGACCTTCCGCCTGACGCTGGCGCAGCTGAACCCTACGGTCGGCGATCTGGCCGGCAACTGCGACCTTGCCGTTGCCGCATGGCAGGAGGGGCGCGCGGCCGGCGCCGGCCTCGTGGCGCTGACGGAAATGTTCATCACCGGCTACCAGACGCAGGACCTCATCCAGAAGCCGGCCTTCCAGCAGGCCGCACTGGCAGCACTGCAGTCACTGGCCGAACGCACCGCCGACGGGCCGGCGCTGGGCATCGGCGGGCCGGCGGTACGGGGGGGGCGGCTCTTCAACGCCTGGCACGTGCTGGAGCACGGTCGCATCGCAGCGACCGTGCTGAAGCACCACCTGCCGAACGACGGCGTCTTCGACGAGAAGCGTGTCTTCGCCTCGGCCGATGTGGCCGGCCCCGTACGCGTCGGCCCGCTGCGCATCGGCGTGCCGATCTGCGAGGATGCCTGGCACCCCGACGTGGCCGAGACGCTGGCCGAGACGGGCGCGCAGGTCCTTCTTGTGCCCAACGGCTCGCCCTATCATCGCGGCAAGCTGACCCAGCGGCTGAACCTGATGGTGGCGCGGGTGGTCGAGACGGGGCTGCCGCTGGTCTACCTGAACATGACCGGCGGGCAGGACGACCAGGTGTTCGACGGCGCCTCGCTGGTGCTGAACCCCGGCGGACGGCTGGCCGTCCAGATGCCGCAGTTCGACGACTGCATCACCCATGTCGATTTCGTGGAAACGCCCGAGGGCTGGCGGGCCGAGACCGGACTGATGGCCCCGATCCCGCGCAGCCACGAGGCCGATTACCGCGCCATGGTCATGGGCCTGTCGGATTACCTGGGCAAATCCGGCATCCGCCGGGTGCTCCTGGGCCTGTCGGGGGGGGTGGATTCGGCACTGGTGGCGGCCGTGGCAGCCGATGCCGTCGGGCCTCGGAACGTGCGCTGCGTGATGCTGCCCTCGCGCTTCACCTCGGCTCATTCGCTGGAGGACGCCGCCGACTGTGCGGCCCGTCTGGGCGTGCGCCTCGATACCGTGCCGATTGGCGGCCCGCAGGAGGCGGTGCAGGCGGCACTGGCCCATGTCTGGGGCGACGCCCCGCCCGGCATCGCCGAGGAGAACATCCAGAGCCGGCTGCGCGGGCTGATGCTGATGGCGCTGTCCAACCGCCACGGCGAGATGCTCTTGACCACCGGCAACAAGTCCGAGGTGGCCGTGGGCTACGCCACGATCTACGGCGACATGGCGGGCGGCTACAACCCGCTTAAGGACCTCTACAAGACTCGCGTCTTCGACACCTGCCGCTGGCGCAACGCCAGCCACCGGCCCTGGATGAAGGGGCCGGAAGGCGAGGTCATCCCGCCCCGCATCATCGACAAGCCCCCCAGCGCCGAACTGCGCGAAGACCAGAAGGACGAGGACGGCCTGCCGCCCTATCCGGTGCTGGACGCGATCCTGCAGGGGCTGGTGGACCGCGACCTGTCGGTGGACGAGGTGGCAGCCCAGGGCCACGACCGCGACACCGTGCTGCGGGTGCAGGGGCTGGTCTAGGGCGCAGAAGGGAAGCGCCCCAAGCCCGCCCCCGGCACGCGGCTGACGCAGAAAGCCTTCGGCACCGACCGCCGCTATCCGCTGGTGAACCGCTGGCGCGACGGATAGCGGCGGGCGCGCGCCTATCCCGTGCTGGCAGGTGCCGCCACCGACCGCGCCTCGCATTCGGGCAGAAGCCGCATCACGTCCTCGGCCCGGCACAGGCCCGTCGCGTCGGTCATCACCGCGGCCCCTGCCGCGGCCGAGCCGAGCGAAAGCGCCTGCCCGTCGTCCTGCCCGCGCGCCAGCGCCAGAACGAAGGCCGCCACGAAACTGTCGCCCGCCCCGACCGTGGATCGCACGCGCACCTTCGGTGCCGGGGCAAACAGGCAGGCAGTCCCGGTGGCCACGAGGTTGCCCTCGGCCCCCCGCGCCACGACGATCCGCCGTGCCACCCCGCGGGCCGCGAGGTCGCGCGCGAAGCCTGCGGTATCCTCCAGCCCGTGCAGCGGCCGTCCCGCCAGCCCCTCGGCCTCTTCGCCGTCCATCCGCAGCACCTCGAGCCCCGGGATCGGCTGCGCCACCGCCTGCGCCAGCGCCGGGCCGGAGGTGTCGAGTACCACGCGGCTGTCGGGCATCGAGGCGGCGAGTTGCGCCGGAAAGTCCTTCGGCACGCCCGGCGGGTGGCTGCCCGAGATCACCGAGAAGCCGCCGGGCCGGGCCGTCGCCCCCAGCAGCGTGAACACCCGCGCCCGTTCCGCCGCCCCCCAGGTGGGCCCGGGCAGCATGAATCGGAACTGCCTGCCGGTCGCGGCCTCGGTCACGGTCAGCGACTGGCGCGTCTCGCCCGGGCCGAGCAGCGCAAGGAACGTCACCCCTTCGGCCCGGATCAGACCGGCCAGCCGATCGCCCGTCAGGCCGCCCAGGGCCACCAGCGCCAGGCTGTCGCCCCCCAGGGCCCGGATCGCCCGGCTGACGTTCAACCCGCCGCCGCCTGGGTCGAGGATGGGTTCCGCGCAGCGCAGCTTGTCGCCCGGGATCAACTCGGCCACCTCGGTCGCCATGTCGAGCGCGGGGTTGAGCGTCAGCGTCAGGATCGGAATCTGGGTCATCTTCGGGTCCGGGGCCGTTTGCGCTAACGCTGCCACGCCAGGGCTGCGGCCGCAAGCTGTGAAGCCCTGCACAGAGACCGCGCGCCGACGCGGAATCGACGTCCCAGTGCCGCCTCCCTACCTCTGCCATGCCCCGAACCAAGGAGAAGGCAATGTCCGTCAAACTCGCCATCGTCTACTACTCGACCTACGGCACCAACCGGGCCATGGCCGAACTGGCCGCCAAGGCCGCCACCGCCGCCGGTGCCGAGGTCCGGCTTCTGCGCGTGGCCGAAACGGCGCCGGCCGAGGTCGTCGCGTCTCAGGACGGCTGGAAGGCCGCTGCCGAGGCGCAGGCCAACATCCCCGTCGCCACGCCCGCAGACATGGAATGGGCCGATGCCTACCTGTTTGCCGGCCCGACCCGCTTCGGCGGAGTCGCATCACAGGTGCGCGCCTTCATCGACACGCTCGGCGGCCAGTGGTTCACCGGCAAGCTGGCAAACAAGGCGGTCAGCGCCATGACCAGCGCGCAGAACCCCCATGGCGGACAGGAGGCGACGATCCTGAGCCTCTACACCACCTTCCTGCACTGGGGCGCGATCATCGCCGCGCCTGGCTACACCGACCAGTCGATCTTTGCTGCCGGGGGCAACCCCTACGGCTACAGCCACACCTCGGGCCAGCCGCTGGACGAGAAGGCCGAGGCCGCCATCGCCCACCAGGCCCGCCGCCTGGTCGAGGTCGCCGGCAAGCTGTCGGGTGCGAAGGCCGAGGCCGCCAATTACAACCAGGTCCGCCGCCCGGCTGAGGTCGCCGACAAGCTGTCAGCCTGATCGCCTCGGGCGCGGAGATCCGCCGACAGGCCGCCACAGGGGTGAACCGGGTGGCGGCCTGTTGCGTATGCTCGTGTACAGCCACCGGGGAGGATGCCATGCGCCTGTCTGCCGTCGCCGCACTCGCCGCCGTACTGTCGTTCGGGGCGCCCGCCGCCGCCGCCCCGCCGCCGGCCCCCTTCGCCTCGATCGACGGCGGCATGCTGTCGATGGCCGATTACGCAGGCCGACCGGTGCTGTTGGTCAACACCGCCTCGCTCTGCGGCTACACCCCGCAATACGACGCACTTCAGGCCCTGTGGGACACCTACCGCGACAAGGGCCTCGTGGTGCTGGCGGTGCCATCGAACGACTTCCGTCAGGAACTCGCCAGCGCCGACGTGGTGCGGGAGTTCTGCGCGGTGAATTTCGACCTGACGCTTCCGATGACCGACATCACCCCCGTGCGCGGCCCGCAGGCGCATCCGGTCTATGCCTGGGTTCTGGCCGAGGCGGGGTGGGAGCCGCGGTGGAACTTCAACAAGGTGCTGATAGACCGGAAGGGCCGCGTGGCGGGCACCTGGGGGTCGGGCACCGATCCGATGGGCCGCACCATCCGCCGCGCGGTCGAGGCGGCGCTGGCGGGCGGCTGACCATCAATGCTTGCACCGCCGGGGGCAAGCGACTATAGCGCGCGGGTCGAACAGGCGCCGGGAACAAGAGCGCGGGCGGGGCAGGGTCGGGGTCTACCTCGGCCCTTTCATGTTTTTCGCGCCCGTCCGTGAACCCCTGTGACCTGCGTTTCGACAGACCGGCGGATCCAACCGCCCGGCCCGGAAAACCGACGAAAAGGACAACTCAACGCATGTGCGCCAAAACTACCATGGAAGAATTCGAGGCCCTCTTGAAGGAAAGCCTCGAGATCGACACCCCCTGCGAAGGCAGCGTAGTGCGCGGCCGGGTCATCGCTATCGAGGCGGGCCAGGCCATCATCGACGTGGGCTACAAGATGGAAGGCCGCGTCGATCTCAAGGAATTCGCCTCGCCTGGCGAGGCCCCCGACATCGGTGTCGGCGATGAGGTCGAGGTCTATCTCGACCGGGTGGAGAACGCCCGCGGCGAAGCCGTCATCAGCCGCGAGAAGGCCCGCCGCGAAGAGGCCTGGGACCGTCTTGAAAAGGCCTACGCCAACGAAACCCGCGTCGATGGCGCGATCTTCGGCCGCGTCAAGGGCGGCTTCACCGGCGATCTGGGCGGCGCCGTGGCCTTCCTGCCCGGAAGCCAGGTCGATGTCCGCCCGGTGCGCGACGCGGGCCCCCTGATGGGCATGAAGCAACCCTTCCAGATCCTCAAGATGGACCGTCGCCGCGGCAACATCGTCGTGTCGCGCCGCGCCATCCTGGAAGAGTCGCGTGCCGAACAGCGCGCCGAGGTGATCTCGAACCTCTACGAGGGCCAGACCGTCGACGGCGTGGTCAAGAACATCACCGAATACGGCGCCTTCGTCGATCTTGGCGGCGTGGACGGCCTGCTGCACGTCACCGACATGGCCTGGCGCCGCGTCAACCACCCCTCCGAGATCCTGTCGATCGGCGAGACCGTGAAGGTCCAGGTCATCAAGATCAACAAGGAAACCCACCGCATCAGCCTGGGCATGAAGCAGCTCCAGTCCGACCCGTGGGATTCGGTCGAAAAGGCCTATCCGCTGGGCTCCGTCCACAAGGGCCGGGTGACCAACATCACCGATTACGGCGCCTTCGTGGAGCTGGAAGCGGGGGTCGAGGGGCTTGTCCACGTCTCGGAAATGTCCTGGACCAAGAAGAACGTGCACCCCGGCAAGATCGTCTCCACCTCTCAGGAGGTCGAGGTCATGGTGCTGGAGATCGACAGCGCCAAGCGCCGCGTGTCGCTGGGGCTGAAGCAGACCCAGCGCAACCCGTGGGAAGTGTTCGCCGAACAGTATCCGTCGGGCAGCGTGATCGAGGGCGAGGTGAAGAACATCACCGAGTTCGGCCTGTTCGTCGGCCTGCCCGGCGACATCGACGGCATGGTGCACCTGTCCGACCTGTCCTGGGACAGCCGCGGCGAAGAGGCGATCCAGAACTACCGCAAGGGCGACACGGTCAAGGCCGCGGTCACCGAGGTGGATGTGGAGAAGGAGCGCATCTCGCTGTCGATCAAGGCGGTGGGCGACGACACCTTCACCGACGCCGTTGATGGCGTGAAGCGCGGCGGGGTCGTCACCGTCACCGTGACGGCGATCGAGGACGGCGGCATCGAGGTCGAATACAACGGCCAGAAGTCGTTCATCCGCCGGTCGGATCTGTCGCGCGACCGTGCCGAACAGCGCCCCGAGCGGTTCCAGAAGGGCGACAAGGTGGACGTGCGCGTCACCAACATCGACCCCAAGACCCGCAAGCTGGGCCTGTCGATCAAGGCGCGCGAGATCGCGGAAGAGAAGGAAGCCGTCGAGCAGTACGGCTCGTCCGATTCGGGCGCCTCGCTGGGCGACATCCTGGGCGCGGCGCTTCGCGACCGCAGCTGATCACGGCGCTGGCCGGCAAGGGGGCCCCGCAGCCGCTGCGGGGCCCCTTCCGTTTCCCGCCAGCGTGTTGTGTTGACCCGGTTTTCCTGTTTGTGCGGGGCGCGAATGCGCCTATAGTCGCCGGAAAACAACGACGGGGGCGTCGCTC
>DAOLBY010000021.1:875-13152 GCA_035324325.1 Paracoccaceae bacterium | reverse complement strand
CAACAACGTGGCGGCCGCTGCCCATTGGCCCGACCACAGGGGGGACTAACGGATGATCCGTTCCGAACTGATCCAGAAGATCGCCGACGAGAACCCGCACCTGACCCAGCGACATGTCGAGCGGATCGTGAACACGGTCTTCGAGGAGATCATCGAGGCGCTGGCCAGGGGCGACCGGGTGGAACTGCGCGGCTTCGGCGCTTTCTCGGTCAAGGCCCGCGACGCACGCGAGGGTCGCAACCCGCGCACCGGCGAGGCGGTGAAGGTGGACAGCAAGAAGGTGCCGTTCTTCAAGACCGGCAAGCTGTTGCGCGACCGGCTGAACGGGCGCGACTGACCGGCCCCGCGGGGCCTCTAGACAGGTGACGGGGCCATGCTGCGCTATCTCAAATGGGCTTTCCTGGCGGTGCTGGCCGCGGTTCTGGTGACGGTGGCGCTCGCCAACCGCTCGCCGGTCACGCTGAACGCCCTGCCGCCCGACCTCGCCGCCTTCCTGGGCGTCGGCTGGTCGCTCGAACTGCCCCTGTTCATGGTCATCTTCGGCGGGCTCGCCGGGGGACTGCTGATCGGCTTCGTCTGGGAATGGCTGCGCGAGATGAAGCACCGCAGCCTCGCCAGCACCAAGATCCGTGAAGTCTCGAAGCTGGAGCGCGAACTGGCAGCGCTGCGCGACGCCAAGGGCCAGCCGCAGGACGAGGTTCTGGCGCTGCTCGACAAGCGCAAGGCAGGCTAGGATGGGTGACGTCCGGGTCAAGATCTGCGGGCTCAGGACGCCCGCGGATGTCGCGGCCGTGGCCGCGGCCGGTGCAGCCTATGCCGGGTTCAACTTCTTCCCGAGAAGCCCGCGCTTCGTGCTGCCGGAGGTGGCGCGTGAGCTTGCCCTGGCGGCGCCGCCGGGCCTTGCCAAGGTGGCGCTGACGGTAGATGCCGACGACGCGACACTGGACGGGATCGTTGCGGCCGTGCCGCTCGACATGTTGCAGCTGCACGGGCACGAGTCGCCCGCGCGGGTGTCCGAGGTCCGCGCCCGCTACGGCCTGCCGGTGATGAAGGTGCTCGGCATCGCGGACGAGGGCGATCTGGCGGCGCTGACCGAACATGCACTGGCGGCCGACCAGATCATGGTCGATGCCAAGCCGCCGCGGGGTGCCGCATTGCCCGGCGGCAACGGGCTGACCTTCGACTGGCGGCTTCTCGTCGGGCGCAAATGGCTGCGGCCCTGGATGCTGGCCGGGGGCCTCTCGCCGGCGAATGTGGCCGAGGCGGTGCGGCTGACCGGCGCGCGGCAGGTCGATGTGGCCTCGGGCGTCGAAAGCGCGCCGGGGGTCAAGGACGCGGGCCTGATCCGTTCCTTCGTTGCGGCAGCAGGGTAGCGCCGCGCGCGAATGCGGGCGCCCCGAAGGACGCCCGCACCCCAGGGGGTCACTCGTCACGAAATCGGATCACTCGTCACGCCACCGCCTGCCGGCATCACATCGACGGCAGGATGGTCAGGTCACGGATGGGCTGATCCGTTCCGGTAACGGCCCAGGAACCCGTCACTGCGCCTGTGGAAAGATCGACGGTGTGCAAGCCGCCCATCGCCGCCAGCCAGGCGGTGTTGGTGCCGTCGGCCGCTGTGCCCACGTCGAAGGCGACCGGTCCGGCCAGCGCGACACCCAGGCTGCCGATGGTCTTGTTGGTGCCGTCGTTTGGCTTCGTCTGCTGGAGCAGCGCCGAAAGCCCGCTGTCGATGTTGTACATCGCGGTCGTCTCGGGTTTGCCTCGGTTGTTGATGTAGCCGGTCGCGACCACCATCGGAGTCGCCATGGCATTGGCGTCGCCCGCTTCCCAGTTCAGCGCGCCGTCGACCGTCGCTTCGCCCGTGTCCATGTTGATGCGGTGGTTGACCTGGCCCGACATGAAGCGCAGCCGGTCGGCGGCGGGGTTCACGTCGACGATCACGGGCGTGCCGTCCATCACCGGAAGCATGGCCGACATGCGCGACAGTTCGGTCGCGGCGCCGGTTGCCGGGTCGATCTGGACGACCGCCTGCTCGTCGGTCACACCGATCAGCGTCATGTTGCCGGCGCGGTAGTCGATGCCGAGAAGGCGCGTCACGCCCTGCACTTCGACCGTGCCGGTGGCGGCGGCGGTCGCGGTGTCGATCATCACCAGCGTCCGATCGCCGACCAGGGCGACGGCGGTATCGGCGGCCGCGGGGGCAGCAAAGGCGGCAGAGGCGAGCAGGGCGGCAAATGTGCTTTTCATGTCGTGCTCCTGTTTGCGGCCCCCGGCACGGGGGCACCGGCATCGGGAACGGAACCGGCAGTGCCGGAGTTTCAGCGCTTCGATCACGCGCTCGTCAGTGGCGCGTCATCGCCGCATCCGCTTTACCGCCGCCGCCCCGGGCGCTACATCCCAACCGATCAGGGAGAGACACGCGCCATGCCCGACGACCGCAAGAACAGCTTCCGCACCGGCCCGGACGAGAACGGCCGCTTCGGCATCTTCGGCGGGCGCTTCGTGTCCGAGACCCTGATGCCGCTGATCCTCGACCTTCAGGCGCGATACGAACATGCCAAGACCGACCCCGACTTCTGGGCCGAGATGGACTGGCTCTGGAAGCACTATGTCGGCCGCCCCTCGCCGCTCTACTTCGCGGAACGGCTGACCGACCACCTGGGCGGTGCGAAGGTCTACATGAAGCGCGACGAGTTGAACCACACAGGCGCGCACAAGATCAACAACGTCTTGGGCCAGATCATCCTTGCGCGCCGCATGGGCAAGACGCGCATCATCGCCGAAACCGGCGCCGGCCAGCACGGCGTCGCGACCGCCACCGTCTGCGCCAAGTTCGGCCTGAAATGCGTGGTCTACATGGGCGCCACGGATGTGGAACGCCAGGCGCCGAACGTGTTCCGCATGAAGCTTCTGGGGGCCGAGGTCATTCCCGTCACCTCCGGCCGCGGAACGCTGAAGGACGCGATGAACGACGCGCTGCGCGACTGGGTGACCAACGTGCGCGACACCTTCTACTGCATCGGCACGGTGGCAGGCCCGCATCCCTACCCGGCCATGGTCCGCGACTTCCAGAGCGTGATCGGTCGCGAGGTGCGCTGGCAACTGGCCGAACTCGAGGGCGAGGGGCGACTGCCCGACACCCTGATCGCCGCCATCGGCGGCGGGTCGAACGCGATGGGACTGTTCCACCCCTTCCTCGACGACCCTTCCGTCCGCATCATCGGGGTCGAGGCCGGGGGCCTCGGCGTCGATGACCGGATGCAGCACTGCGCCTCGCTGACAGGCGGACGGCCGGGCGTGCTGCACGGCAACCGCACCTATCTCTTGCAGGACGCCGACGGCCAGATCCTCGAAGGCCACTCGATCAGCGCCGGCCTCGACTATCCCGGCATCGGCCCCGAACACGCCTGGCTGCACGACACGGGCCGCGCCGAATACGTCAGCATCACCGATGCCGAGGCGCTGGCGGCGTTCCAGCTGTCCTGTCGGCTGGAAGGGATCATCCCGGCGCTGGAACCCAGCCATGCGCTGGCCCATGTGGCCAGGATCGCCCCCACCCTGCCGCGCGACCACATCATCGTCATGAACATGTGCGGCCGGGGCGACAAGGACATCTTCACCGTCGCGAAGGCCCTCAAGGTCGAGATGAAGGTCTGAGGGGGGGCACCGCGGCCTGGTCCGCCGGCTGTTCCAGCCCTTCGAGCGCGAAGGTGCAGGCGTCGAACCCGGCGTCGCCGGCCAGTTCGCAGGCCAGCAGGTAGAGTTCCCGCGCCTCGACCGTGCGGGCCGGGACCCTTTCGCCGAACTCGTGCGCCTGCCCGAACATGGCGCAGCCCCGGATATCGCCCGGACAGGCGGCAAAGTCGGCCAACGCCCCGGCATCGGACCGCAGCGTCCAGGCGACCTCGGCTATGGCCCGCACAGTGCCGGGTCGGCCGGTGCCGGACCGGCGCAGAGCAGCGCCGGAAGCGATGTCCTAGGCTCCCGCATCCACGGCATATTCCTTCAGGACATCCAGCGGCACGACATCCAGCGTGCGGACATGCGTGGCGGCCAGCCGGACTTGCGGGGCTGCCCCTTCCTCATGCGCCTGAAGGAAGCGGCCAGCGCAGAGGCACCAGCGGTCACCGGGCTTCAGCCCCGGAAAGTCATACTCGGGCCGCGGGGTGGACAGGTCGTTGCCGAGGTATTTCGACAGGGCCAGGAACTCGGCCGTCATCAGCGCGCAGACCGTGTGCTGGCCCCGGTCGGCCGGCCCGGTGTCGCAACAGCCATTGCGGAAGAAACCCGTCACCGGCGCGGTCGAACACGATTCGAGCGGCCCGCCCAGGACATTCACCGACGCGTCCTTCATGATCGTTCCCCCTTGCGTCCGGGCAGCCTAGCGCGGGGCGCGTGGCTGTCCAGAAGGATCAGAACCGCCCGGGGCTGCATGCGGCCAACCGGTCGCCGGGGTCGCGGCCCGCAAGCAGGTCGGCGACGGCACGGGCGGTCAGCGGAGCCAGCGTCAGCCCGATGTGGCCGTGCCCGAAGGCCAGGATCACCTCGCGCCCCGGTCCCGCCGGGCCAATGACCGGCAGGCTGTCGGGAACCGAGGGGCGGAGGCCCATCCAGCTGAGGTCGGGCGGCGGCAGGTCGGGAAACAGCGCCCGTGCGCCGCGTTCCAGCGCCGCCAAACGGTGCGGCGAGGGTGGCGCGTCGATCCCGCCGAGTTCCACGGTGCCCGCCACACGCAGCCGCCCCGCCATCGGACAGAGGTAGAAGCCCCGCGCGACGGGGCAGGCGGGGCGCGTCACAAGCGGGGCGCTCATGTCCCATTCCAGGTGATAGCCGCGTTCGGCCGCCAGCGGCACGCGGCCCCCGGCCTGCGCTGCCAGCGGGGCGGAATGGGCACCCGCCGCGATGACCGCCGCCCGGGCCGTGCGCAGGAATCCATGGCCCTTCAGCACGATCCCGGTCGCCGCGCGTTCGATCCGGTCGATGCGGGCAGCGACGGTCTGCACGCCGGCAGCAGTGCAGGCGGCGGCAAGGCGCGCCATGACCGCGCCGGGATCGGTCAGCCAGCGGACACCGGGAAAGAACGCTGCACCCCCTGCCATCGTCGGCAGGCCGGGTTCCAGCGCGGCCAGCGCGTCAGGGGAAAGGCGCTCTGCCCTCACCCCAAGGGCGCAGCGCCGCGCCAGCCCGGCCTCGGCCGCGTTTCCCTCGGCCTCGGTCGCATAGAGGTAAAGGCAGCCGCTGTCGCGCATCTCCCTCGTGACCCCGATGGAAGCGGCAAGGTCGGCCCAGAGCGCGCCCGCGTCGGTCAGCAATGCGGCCAATGTCGCGGCGTTGCGGGCGGAGGCGCAGGGAAGGCTGGCACGGACGAAGCGCGCGAGCCACGGCAAGAGGGCGGGCAGGCTGGGGCGGTGCAGAGCAAACGGGCTGTCGCGGTTGAACAGCAGCATGGGCAGGTCGCGCAGCACGTCAGGGGTGCCGACGGGCGCCACGGCATAGTCGGCGATGGTCCCTGCGTTGCCGTGACTGGCGCCGGAGCCCGGCGCGCCCGGGTCGATCAGCAGGACGGATCGGCCCCTCCGCGCCAGTTCCAGCGCCGCGGTCAGCCCGATCACCCCGGCGCCAATCACGGCAACGTCGGTGGTCTGCAAGGCGCGCGGGGCAGGGGGGCGGGGCATGGGCTGTGGTTGTCCTGTGCGGGCCCGGCGGCCCCCCACCCCCTCCCTGCCCCACGAGGGGCGAGGGAGGCGCGCGGGGTGCCCGATGCGCAACGATTTTCCGGCGGCGTGCCCCCCCTCCCTCCGGTGGGGCGGGGAGAGGGGGGGCTTCGGCCTAGAGGCAGGCCTCGATCAGCGCGCGGGTGTTCGCGGGCGTCAGTTCCTTCGGGTTGCCGCCCGCGGTCGGGTCGGCCAGCGCCATGGCGGTCAGCCGGTCCAGATCGGGGTCCTTCACGCCGAGCGCGGTCAGCGTCGCGGGGACGGCGAACATAGCGCGCAACTCCATCACCCGACCGCGGAACCCGTCGAAGCCGCCCTTGATGCCGAGGTAGTCGGCGGCGCGCACGATCCGGTCCTCGATGACCTCGCGGTTGAAGTCCAGCACCTGCGGCATGACCACGGCATTGGTCGTGCCGTGATGCGTGTTCCAGATCGCACCCACCGGGTGGCTGATCGCGTGGATCGCCCCCAGCCCCTTCTGGAAGGCGACCGCCCCCATCGCCGCCGCCGCCATCATCTGCCCCCGCGCCTCCAGATCGTCGGGGGTGGCATAGGCCCGCGGCAGGTATTCGTTCACCAGCCGCAGCCCTTCCAGCGCGATGCCCTGGCTCATCGGGTGGAAGTAGGTGGAGGAATAGGCCTCCAGGCAATGGGCGAAGGCGTCCATCCCGGTGCCGGCGGTGATGAACTTCGGCATCCCCACGGTCAGCTCGGGGTCGCAGATGGTCACGACCGGCATCAGCCTGGGGTGGAAGATCACCTTCTTGGTGTGGGTGGCCGAGTTCGTCAGCACCCCCGCGCGCCCGACCTCGGACCCGGTGCCGGCGGTGGTGGGCACGGCGATGACCGGGGCGATGGTGGCGGGATTGGCGCGCGTCCACCAGTCGCCGACGTCCTCGAGGTCCCAGACCGGGACGGGCTGATCGACCATCAGCGCGATCATCTTGGCGAGATCGAGCGCGGAGCCGCCGCCGAAGGCGACGACCCCATCGTGTCCACCGGCGCGATAGACCTTGAGCCCTTCCTCCATGTTGAGGTCGGTCGGGTTCGGGTCCACGCCCGGGAAGATGGCACGGCCGAGCCCCCCGGCTTCGAGCACGTCCAGAGCGCGTGCGGTGATCGGCAGGGTCGCAAGGCCCCTGTCGGTGACGAGGAGCGGGCGCGCGATGCCTGCGGCCTTGCAGTGGTCGGCCAGCTCCGCAATGCGCCCGGCGCCGAACTTGACCGCGGTGGGATAGGACCAGTTGGCCTTGAGCTTCATTTGGTCACCTTCTTCAGATGGTAGGACTTGGCCCGCGTCACCGACAGAAAGCCGAGGTGCGACAGCGAGGTGCCACGGCCGGTGTCCTTGACCCCCGTCCAGGTCAGCGCGGGGTCGAGATAGTCGCAGCGGTTCTGGAACACGGTGCCGGTTTCCACCTGCGCGCCGATGGCCTCGGCCCGTTCGGGGTCGGAGGTCCAGATCGAGCAGGTCAGGCCGTAGGGCGAGTCGTTCATGAGCGCGATGGCCTCGGCCTCGGTCCGGAAGGGCATGATGCCGACGACGGGGCCGAAGCTCTCCTCGCGCATCACGCGCATGGAGTGGTTCACGTCGATCAGGATCTGCGGGGCGAGGTAGGCGCCGCCGTCATCGGCCGGGTGGGCCTTCGGGTCAATCATGGGGCGGGCGCCTGCGGCGATGGCCTCGGCCGTCTGCTCGCGCACGGTCTGTGCGAAGCGGCGGTGCGCCATGGGGCCAAGCGTGGTGGCCGCGTCGAGCGGGTTGCCGAGCTTCAGCTGCCCCACCCAGGCGACCGACTTCTCGACAAAGCTGTCGAACAGCGACGCGTGCACATAGACGCGCTCGATCCCGCAGCAGCATTGGCCGGCGTTGTAGAAGGCGCCGTCCATCAGGCTGTCCACCGCCGCGTCGAGGTCGGCGTCGGGCAGGACAAGCCCGGGGTCCTTGCCGCCAAGCTCCAGCCCCAGCGGTGTGAACGTGCCTGCCGCCGCACGTTCGATGGCGGCGCCCCCGGCGACCGAACCGGTGAAGTTGACAAAGCCGAAGGACCGCGCGGCGATCAGCGCCTCGGTGGTCGCGTGGTCGAGCACGACGTTGACGAACACGTCCTCGGGCACGCCGCCGGCGTGGAAGGCCGCGGCCAGCCGTTCGCCCGCCAGAAGGGTCTGGCTGGCGTGCTTCAGCACCACCGCGTTGCCCGCGATCAGCGCCGGGACGATGGTGTTGATCGCGGTCAGGTAGGGGTAGTTCCAGGGCGCCACGACGAACACCACGCCCACGGGTTCGCGCGCGATCAGGCGGCGGAAGCGGGGGCTGTCTTCGGCCACCGCGGGCGCCAGCGCCTCGGCGGCGATGCGGGACATGTGTTCGGTGCGCTCGTTGACGCCGCCGAACTCGCCACCGTAGCGCGTGGGCCGGCCCATCTGCCAGGCCAGTTCCGGCACGATCTCGGCCTTCATGGCGTTCAGTGCGGCGACGCCGGCGCGTACGAGGGCGATGCGTTCGTCCACCGGCCGGGCGGCCCAGGCGGGTTGCGCGCCCCGAGCGCGGGCCACGGTGGCGGCGGCGGCCTCGGGGGTCAGGGGGTTGCGTTCGGCGTAGGTGCTGCCGTCCACGGGGGAGATCAGCTTGATCGGGATCATGGTGTCCTCACAGGGCGGGGTTCGCCCCGGGGCGCGGGGCGCGAAGGAAGAGTCGGGCTGACGACCGACCTACGCCCGTTCCAGAAGGCGCGCGAGTTCGAAATCGGTCACGACGCGGTCGGATTCGGCAATTTCCCAACGGGCGTTGTGGACGTAGTGATCGACCACCGCATCCCCCAGGGCCGCCCGAAGCATGGCCGAGCCGTCCAGCCGGTCGGCGGCGGCGCGCAGCGTCTTGGGGATTTCGCGGATGCCCTGCGCCGCGTACATGTCGCCCTGCTGTTCGGGCTCCAGCGCATAGCGCCCCTCGATCCCCGCCAATCCCGCGGCCAGCAGGGCTGCGCAGGCGAGGTAGGGGTTCAGGTCGGCGCCGCCGATGCGGCACTCGATGCGGATGCCCTTCGTCCCCTCGCCGCAGACGCGGAAGCCTGCGGTGCGGTTGTCGCGGCTCCAGACCGCCTTGGTGGGGGCGAAGAGGCCCACGCAGAAGCGTTTGTAGCTGTTGACATAGGGCGCGAGGAAGGCCGCCAGTTCCTCGGCATGCGCGAGCTGGCCGGCGAGGAAATGCTTCATCGTGGCCGACATGCCGTGCGGGTCGGACGGGTCGCGGAAGGCGGGCTGGCCGTCGAGCGTCCAGAGCGACTGGTGGATGTGGCTGGAGGACCCCGCCTTGGCCGTGGCGTATTTGGCCATGAAGGTGACGCTGCGGCCCTTGGACCAGGCGATTTCCTTCACCCCTGCCTTGGTGATCGTGTGGTTGTCGGCGGTGTCGAGCGCGTCGGAATAGCGCACGTTGACCTCGGCCTGGCCCGCGTCGGCCTCGCCCTTGGTGCATTCGACCGGTATGCCCGCGCCGTAAAGGCCGTTGCGGACGGCGCGCAGCACCTCTTCCTCCTTGGTGGTCTGGAAGATGTGGTAATCCTCGTTGTAGGCGCTGACGGGCTTCAGGCCGGTGATCGAGCCGTGGTCGCGCAAGCAGTCGCGCAGCCCCTCATAGCTGTTCTCGAACAGGTAGAACTCGAGTTCCGTCGCCATCATGGGCGAGAATCCGAGGGCCTTTGCCCGCGCCACCTGCCGTTTCAGGACCGCGCGCGGGCTGACCGCGACTTCCTCGTGCGTGTGGTGGTCCAGCAGGTCGCACAGCACCAGCGCCGTGCCGGGCAGCCAGGGCAGCGGGCGCAGCGTGGCCAGGTCGGGCTTCATGACATAGTCGCCATAGCCCTTGTCCCAGCTGGCGGACGCGTAGCCCGGAACCGGGTTCATCTCCATGTCCACGGCCAGAAGGTAGTCGCAGCAATGCGTCTCGTCGTGGTTGTCGAGGAAATGCGCGGCGTGGAACCGCTTGCCCATCAGCCGGCCCTGCATGTCGATGCCCGCCACGAGCACCGTGTCGATTCGGCCGGCCGCCACCTCGGCCCGCAGGCCGTCCATCGTCATCGTTCCGGGCATGTCCCCGCCCCCCCCTGTGTCTGTCCCCGGCGGCATCTTGCACCGGGCAAAGGGGCACCGCCAGAGGGGGCGTTACCGGATTTGATCAGATTTGCGCCGGTCGCCGGGCAACACCGGACAGTGCGTTGATCGCGACCGCCGCCAGAACAACTGCCCCGCCGACAAGCGTCGCGGCGCTGGCCTGTTCGCCGAGCACCGCGAAGGCCCAGATCGGTGCCAGCAGGACCTCGACCATCGACAGAAGCGTCAGTTCGGCCGCCGGCAGCACCCGGCTGCCCAGGGTATAGAGGAACATGCCGAGCGCGATCAGGAAGGCACCCATCCCGAGCGAAAGCGCGATGTCCCGCGCGGATACCCCGAGTGCGCCGCCCATCATTGCGCTGACCGCTGCGGCGACGACGACCGACAGGATACCGCCGATCAGCACCGAGGGGATCATGTCGCCCGACCGTCCGTGCCGCAGCGAGACGGTGAAGGTGGCAAACCCCAGCGCCGACAGGAGCGCCGCCGCCGTGCCGGCGCCAAGGCCCAGATCCAGCCCTTCGCGCACCATCACGAACATGCCGGCGCCGGCAAGGGCGATGGTGCCCCAGGTCGCGGTGCGCACCGCTTCGCCCAGCAGAAGCCGCCCCATCAGCGCCGCGAGGAAGGGCGAAGCCGCGAACAGGAATACGGCGTTGGCGACGGTGGTGGCCTGGATGGCGAAGATTGCACCTGCGAAGGCCACGACCAGCCCGGCGCCCCCGGCAAGGCCTGCCGCCCCGGTGGCCCGCAGCGGCCCGACAAGCCGTCCGCCCGATCGCCACAGGACCAGCGCCGCAAGTGGCGGAACCATGCCGACCGATCGCCAGAACAAGACCGCCCAGGTATCGGCCTCGTCGATCAGCCGGATGGTGAGTGCATTGAGCGACCACAGAATGGCCGCTACCAGAACAAGGATCACACCCGTGCCATAACGCATGGCCCCTGCTCGCGCCGACGACCCCGCGCGTCTGTTCCGAAAGCGACGCCGGCCGCCGCAGCCAGGCGCTTCAGGCCCGTTCGACCGTCAGCCAGACCCCGCCCTCGGGCCGCAGCGTCAGGATCATCACGGGCTTCGGCTCGCGCCCCGGGACCCGGGCGAAGCGGAACCGCGCCAGCAGCGTGGCGAGGATGATCACCGCCTCCTGCAGCGCGAAGTTCGCCCCGATGCAGACGCGCGGGCCGTCGCCGAAGGGCAGATAGGCGAAGCGGTCGATGGCCTTCGGGTCGGCGAAGCGGCCGGGGTCGAAACGGTCGGGGTCGGGCCAGAGCGAGTGGTGGCGGTGCAGCGCGTAGATCGGCAGGATCACCGTGTCGCCGGCCTTGACCTCGCGCCCCATCAGCGTGTCGGCCTCGCGCGCCGTGCGTGCCAGGAACGCCGCAGGCGGATACAGGCGCAGCGCCTCGTCCACGATGCGCCGGATCAGGGGCAGGGCGGGCACGTCGGCCGCGGTGGCCGCGCGGTCGCCGAGGGCCGCCTGCGCCTCGGCCCGCGCGGCGTCCTGCACGGCCGGATCGAAGGCGCAGAGGTAGAGCGCCCAGGATAGCGTCAGCGCCGTGGTCTCGTGCCCCGCGACGATGAAGGTCAGCAGGTTGTCGCGCAGTTCCGAAGTGGTCATGCGCCGGCCCGATTTCGGGTCCTCGCCGGACAGCAGCAGGTCCAGAAGGTCGGGCACGGGCCGCGCGCCCTCGGCCCGGCGGCGGTCGATGGCCCCGTCTGCCACGCGCTTCATGTCGCGCATCGCTGTGCCCGCCACCATGCGCCCCGGCCGCGGCACCCAGGGCGGCGCGCCGATGATGTCGAGAAGCGACACGCGGGCGGTCTGGGCGATATAGCCCTCGATGGCCCGGTGGACGGCGCCGCGGTCGAAGCCGCCCGAGGGGTCGCCCGACAATGTGACGTCAGAGATCACCTCGAAGGTTGCGGCCACCATCTCGTCGTAGAGGTCGCAGGCCCGGCCCGCCGCGCGCCCGATGCGGTCGGCCGCACGTTCCGCCGCGGCCGTCATGACGGGGCCGAGCGCCGCGACATTGCGATGGCTGAACACCGGCGCCGCCGTGCGCCGCTGCCACAGCCATTCCTGCCCTTCCGCCACGAACAGGCTGTCGCCGATGGCCGTTTCGAGGATCAGCTTCGTCACCACCGACTTCGGGTAGTTCTCGACGTTCTCGCGCAGGATGCGCCGCAGGGCGTCGGGTGCCATCACCATATGCCAGCGCCGCACCGTCCTTCCCGAGAGGATCTTCGCGTGTGTGGCGATGTCGGGGATCAGTTCCAGGACGTTGCGGCGTCCGGCGCGGAACGACCCCAGGATGCCGAGTGGCTGGGTGGCCAGCGGAACGCGGGCCGGAACCTCGCGGGCGGGCAGGTCGGCCGGGACGGCAGGGGTCCTCGGCCTGGCCCGGCAGGGAGAACCGGAACATAGCCGGCCCCTCCCCCCCGCCCC
>DAOLBY010000021.1:0-865 GCA_035324325.1 Paracoccaceae bacterium | reverse complement strand
GGTGTCATCTGCTGGCCTCGACAGGGATACCGGCAATATAGCGCGCCCTTCCGCCCGGCCCAACGGCGCGCGGTTGCGCCGGCCCGCGCCGCGGGCTATCCCGGGCAGAACCCGGAAACCGGAGCCCGCCATGCCCGCCATCCCCCGCCGCCTGATGCTGGCCCTGACGCTCGGCCTGCTTGCTGCCTGCGGCGGGCGCGACAGTCTGGACGATCCGCCGGTCGACCTGGGGAACTTCCGTCTGGGTCTGAACGTCGTCGTCACCGACAACATGCAGAAGGTGCCGATCTCGCGCGATGCGACGGGCGAGGAATGGCAGGAAGCGCTCAAGAAGGCCGTCCAGGACCGTTTCGGGCGCTACGAGGGGGACAAGTTCTTCAACATCGGCATCGCGGTCGACGGCTATGCGCTGGCGCCCCCGGGCATTCCGGTCGTGGCCGCGCCGAAGTCGATCCTGGTGATCTCGGTCGCGGTCTTCGACGACGCGGCGCAGGCGATGCTGAACGAGGGTGGCAAGGGCCACCAGATCACCGCCTTCGAGGAGCTCTCGGGCGATACCGTGATCGGCTCGGGCCTGACGCGCACCAGGGAACAGCAGATGGAAAGCCTCGCCTTCGCCGCGGTGCGCAAGATCGAGGAATACCTGCGCGACAATCCGACCTGGTTCGGCCTGCCTCCCAAGCGCCGCGGCGCCGACGACCCGGCCCCCTGAGCCCCCCGCCGCGGCTTGATTTTCCCGGCGCCGGCCGCTAGATGCGCGCCGGACGCTGACCCGGGCCCGATGCGGCCCCCGAACCGAAGGACGCCGCCATGGGCAAGGCAAAGTTCGAACGCACGAAACCGCATGTGAACATCGGGACGATTG
>DAOLBY010000020.1:20846-31808 GCA_035324325.1 Paracoccaceae bacterium | reverse complement strand
GCGCTGGGGCTGGCGCGGGCCACGGTGGGGGGCGTGGCGGGGGGGGGGCGGCGGCGTTCCGCCCGTCGGGGCCGCGAGGATCGCGGCGAAACCGCCCGCCGCTTCGGCACGGAGGTGCTGCGCCGGCTGGATCAGGCCCTGGGGCTTGAGCCCGAACCCGTCGCCCCCGCCGCTGCGCCTCCGCATTTCGCCGTGCGGCTGACGCTGCCCGAACCCATCGGCCTGCGCACCGATGTCGATGCGGCGGTGGACCGGCTGTTGGCCGCGCTCTGCGTCCGGCTGCGGGCGCGCGGGCAGGGCGCGCGGCGCGTCCGGCTCGAGGCCTGGCGGGCCGAGGGCGGGCGGGCGGTGGTCGAGGTGGGGCTGGCGCGGGCCGCCGACACGCCCGACCGCATCCGCCCGGTGCTGGCCGAGCGGCTCGACGGGCTGGAGGCCGGTTTCGGCTTTGACGTGCTGCGCCTGTCGGCGCCGCTGACCGAGCCCCTGCACGCGCGCCAGACGTCGGGCCATGCCGAGGCCGCGGCGCGCGCCCTGCGCGGGACCGAGGCGCTGGACGACCTGATCGGCAAGCTGGGTGCCCGGCTGGGAATGGAGGCGGTGATGCGCCCCGCCCCGGCGGAGAGCCACATCCCCGAGAAGGGCGCGCTGGTGCTGACGGCGGCCTTCGCCGCGCCCCATCCCGGCCCCTGGCCCCCGCCGGGAAGTCCCCGCCCGCTGGTCCTGTTCCGCCCCGAGCCGGTGCAGGCCGAGGCCCCCGCCAGCCCCCGACCCCCCGCCGCCTTCCGCTGGCGCCGGCGCGCCTTCGACACGGAGCGGGCCGAGGGGCCGGAGCGCATCGCCCCCGAATGGTGGCTGGACGATCCCGACTGGCGCTCGGGCCCGCGCGACTACTGGCGCGTGCAGACCGGACAGGGCGACCGGCTGTGGCTGTTCTTTGCCCATGGCGGGGCGGTCTCGGGCGGCTGGTTCTGCCAGGGTGCCTTTGCCTGACGCCCCTGCCCTGCGCCGATTTCCTGCAGAAATCCGGCCTGAGCCATCGCGCGGCCGGGACCTAGCGCCGCGGCAGGTAGGCCAGCCGCAACAGCGCCCGTTCGATCCCCGCTCCCGCCGGCGCGCGGGCCGAGGAACGCAGCGCCAGATCGGTCTCGACCAGCACCGACAGCGCGCGTTCGATGGCCGCCGCCCCCCAGGCCCCGGCCTGCCGTGCCATGACATCGCGGGCGCGGAACGGGATGCCGCGCATCCGGCCGAGCGCCGCCGCCGCCCCCGCAGGGTCGCAGGCGGCCGCATGCAGGGCGCGAAAATGGCGCAGCGCGGCGATGGCAACGGCCACCGGCTGCACCCCCTGCGCCGACAGCCGCTGCATCAGCGGCCCGACAGCGGCGGGCCGCCCCTCGGCCACAGCCGCGACCAGCGCGTCCACCGCCGCCTCGACCGAGGCGGGGGCCAGCGCCGCAACCTCGTCCGGCGTCAGGGGGCCGGGATCTCCGTGCTTGTAGAGCGCGACCTTCTCCAGCGTCTGGCGGAAATCACCCGGTTCCAGCGCCCGGCCCAACGACAGCAGTTCCTCCATTGCCGCCGGAGCGACCTGCACAAGCCCGGCCCGCGCCAGGTCGGCCTCGATTTGCGCGCGGTCGGGCGGGTCGTCGTAAAGCCCGATGCAGACGGCGGCGCGGTGCCCCTCGAACACCGCGCGCAGGGCCGATTTCGCGGTCAGTTCGCCCGCCGTGGCGACCAGCCGCGCATCGCCCGGCCGCCAGTCGGCCAGTGCCGCAGCCATGGTCTCGGCCAGCCCGTCGCCCGCATCCTCGACCAGCACCACGCGCGGACCCGGAAAGAACCCCTGCGCCCGCAGCGCATCCCCCAGCGCCGCCCCGTCGCGCCGCAGGTCGGAGGCCGCAAGCCGGTCCAGCCGCATCTCGGCCTCACCCTGCACGCCGACGATGGCGGCCACCGCCTCCTGCCGGCAAAGGGCCACGCGCATCGCATCGGCGCCCCAGATCAGAAGGCCCGCATGGGTCGGGTCGGGCGCAGCGCAGTAGCGCGCCGCGGCGGGCCCCTTCAGGATCACGGGCCGGCCAGCCGCGTCAGCCGCGGCGCCTCGGCCATCAGCCGCGTCACGATCTGGTCGGCCAGAATCCGCATCAGCCGGACCTGTGCATCCTCCTGCGCCGAAATCCCCGCGATGGTCGAGGATGTGGTGGAATAGCTCGTGAAGCTCTCCGCCCTGCCCGCCAGCCGCTCGACCCCCGTTGCCGCCTCGACCAGCCGCCAGTCGGCGCCGCCGAGCAGGTTGTAGCGCGTGACCGCCCCCTCGGGCGTGATCGCCAGACCCAGGGGCCGGATCCTGAGCGTGGTTTCGAGCCGGAACAGCGGCGCCTCGGCCCGACCCAGCCGGTCCTCCAGCCGCGCGACGAGGTCGAAGGTCGCCTTGTCGCGCGGTTCGGGCAGGGCGATTCGGCCCGAAAGCGCCGACATGCCGCCGTCCGGCCCATAGGCCGGGGTGAAGCCGCAGGCCGGCAGGGCCAGCAGCCCCAGGATCAGCCCGCGGCGTTCACACCACGACATTGACGATACGTCCCGGCACAACGATCAGCTTGCGGACCGGCTGGCCTTCCAGGAAACGGATCACCACGGGGTCGGCCAGCGCCACACGCTCAACCTCCGCGGGCGCCATGTCCTTGGGCACGCGGATCTCGGCCCGCCGCTTTCCGTTGATCTGGATCGGCAGCACCACCTCGTCGCTTTCCAGCAGCGCAGGGTCGGCCACCGGCCAGGGCGCGCGCGCCACAAGCCCCGCGCCGCCGCTGAGCGTCCAGACCTCCTCGGCAAGATGCGGCACCATGGGCTGCATCAGTTGCGCCATCACCCGCAGCGCCGCCCGCCGCGCCGCAGGCCCGGCATCCGACCGCGCCACCGCATTGGTGAAGGTGTAAAGCGCTGCCACCGCCTTGTTGAAGGCGAAGCCCTCGATCCCCGCGGTCACGTCGGCCGTCGCGCGGGCAGCGGCGCGGGAGAGATCGTGATCGGCCGCGGGCACGTCGGGGCCCTCTGCGGCCGAAGCCTCGAAGGCCAGCCGCCAGACGCGCGCGAGGTGCTTGTGGGCGGCCTCTGCGCCTGCGGCGGTCCATTCCACGTCGCGCTCGGGCGGGCTGTCGGACATCACGAACCAGCGCGCCGTATCGGCCCCGAACTGGCCGATGATGGCCATGGGATCGACGACGTTCTTCTTCGATTTCGACATCTTGGCCGAGGGGATCACCTCGGCCGGCGTGCCGTCCTTCAGGGTGGCACCGGCCTCGGTCCGCAGCACGTCCTCGGGCAGGTGATAGACCGGCCGGCCGGCCGCGTCGCGCGTCTGGTAGATCTCGTGCGTCACCATCCCTTGCGTGAACAGCGCGTCGAAGGGCTCGGCCGCGGTGGCGGGCAGATGGCCGGTGCGGACCATCGCCCGGGCGAAGAACCGCGAATAGAGCAGGTGCAGGATCGCATGCTCGACCCCGCCGATGTACTGGTCCACGTTCATCCAGTAGCCGGCCTCGGCCGGGTCGGTGGGGGTGGCGGCGCGGGGAGCCGTGAAACGCGCGAAGTACCACGAGCTATCGACGAAGGTGTCCATCGTGTCGGTTTCGCGCGTGGCCGGGGCGCCGCACTTCGGGCAGGCGCAGTGCTTCCAGGTCGGGTGCCGGTTGAGCGGATTGCCCGGGCGGTCGAAGCTCACGTCGTCGGGCAGGCGGACGGGCAGGCTCTCCTTCCGTTCGGGCACGGTGCCGCAGGCGGGGCAATGCACCACCGGGATCGGGCAGCCCCAGTAGCGCTGGCGGCTGATCAGCCAGTCGCGCAGGCGGTACTTGGTGACGCCCCGGCCATAGCCATGCGCCTCGGCATGGGCGATGGCGCTATCCACCGCATCGGCGCCGGTCTGGCACTCGGGGCCGGCGAAGCCCGCGACATAGCGCACCGGCAGGTCCTTCGGCGGCACGAAGGCTGCGCCGAGCGGCGCATCGGCTGCCTGCGGCGGGGTCAGGTCCATCGGCACGAAGACCGACCGGATCGGCAGGTCGTATTTCGTGGCGAACTCGAAGTCGCGTTCGTCATGGGCCGGGCAGCCGAAGATGGCGCCGGTGCCATAGTCCATCAGGATGAAGTTGGCGATCCAGACCGGCAGTTCCCATTTCGGATCAAGCGGATGGCGCACACGGATGCCGGTGTCCATGCCGATCTTCTCGGCCGTCTCGATCTCGGCGGCCGAGGTGCCGCCCTTGCGGCATTCGGCGACGAAGTCCGCGACCTTCGGGTCGGACTCCAGTGCCTTGGCCAGCGGATGGTCGGGGCTGATTGCGGCAAAGCTTGCGCCCATCAGCGTGTCGGGGCGGGTGGTGTAGACCTCCAGCCGGTCGAAGCCCGCGGGCGCCCCCACCGTCTCGAAGGCGAACTGCAGCCCGCGCGACTTGCCGATCCAGTTCGCCTGCATCGTGCGCACCTTCTCGGGCCAGTCCTTCAGCCCGGCGAGCGCCGAAAGCAGCTCTTCGGAATAATCCGAGATGCGGAAGAACCACTGCGTCAGTTCGCGCCGCTCCACCGGCGCGCCCGACCGCCAGCCGCGGCCGTCGATCACCTGCTCGTTGGCGAGCACGGTCATGTCGACCGGATCCCAGTTCACCACCGCGGCCTTGCGTGTCACCAGGCCAGCCGCCAGCATGTCGAGGAACAGCGCCTGCTGCTGGCCGTAGTATTCCGGGTCGCAGGTGGCGAACTCGCGGCTCCAGTCCAGCGACAGGCCGAGCGGCTTCATCTGCCCGCGCATCACCGCGATGTTGTCGTAGGTCCAGGCGCCGGGGTTCACGCCGCGCTCCATCGCCGCGTTCTCGGCCGGCAGGCCAAAGGCATCCCAGCCCATCGGATGCAGCACCGCATAGCCCTGCGCCAGCCGGGTGCGGGCGATCACGTCGCCCATGGTGTAGTTGCGGACGTGTCCCATGTGGATGCGCCCCGAAGGATAGGGGAACATCTCGAGGATGTAGGCCTTGCGCCGGCCCGGGTCGGCCCCGGCGCGGAACAGGCCAGCCTCGTCCCAGGCCTTCTGCCAGCGGGGTTCGGAGGCTGCGGGGTCGTAGCGGGTCACGGGCGGCTTCCTTTGGCGCGGGGCGGCCCGGGCGTTATACCGCCCCGTTCGCCCGCGTCCAGCGGCCCCCGGCCGGCGCCGGGATCAGAGGCGCGAATCCTGGATGCGCAACTGCCGGGCGCGGGTCAGGATGGCATCCTCGACCGCGCGCGCGGTCTCGGGGCTCACCGGCCCGCCGCCCCGCGCCTGAAGCGCGACGCGCAAGGACCGCGCATCGAGCGCCGGATCCTGCACATAGACCGTGGCGCGATAGGCCCGGCCACCGCCCGGCGGCGTGCCGAAGCCGGTGACGATGACGCCGGTGAAGGGATCGACCGCCTCGATCGGCAGGAAGTTCAGCACGTCCAGGCTGGCCTGCCAGAGGTACTTGTTCACCTCGACGGTGGTATTGGGGTTGTCCGCGTTGCGGAACAGGTCCCAGATCGTCGACTCGCGCCGGTCGCGTCCGAAGGCGCGGTCCTGCGCGGCGCGCTGCGCATCCGCCGCCTCGCGCCGGGCCAGCGTCTCTTCCGACGGCACGGTGGCGCGGTCGCGCCGGCCGAACAGCGCCGAATCGCCGAACAGCCCGCCGCCGCCGCATCCCGCCAGCGCCAGCGCAAGGCCGGACAGTATCGCGGCCCTGGCGAGTGGGTGTCGGATCATGCGGTCCCCCGTGCGCGTTTTGATGCTGTCTAGCCCGTAGGCCCCAGTGGAACAAGCCCTTCCGCCCGCGCGCCAGCGCAGACCTGCCGCTGCGGTGGCGCGGCGGCGGCGGCGGCGCGGCGTCACTGTGGCAGCGCTGCACCACGCCCGGCCGCAAAGCCGGAGGTCCGGTGCTTCGCGTTGCATTACCCAGAGCAAGAGTGGAAACAGGGCCATACCCAATTCGGATTCCCCTGAGTTGGGGGGTCACCTTTGAAGGAAATGAGGGAAACGATGAAAAAGCTTCTGATCGCGACCACCGCGCTCGTGGCGACCGCCGGCGTCGCCGCCGCGGACGTCAAGGTGTCGGGCAACGGCCGCATGGGTATCGTGTACAACGGTGCCGACCTGAACTTCTCCAGCCGCGTCCGCGTGGCCTTCACGCTGTCGGGCGAAACCGACGGCGGCCTGTCGTTCGGCGGCTCGATCCGTGCCGACAACGCCGGTGGCGGCGCCAACGGCTCGGCGGGAGAGATCTTCATCTCCGGCGCCTTCGGCAAGCTGGCGATGGGCGACGTGGTGGGTGCTGCCGAGCAAGTGGTCGGCAACCTTCCCGAGATCGGCTTCCAGGACATCTCTGGCGGCGGCAACGACATGACCTACATCACCGGCGACGGCGCGCTGACCGCGGCCAACAACCCGGTGGCGCTCTACACCTACACCACCGGCGGCCTGACCTTCGCGCTGTCGATGAACGACGGCAAGGTGAGCAACGGCTCGACGCCGGACACCCAGGAATACGCCGTCGGTGTGAAGTACAGCTTCGGCGACTTCTCGGTGGCCCTGGGCTACGAAGTGGCGGATCCGGTGGCTGGCGCCTCGTCCAAGCACCTGATCCTCGGCGGTTCGGCCAAGTTCGGCACCACCACCGTGAACGCCATCATCGGCGACGGTTCGGGCGCCATCAGCGGCTTCAAGCAGTACGGCCTCGGTGTGACCTCGACCTTCGACGCCATCACCGTGAAGGCCTTCGCCAAGCGGACCGAAGTCGGCACCACCAAGGTGAGCGACTACGGCATCGGCGCGGCCTACTCGCTGGGCGGCGGTGCGACGGTCGAAGGCGGCTTCGCCAAGACCACCGGCACCAAGACCCGGGCCGACCTTGGCCTGAAGTTCACGTTCTGATCGGACCCCGATCAGCGACGACGGCAAGAGCGGGCCCTGCGCCCGCTCTTTTCGTTTTGCGGGTCATGGCAAGGGTCATGGCACCTTTCGGGATCCGTCCGGATTCCCGACAGCCTTCCGTTTCTGCGTTGCACGGATGCACCAACGGCGTGCAATGACCGCCCTGCGGCGCGCTTCCTGGTAGAACCCACTTGATGACGGCAGCCCATGCGCGCATCTCGGAAGGGACGGTTCTTCAACCCCGGCGGTGCGCCCGGGTCTTCGGAAAGGGCACGACATGAAGACGCTTGTGGTTGCGACGGCTGCCCTGATGGCCACGACGGGTCTTGCCGCCGCCGAGGTTGCCGTGTCGGGCGACGGCCGGCTGGGCGTGACCTACAACGGGGCCGACCTGAACTTCGCCAGCCGCATCCGGGTGGCATTCGATCTGTCGGGCCAGACCGACGGCGGCCTGACGTTCGGCGGCTCGTTCCGCGCGGACAACGCGCCGGGCGCGGCCAACGGGTCCGATGGGTCGATCTTCATCGAGGGCGCCTTCGGGCGGCTGGAGATGGGCAACACCGTCGGCGCGGCCGAGGCCGTGATCGGCGACCTGCCCGAGGTCGGCTTCACCGACATCTCGGACCTCGACAACGACGTGACCTTCATCACCGGGGACGAGACGCTGACGGGTCCGAACAATCCCGTCGCGCTCTACACCTACACCTCCGGTGGCCTGACCTTCGCGCTGTCGATGAACGACGGCATCGTGGGCAACGGCTCGGTGCAGGACAGCCAGGAATACGCGCTCGGTGCGAAGTACGAGTTCGGCGACTATGCCCTGGCGCTCGGCTACGAGGTGTCCGACCCGCCGGGCGGCCCGTCGGCCAAGCACCTGATCCTCGGCGCCACCGCGAACGTCGAGACGACCACCCTGCAACTGGTCTATGGCGAGGGGTCGGGCGCGATCAAGGGCTTCCGCCAGATCGGCTTTGGCGTCTCGGGCCAGGTCAGCGACGTGACGATCAACGCCTATGTGCGCGACCTGAAGGTCGATGCCGGGTCGAATGCCGAGACGCAGGGCGGCATGACCGCAGGCAGCACGCGGCTCTGGGGCGTCGGGGCGGAATACGAACTGGGCGGCGGCGCGTCGGTGGCCGGCGGTGTGGCGCAGATCAAGGGCGCCAAGGCGCGCGCCGATCTCGGGATCAAGTTCTCGTTCTGACGGGACGGACAGGTTATATGATGCGGCGGGCCCCAGGGGTCCGCCGTATCCGTTTCCGCTAGGGGCTCCTTCAATGACGCTGACCGCCATCGCCGGCCGTCTTGCCGCAGCCTGCGCCCGCGCCGGGCGCGATCCTGCGTCGGTGTCGCTGATCGCCGTGTCCAAGGTGCAGCCGGCCGAACGCGTCGAGGCGGTGCTGGCCGAGGGGCACAGGGTCTTCGGAGAGAACTATGTGCAGGAGGCCGCGGCCAAGTGGCCCGCATGGCGCGACCGTTTCCCCGGCGTGCGCGTCCACATGATCGGGCCCCTGCAGTCGAACAAGGCCCGCGCGGCAATGGACCTGTTCGACGCCATCCATACGCTCGACCGTCCGTCGCTGGCCGACCGGATCGCCCGGCTGGCGGATGAGCGCGGCACCTGCCCCGACCTGTTCGTTCAGGTCAACACCGGGGCCGAGCCGCAGAAGGCCGGCATCGCCCCGGACGATGCCGACGCCTTCGTCGCCCGGCTGCGCGCGCAGGGCCTGCCGCTGAGGGGTCTGATGTGCATCCCGCCCGAGGATGAGGACAGCACCCCGCATTTCCGTCTGCTGGCCGACCTGGCCGCGCGCAACGGGCTGAAGGGTCTGTCCATGGGCATGTCGGCCGATTTCGAGGCGGCGGTGGAACTGGGCGCGACCCATGTCCGCGTCGGCAGTGCGATCTTCGGCGACCGCGCTCCGCGCGCCCCGCTCGGCGCGTCCTGACGGGCCCTCCGTGCTTGGGCTTCACGGCGTGAGGTCGAAGCTCGACAGCACCGGTACATGGTCGCTCGGCTGGTCCCAGCCGCGCAGGGGGCGCAGGATGCGGCTGCCATGTGCGGCACCGGCGATATCGGGCGTGGCCCAGATGTGGTCAAGGCGCCTGCCCTTGTCGGCGGTGTCCCAGTCGGGCGCCCGGTAGGACCACCAGGAATAGAGCCGCCCCTGCGGCATGTCGGCCCGCGTCACGTCGATCCAGCCACCGGCTTCCTGTGCCGCGCCGAGGTGTTCCACCTCGATCGGCGTGTGGCTGACGATCTTCAACAGCGCCTTGTGGTTCCAGACATCATCCTCGCGCGGGGCGATGTTCAGGTCGCCCACCAGCACCGACCGCGCCGGGCGGTCGGCCCGCGCCCAGTCCCTCAAATGGGTCAGGAAATCCAGCTTCTGCCCGAACTTCGGGTTCTCCGTCCGGTCCGGAATGTCACCGCCGGCCGGGACATAGCAATTGTGGATGACGACGCCGCCGGGCAGCCGCGCGGCCACGTGCCGGGCGTGCCCCATCTCGGCGAAGTCGACCGATCCCGCATCCTCCAGCGGCAGCCGCGACAGGATCGCCACGCCGTTGTAGCCCTTCTGCCCCCGCGCCACGATGTGCCGGTAGCCAAGCGCGGCGAAGCCTTCGGTCGGGAACTTCTCGACCGGCGTCTTGCATTCCTGAAGACAGAGGATGTCGGGCGCCTCTTCCGCCAGGAACCGTGTGACGAGCCCCTCGCGCAGGCGGACCGAGTTGATGTTCCAGGTGGCGATGGTGAAGGGCATGTTCAGGCTCCGGCAAGGCGCCTGACCCTAGGGGCCGGGACGTGTCGGGGCAAGCTGCAAAGGCCGGAGCCAGGTGAGCCTGGATGCCGTGGAAAAAAGGCCGGGCTTTCGCCCGGCCAGGTCCAACAGGGAGGATGCCGCGTCATGACCCCGACGCGGCCAGGGGAACGTGGAAAGAAACAGTCACCTTGTCCTGTGGTCCATAGTCGCCGAATAGGGCAACAATTAGGCGCTCATGCGACCAGCCGGTAGCCGCCCGATTCCGTGACCAGCAGGCGCGCGTTCGAGGGGTCGGGCTCGATCTTCTGGCGCAGGCGGTAGATGTGCGTCTCCAGCGTGTGGGTGGTCACCCCGGCGTTGTAGCCCCAGACCTCGTGCAGCAGGACATCCCGCGCCACCACCACGGACTGCGCGCGGTAGAGGAACTTGAGGATGTTCGTCTCCTTCTCGGTAAGCCTGATCTTGCGCTCCTTCTCGTCCAGCAGAAGCTTGTGGGCCGGCTTGAACGTGTAGGGGCCGAGCTGGAAGATCGCGTCCTCGCTCTGTTCGTGCTGGCGCAACTGGGCGCGGATGCGGGCGAGCAGGACCGGAAACTTGAACGGCTTCGTCACATAGTCGTTCGCACCCGAATCGAGGCCGAGGATCGTGTCGGCGTCGCTGTCGTGCCCCGTCAGCATCATCACCGGGCACTTCACGCCCGCCTTTCGCATCCGCCGGCACAGCTCGCGCCCGTCGGTGTCGGGAAGGCCCACGTCGAGAATGACGAGGTCGTAATGCCCGGCCTTTGCCTTCTCCATCCCCTCGGCGCCGGTTGCGGCCTCGAACACGTCGAAGTCCTCGGTCATCACCAGCTGTTCCGACAGCGCCTCGCGCAGGTCGTCGTCGTCATCGACAAGCAGGATTTTCCGCAGGGTTGCCATGGCGTTGTCCTCCGTGTTCGAGGCCCAGATGCGCAGGAGGGGGCGGCCGGGCAAGCAATCTTGCAGCAGCCTCACGCGGTCGTGTCGCCGGTCGGGCCAATGTTACACCCAAGGCCCGCCCTTCACCCGTCCGGCGGGCTGGGATAGGGTCGGACCATGACGCTGGCGCTGACCCTGACCGAACGTCTGGCCCGCGCGCGGGGCGACCTGCGCATGGGGGTGCCCGTGGTGCTGACGGCCGAGGGGGCCGGGGCGCTGGCCGTGGCGGCCGAAGCGCTGGCGCCCGCGCGGCTGGCCGACCTGCACGCGCTCGGCGCACCGGAACTGGCGCTTACGGCGCGGCGGG
>DAOLBY010000020.1:0-20836 GCA_035324325.1 Paracoccaceae bacterium | reverse complement strand
CCGCCTATGACGGCGATGTGGCGCGGCTTGCGGTGCCGGCGGATGCGGGCGTGGACTGGGTGGCGGCCATGGCCGACCCGGCCGACGATTTGGCGGTGCCGATGAAAGGCCCGTTCCGCCCGCTGCGCGCGGGGGGCGCCGCCCTGCACCGCGCTGCGGTCCTGCTGGCGAAGTCGGCGCATCTTCTGCCCGCGGCCGTGGTCGTGCCGGTGGCCGACCCGCTGGCGCTGGCAGCCAGGCATGGGCTTACGGTGCTGCCCCTGGCCGATGTGCTGCCCCTTCTCGCTCGGCTTGCACCGATGGAGGATGTGGTCTCGGCCCGGCTGCCCATGGCCGCGGCGGCGGCGGGGCGGGTGCATGTGTTCCGCCCCGACGACGGCGCCGAGGAGCATTATGCCATCGAGATCGGACGCCCCGACCGCAGCCAGCCGGTGCTGGCGCGGCTGCATTCGGCCTGTTTCACCGGCGACGTGCTGGGCAGCCTGAAATGCGACTGCGGCCCGCAGCTGCGCGCGGCGCTGGCGCAGATGGGGCAGGCGGGGGCCGGGGTGCTGCTGTATCTGAACCAGGAGGGGCGGGGGATCGGGCTGGCCAACAAGCTGCGCGCCTATGCGCTCCAGGACCAGGGGTTCGACACGGTCGAAGCCAACCACCGACTGGGCTTCGAGGATGACGAGCGCGATTTCCGCATCGGTGCCGACATCCTGCGCCGGCTGGGGTTCTCGGCCGTGCGGCTGTTGACAAACAACCCGCGCAAGCTGGCGATGATGGAGGGCTGCGGACTGCGCGTGGCCGAGCGGGTGCCCCTGCGCGTGGGCCAGACCGAGGAGAACGCCGCCTATCTCGCGACCAAGGCCGCCAAGTCCGGGCACCTGATGTGAGGGCGCGATGAAGGCTGCCGTCCAGGATCGGTACGGCCCGCCCGATGTGGTCCGGATCGTCGATCTGCCCGACCCGGTGCCCGGGGCGGGAGAGATCCTCGTGCGGGTCTGCGCCAGCACGGTCGCCTCGGCCGATGCACGCATAAGGGCCGCGCGGTTCCCTGCGGGCATGGGCCCCCTTGCGCGGCTGGCCCTGGGGCTGCGGGGGCCGCGGGCGCGCATCCTCGGCACCGATCTGTCGGGCGAGGTCGTGGCGCTGGGGGCGGGCGTCACGCGCTGGCAGGGGGCGACCGGGTGATCGCGCTGGTCGGGGCCGGCTTGCGCTGCCACGCCGGGTTCCGCGTGCTGAAGGAGGGGGCGGCGCTGGCCCCGCTGCCCCCGGGGCTGGGCTGGGCCGAGGCGGGGGCGCTGCCCTTCGGGGCGTCGACCGCGCTGCATTTCCTCGACGCCAAGGCGCGGCTGGCCGCGGGCGAGCGCCTGCTGGTCATCGGCGCGGCGGGGGCGGTGGGCAGCGCAGCGGTGCAGGTGGGCCGGGCGCGCGGGGCGCATGTGACGGGCGTGGCGAGCGTGGCCAACCACGCGCTCTTGCGCGATCTGGGTGCGGACACGGTGATCGACTACCACGCGCAGGATGTGACGCGGCTGGGCGAGGCCTGGGACGTGATCCTCGACATGGTCGGGCAGGCGCGCATCGGCTCGCATGGGCCGCTCCTGCGGCCGGGCGGCCGGCTGATCCTGGGGGTGGCCGACCTGTGGCAGACGCTGGGCGCGGGGCTCGCGCGGCTGCCGGGCGGGCGGTGGGTCATCGCCGGGCCGGCGCCGGACAGCCCCGCGCTGGTGCAGGCGGTGGCACGGATGGCGGCCGAGGGAAGGCTGCGCCCGGTGATCGACCGCTGCCATCCGCTGGACGGGATCGCGGCCGCCCATGCCCATGTGGACGGCGGCCACAAGCGGGGCAGCGTGGTGGTTCTGATCGCGCCCGAGGCTGCGGCGCCCGACGGGGCCGCTGCATGACCCCTTTCGACCTCGTGGTGACGCGGCAGGGCGCGCGTTTCATGGGGCGCCGCTTTCCCTGTGCCATCGGACGGGGCGGCATCGTGCCCGCCCGCGCCAAGCGGGAGGGCGACGGTGCGACGCCGGCGGGGGTGCACACCCTCACGGGGATGCTCTACCGCGCCGACCGGCTGGTGCGGCCGGCCGACTGGGCGGTGGCCTTGCGCCCCTCGGACCTGTGGTCGGACGACCCCGCCGACCCCGACTACAACCTGCCGGTCCGCGCCCCGCATCCCCATCGTCACGAACGGCTGATGCGGCCCGATCCGCTGTATGATCTGGTTCTCTTGACCGACTGGAACTGGCCGCAGGCCGAACCCGGGCGGGGCAGCGCCATCTTCGTGCATGTCTGGCGCAAGCCCCGCCACCCCACCGCCGGTTGCGTGGCCTTCGCCCTGGCCGACCTGCGCTGGATCGCGGCGCGCATCCGCCACCGGACACGGCTGGTCGTGCGGCTTTAACCCGCGCGGAAGCGGCTTCCCAAACCGCTTTGGGCGCCCTATCGTCGGCCGCGCACGACGGGGGGAGGACGCCATGCCCAAAACCAGCCGCGCGGCCGCGCCGGCCGACGAGATCTTCGAGCTGCGCCTCGCCCGCTCTGCCCCCGACCTCTGGCCGATGCTCGAGGCGCTTTACGGCCAGCGCGCGGATTACGCGGCCTTCCGCGACCGGCTTCTGGCCGCGATGCGCAAGGCCTGGACGGCACGGCCCGAAGATCTGCGCCGGCTCGACCTGATCCGCGATCTGGAACCCGACTGGTTCCAGCGGTCGGACCGCGCGGGATACGTGTTCTACATCGACCGCTTTGCCGGCGACCTGAAGGGGGTGCTGGACCGGCTGCCCTATCTCGAGGATCTGGGCATCACCTATGTCCACCTGATGCCCTGCCTCAAGCCGCGCCCCGGCGACAGCGACGGCGGCTATTCCGTGATGGACTACCGCAAGGTGAACCCCGCCTACGGCACGATGGACGATCTGGAAGAGGTCGCGCGCGCCTTCCGCGCCCGTGGCATCAACCTCTGCGTCGATCTGGTGCTGAACCACACCGCCAAGGAACACGCCTGGGCGAAGAAGGCCGCCAAGGGCGATCCGGTCTATCAGGACTACTACCTGATGTTTCCCGACGCCACGCTGCCCGACCTCTACGAGCGCACGCTGGTCGAGGTGTTTCCCGACAATGCGCCGGGCAACTTCACCTTCTATCCCGAGATCGGGAAATGGGTCTGGACCACCTTCAACGAGCACCAGTGGGACCTGAACTGGGCCAACCCGCAGGTCTTTGTCGAGATTGCCGACATCATGCTGTTCCTCGCCAACCGGGGCGTCGATGTGCTGCGGCTCGATGCGGTCGCCTTCATGTGGAAGCGGATGGGCACCCGCTGCCAGTCGGAACCCGAGGTGCACATGATCTTGCAGGCGTTGCGGGCGGTCTGCCGGATCGTCTGCCCGGCGGTGATCCATCTGGAGGAGGCGATCGTGGGCCCGGCCGAGATGCTGCCCTATCTGGGCCGCGGGCGGCACGACGGGCGCGAGGGGAACCTCGCCTATCACAACAGCCTGATGGTGCAGTTCTGGTCGGGGCTGGCCACACGGGATGCCCGCCTGATGGGCCATGTGCTGCGCAGCCATTTCCCCGACCGCCTGACCAACGCCACCTACGCCACCTACATCCGCTGCCACGATGACATCGGCTGGGCGGTGACCGACGAGGATGCGGCGGCGTTCGGCCTGTCGGGGTCGGCGCACCGCGCCTTCCTGTCGGATTTCTACGAAGGCACCTTCCCCGGCAGCTTTGCCCGCGGCGCGCCCTTCCAGGTGAACGAGGCGACGGGGGACAAGCGCATCTCGGGGTCGCTCGCCTCGCTCGCGGGGCTCGAGGCGGCGCTCGCGGCGGGCGATGCCGCGGGGGCCGAGATGGCGGTGCAGCGGATCCTGATGGGGCCGGCGCTGATCGCGGGCTTCGGGGGCATCCCGCTGGTCTACATGGGCGACGAGCTGGCGCTCTTGAACGACTGGGGCTACCGCGACGTTCCCGAGCACGCGCATGACAGCCGCTGGCTGCACCGCCCGGCGATGGACTGGGACATGGCGGCGACGCGCGAGACGGCGCAGAGCCCGGGCGCGCGCGTGTTCCGGGGGGTGCGGCACATCCTGGCGCGGCGGCGCGCCACGCCGGGGCTGCATGCGGGCCACCCGACGACGATCCCCGACACCGGGATCCCGGCGCTGTTCGCCGTGGCGCGCGGTGCGCCCACGGGCACAATCCTGTGCGTGTTCAACATGACCGAGGGCTGGCAGCACCTGTCGGCGGCCTGGGCGCGGGGGCTGGGCGTGACGCGGATGCACGACGCGTTGTCGGATGCTCCGGTCGCGACCTTTCACGACAACATCGCCCTGCCGCCCTATGCCCGGCTCTGGCTGACCTGAGGCGGTGCGCCGCCGTCCGGCGTCAGCAGGTGCCGCAGGAAGGCCACCGGATGCTGCCGCAGGCTGAGCCGCAGGGCGCGGAAATCCTCGACCACCGCCTCGCCCTCGGTCAGGGCGGGGAAGGTGACGGCGGGTTCGGCGCTGCCCTCGCCCTCGATCCCGCGGGCGAAGAGCGGCAGGGGCGCGGGCCCCCCCAGCCCGCGGGCCTGCCACAGCGCATCGCGCCGCGACAGGCCGAGGGCGGCGAAGGCATCGGCCTCGGCCAGGCGGGCCAGCGTGGCGGGCGCCACCCCGGCGCGGCGCCAGACATCGGCCACCGCGCGATAGCCGTTGCCGCGGGCGGCCGCGATCCACTGCGCCTCGTCCTCGGCCAGCCCGGCGATCTGGCGGAACCCCAGCCGCAGCGCCAGACCGCCCTGCCCGTCCTCCTCCATCGTGCAGTCCCAGCGGCTGGCGTTGATGCAGACGGGGCGCAGCTCGACCCCGTGCTCGCGGGCGTCGCGCACGATCTGGGCGGGGGCGTAGAAGCCCATGGGCTGCGAGTTGAGAAGCGCGCAGGCGAAGATGCCGGGGTGGTGGCACTTGAGCCAGGACGAGGCATAGACCAGCAGCGCAAAGCTCGCCGCATGGCTTTCGGGAAAGCCGTAGCTGCCGAAGCCCTCGATCTGCGCGAAGCAGCGGGCGGCGAAGTCGTCGTCGTAGCCGTTGGCGCGCATGCCCTGCAGGAAGCGGTCCTTCAGCGTGCCGACGCTGCCCTGCTTCTTGAAGGTGGCCAGCGCCCGGCGCAGGCGGTCGGCCTCGTCCGGTGTGAAACCCGCCCCGACGATGGCGATCTGCATCGCCTGTTCCTGGAACAGCGGCACCCCCAGCGTCTTGCCCAGCACGGCGCCGAGCGCGTCCGAGGGGAAGGAGACCCGTTCCTGCCCGTTGCGCCGCCGCAGGTAGGGGTGGACCATGTCGCCCTGGATGGGGCCGGGCCGGATGATCGCCACCTGGATCACCAGGTCGTAGAAGGCCCGCGGCCGCATCCGCGGCAGGAAGTTCATCTGCGCCCGGCTTTCCACCTGGAACACGCCGAGCGTGTCGGCCCGGCAGAGCATGTCGTAGGTCGCCGGATCCTCGGGCGGCAGGGTGGCCAGCGTGAAGCGCCGGCCGCGGTGCTGCGCCAGAAGGTCGAAGGCGCGGCGGATGCAGGACAGCATGCCGAGCGCCAGCACATCGACCTTGAGGATCTTGAGCGTGTCGATGTCGTCCTTGTCCCAGGGGATGACGGTGCGGTCCTCCATCGTCGCGTTCTCGACCGGCACCAGTTCGTCGAGCCGCCCCTCGGTGATGACGAAGCCGCCGACGTGCTGCGAAAGGTGGCGGGGAAAGCCGCGGATTTCGGCCACCAGCGCCAGCGTCAGGCGCAGGCGGGGGTCGGCGGGGTCGAGCCCGATCTCGGCCAGGCGCGCCTCGGTGATGTCGCCACCGCCGCCCCAGCCCCAGATCTGCGAGGACAGCGCCGCCACCGTGTCCTCGGTCAGGCCCATGGCGCGGCCCACCTCGCGCACCGCGCGCTTGCCCCGGTAGTGGATCACCGTGGCGCAGAGGCCCGCGCGGTGGCGGCCGTAGCGGGCATAGATGTGCTGGATCACCTCCTCGCGCCGGTCGTGTTCGAAATCCACGTCGATGTCGGGCGGCTCGTTGCGCGCCTCGGAGACGAAGCGCTCGAACACCATGGTGCCGATCTCGGGGCTGACCGAGGTGACGCCGAGGGCGTAGCACACCACCGAATTGGCCGCCGATCCGCGGCCCTGGCACAGGATGCCCTGGCCGCGGGCGAAATCGACGATGTCGTGCACGGTCAGGAAATAGGGCTCATACCCCAGCCGGCCGATCAGGTCGAGTTCGTGGGCCATCTGCGCTGCGACCTTCGGTGGCACCCCCTGCGGATAGCGGCGCGCGAGGCCCGCATGGGCCAGCCGCGCCAGCCGGTCGGCGGCGGATTCGCCCTGCGCAATTTCCGAAGGGTATTCGTAGCGCAGGTCGTCGAGCGAGAAGGCCAGGCGGCCGGCGATGGCGGCGGCGCGGGCAAGGGCCGGTTCGTGCCCGCGGAAGATGCGGGCAAGCTCGACCGGGCCGCGCAGGCGGAACTCGGCATGCGGCAGGGCGCGGCGGCCCAGATCCTCGATCCGGCAGCCGAGACGGATCGCGGCCAGCACGTCGGCCAGCCGCCGGCGCGCGGCCATGTGCATCACCGGGGCGGCGGTGGCGACGGTGGGCAGGCCGAGGCGCGCGGCCAGCCGCTCCAGCCGATCGAAGCGGCGGGGGGCGGCGCCGGCGGATTGCGGGGCCAGCGCCAGGGCCACCTGCCCGGGGAAGCGGCGCGCCAGCCGCTGCGCGACCTGCCCCCATCCGCCCGCGCCGCCCGCAACCCGCGGCGCCTGTGATGGCCGTGCGGTGACGAAGGACGCCCCGTCGCGCCCCGGGGGATGGACCAGCCAGACGATCCCCTCGCCCCCGTCCGTCAGGTCCTCGGGGCCAAGGTCGCATTCGCCCTTGGGCGCGCGCCGCCGGCCGAGCGTCAGGAGCCGGCAGAGCCGCCCCCAGCCCGCGCGGTCCGCTGGAAGGGCGGTGGCGGCAAAGCCGCAGCGCGTGACGATGCGCGCGGCGGGCAGCAGGCGTGGCGCCGCCCCTCCCTCGCGCGCGACCTCGCGCGCTGCCGCATGGGCGCGCACGATGCCCGCGACCGAGTTCACATCGGCGATGGCGAGCGCGGTCAGGCCAAGCTCGGCCGCCCGGCGCATCATCTCCTCGGGGTGGGAGGCGCCGGTCAGGAAGGTGAAGTTCGACAGGGCGGAAAGCTCGACGAAGCGCATGGGCCTGATGCGGGCCTGATGTGAACATAACAGGAACACATCTAGCGCGATTCGCTTGTGGCGGCGAGGGGGCGCTGCCCCCCGCCCCTGCGGGGCGCCCCCCGGGGTATTTGGGCCAAGGTGAAGGGGCGGTCAGCCCTGCATCGGCGGCCAGGGGCGGGCGGCGTCGGCCGCGATCCAGGCCGCGACCCAGGCGGGCAGGGGCGGGCTGTCGGGCGGCTGGCCCAGCGCGGCCGCGACCTGCGCGGGCGGCACGATGCCCCCCGGCGATGTGACGGCCGAGCGCAGGAGCATGTGGCTGGTGCAGTCGCCCCGCACCCACATCGACTGTTCGATGTAGAGGAAGCGCGCGTCCCAGCCGATGCCGCGGCTGCGCATGGTGATGCGGTCGAAGGCGCGCACGCGGCGGCGGTAGCGCAGGCTCGACCCCGCCACGGTCATTCCCCAGCCCTTTTTCCGCAGCACCGGGGCAAGGCCGGTGCGCAGGCCCATCGGCACCCGCCCGAGGTCGTAGAGCGTCAGCGTGCGGCCGTTGTTGAGTTCGATCCAGGGGTCGAGATCCCAGGGCCAGCAGCGGTGCTGGGATACATGCTCGTCGAGAAACCCGATGGCCGGCGCCTTGCGGGCGGCCCAGGCCTCGAGCCCCATGCGCAGGAAGGGATACATGCTGTGCCTCCGGTCGGGCTGCGTTCGGCCGCCCGGGTGACGCGCCGTCGCGCCAAGGTCAAGCGCGACGCTGCGGCAGCATCGCGCGGGCCCGCCCTCGCGGGTTGCCCTTCCGCAGGGCGGGCGCTACCACTTGGCCCGACGCCATTCCGGGGGCTTGCGCCATGACTTCGCTGTTCCAGATCCTGATGCTGATCCTCGGCGTCGTGCAGTTCCTTGTGATCGCCCATATCATCATGTCCTGGCTCATCAATTTCCAGGTGCTGAACCTGCGCCAGCCGCTGGTGGCGCAGCTCTGGGACGGGCTGAACCGCCTGCTGGAGCCGATCTACGGCCGCATCCGGTCGTTCCTGCCGCCGATGGGAGGGCTCGACCTGGCGCCGCTGATCGTGCTGATCGCGGTCTATGGCCTGCGCGTCGTGCTGATGAACAACGCCGGGGCCTTCGTCTGACCGGGATGGACGGCCAGACTGCGCCCCGCTCCGGCCCCGAGGCGCTGCTGCGCGAGGTCTTCGGCTTCGCGGGCTTCCGCCCCGGCCAGGCCGAGATCGTGGCAGCCGTGGCGGCGGAGCACGATGTCCTGGCGGTGATGCCGACGGGGGGCGGCAAGTCCCTGTGCTACCAGTTGCCTGCCCTGTGCCGGCCGGGCGTGACGCTGGTGATCTCTCCCCTCATTGCGCTGATGCGGGACCAGGTTCGGGCACTGCGCGCGGCGGGGGTCGAGGCGGGCGCGCTGACCTCGGGCAACACGCCGGAGGAGACAGCCGAAACGATGGCGGCGCTGGACGCGGGCCGGCTGAAGCTGCTTTACCTCGCGCCGGAGCGGCTGGCCGCCCCCGGGGTGCCGGCGATGCTTCGGCGGGTGGGCGTGGCGGCCATCGCGGTGGACGAGGCGCATTGCGTCAGCCAGTGGGGGCACGATTTCCGCCCCGATTACCTGCGTATCGGCGCGCTGCGGCAAGCGCTGGACGTGCCGCTGGCGGCCTTCACCGCCACCGCCGACGACGAGACACGGGCCGAAATCGTCGAACGGCTGTTCGGAGGGCAGGAACCCGCAACGTTCCTGCGCGGCTTCGACCGGCCGAACATCCACCTGGCCTTCGCCGCCAAGGACCGACCGCGCGAGCAGGTTCTCGACTTTGCCACCGCCCGGCGAGGGCAGTCGGGTATCGTCTACTGCGGGACCCGCGCCAAGACCGAAACGCTGGCACAGGCGCTCCGTGAGGGCGGGCACAATGCGTTGGCCTATCATGCGGGCCTCGAGGCCGAGGAAGGGGGGGGGGTCGGGGCGGGGTCCCAGGGGGAGGAGGGGCTGATCGGGGTGGCCGCGGTCGCTTTCGGCAGGGGCATCGACAAGCCGGACATCCGCTGGGTGGCCCATGCCGACCTGCCGAAGTCGATCGAGGGCTATTACCAGGAGATCGGGCGCGCGGGGCGCGACGGGTTTCCGGCCGAGACGCTGACGCTGTTCGGGGCCGACGACATCCGCTTCCGCCGCACCCAGATCGACGAAGGCCAGGCCCCGCCCGAACGGCGGATGGCCGACCACGGGCGGCTGAACGCGCTGCTGGGGCTGGCCGAGGCGACGGGGTGCCGGCGGCAGGTGCTGCTCGGGTATTTCGGCGAAGAACGCGCGCCCTGCGGCAACTGCGACCTCTGTGACCGGCCGGCGGTGCTGTTCGATGCGACCCAGCCGGTGCGCAAGGCGCTGTCGGCGGTGCTTCGGACGGGCGAATGGTTCGGGGCGCAGCACCTGATCGACGTGCTGACCGGCACGGCCACCGCGAAAGTGCGCGAGCGCGGGCACGACCGGTTGCCCACCTTCGGCGTGGGGCGCGACCTGCCGCGGGCGACCTGGGGCGCCGTGTTCCGCCAGATGATGGGGCGCGACCTCTTGCGCCCCGACCCCGAGCGCCACGGCGCCCTGCGGATGACCGAGGTGGCGCGCCCGGTGCTGCGCGGCGAGGAAAGCGTGACCCTGCGGCGCGACAGCGTCGAGGCAGCAGCCGCCCGGGCGGGACCGGCCCGGGCGCTGGTGTCGGACGAGGACGCGCCCCTGCTGGCCGCACTGAAGGCCCGCCGCCGCGCGCTGGCCGAGGCGGCGGGGGTGCCTGCCTACATCGTCTTCCCCGACCGCACTCTGGCCGAGATGGCCGAGAAACGGCCGCAGACGCTGGACGCGATGGCGCGCATCGCAGGCGTGGGGGCGAAGAAGCTGGAGACCTTCGGGGCGGATTTCCTGGCCGTGATCACGGGAGAGACGACCTCGCGCCAGCACCCGGCGCGGCGGCGGCTGGCGGGTCGGGACGCCGGTGCCGTCTACGATGCCCTGGCAGAGGCGCAGGTGCGCCTGATGCGGGGGGCAGGCGGCATCGACAAGCCACTGACCTGCGCCCCCGCCCTGTTGCGCCGGATCGCCGAGGCGCGGCCCTCGACGCTGACGGAACTTGCCGCACTGCCCGGGATGGACGGGGCGCGCGTCGATCGCTTCGGCGCGGCATTTCTGGCCGCCCTGGCGGGCGAGGCCGACTGAGCGCGGACAGCCCGTCGTTTTCGGTGCATGGTGCATTGCGTCGGTGGCTTAGGCTGCCGGCCGGTCTTCTGACGGGGGCAGCGATGGAAGCGGCGGCGCGGGGACGCGGGCGGCAGGCCCGGCAGGCGGAACGGTCGCGGCGCGGGTCGCGCATCGGGCGACCCTACATCGTCCGCGGCATCCCGCCCCATGACATCCTGTCCGAGGACGCGCTGGTGCGGATCGAGGCTGCCGCCGACCGCATCCTGGCCGAGACGGGTATCGAGTTCCGCGACGACCCCGCCGCACTCGACCACTGGCGTCGGGCCGGTGCGCGGGTCGATGACCTCCTGGTGCGGTTCGAGCCGGGGATGCTGCGCGAGATCCTGCGTGACGCGCCGGCCGAGTTCGTCCAGCACGCGCGCAACCCGGCGCGGTCGGTGCGCATCGGCGGCCCGAATGTCGTGTTCTCGCCCGCCTATGGCTCGCCCTTCGTGATGGACCTCGACCGCGGGCGGCGGTTCGGAACGATCGAGGATTTCCGCAACTTCGTGTCGCTGGCGCAGGCCAGCCCCAACTTCCACCATTCCGGCGGCACGATCTGCGAACCGACCGACGTGCCGGTGAACAAGCGCCACCTCGACATGGTGATGGCGCATATCGAACTCAGCGACCGGCCCTTCATGGGCTCGGTCACCGCCGAGGAGCGCAGCGAGGATTCGGTCGAGATGTGCCGCATCCTGTTCGGCGCGGACTTCGTCGAGGCGAACTGCGTGATCCTGGGCAATGTCAACGTCAACTCGCCGCTCGTGTGGGACGGCACGATGACGCGCAGCCTGCGCGCCTATGCGCGGGCCAACCAGGCCGCGGTGATCGTGCCGTTCATCCTGGGTGGCGCGATGGGGCCGGTGACTTCGGCGGGGGCCATCGCACAGGCACTGGCCGAGACGATGGCGGGCTGCGCGCTGACGCAGCTGGAACGCCGCGGCGCGCCGGTCATCTTCGGCAACTTCCTGTCCTCGATGAGCCTGCGGTCCGGCGCGCCCACCTTCGGCACGCCCGAGCCCGCGGTCGGCAGCCTCGTGGTCGGGCAGCTTGCGCGGCGGCTGAAGCTGCCGCTGCGCTGTTCGGGCAACTTCACCACCTCGAAACTGCCCGATGCCCAGGCCATGACCGAGGGCACGATGTCGATGCTGGCGGCGGTGAACTGCGGTGCCAACTTCATCCTGCATTCGGCCGGCTTTCTCGACGGGCTGCTGAGCATGTCCTACGAGAAGTTCATGCTGGATGCCGATCTCTGCGGGGCGCTGCACAGCTATCTTGACGGGGTAAGGATCGACGACGACCAGCTGGCGGTCGAGGCCTTCGCCGAGGTGGGTCCCGGCAACCACTTCTTCGGCTGTGCCCATACCATGGCGCACTACGAAACGGCCTTCTGGGACAGCCAGCTTGCCGACAACGAGCCTTTCGAGAAATGGCTGGCCGCGGGGGCCGAGGATTCCGCCACCCGCGCTAACCGTGCCTGGAAGCAGAGCCTAGCGGAGTTCGAGCCGCCGCCGCTCGACCCCGGGCGACGCGAGGCTCTGGCCGACTACATCGCGCGCCGCAAGGCCGCGATGCCCGACATGTGGTACTGACGCCGCGCCGGACGCCGGCGGCAGGCGGGTTCGGTCAGGCCACGGCGGCCGCCTCGTCCTCGGTCCTGCCGGGCGGCAGCGTGCCTTCGGGGTGATAGGCCTCCATCGCGTCGAGGATCGCGGTCTTGCGCAGCGGCTTGGTCAGGTAGCGGTCGATGCCGGCGGCAAGGATCCCTTCGGCGTCGCCGTCCATTGCATGGGCGGTCAGAGCCACGATGGGCACGCGGGGCAGGCCGCGCGCGGCCTCTTCGGCCCGGATGGCGCGCGCGGCCTCGCGGCCGTCCATCTCGGGCATCGAGATGTCCATGAAGATGATGTCGGGGGTCAGGCTGCGCCACAGGTCCACCGCCTCGCGCCCGTTTCCGGCGAAGGTCAGCTGAATCGGGCAATCCTTGACCATCTTGCGGAACACGAGCTGGTTGGTACGGTTGTCCTCGGCCGACAGCACGCGCATCGGGCGCAGCCCGGCCGGCGGCGCGGGCGGCGGCGGCGCGGCGGGTTCCGGCGGGGCCGACAGCGCCTGAAGCCGGCGGTAAAGATCGGACCGCAGCACCGGCTTCTGCAGGATCGCGGCCAGGTGCTGCGCCCCCGGCCCCTCGCGCGAGGCGGCGGGGTTTGACGACAGCAGCACGACCGGCACCGCGGATCCCTCCTCGGCCAGCCGCGCGGCCAGCGTCAGGCCGTCCATCTCGGGCATCTCGTGGTCGGTCACGATCACGTCGAAGGTGCTCTGGGCCGCCGCCGCCAGGGCCTCGGCCCCCGACCGGCAGGCCACGACCTCGATCCCGCAGGTGGTCAGCTGGCGTTCGATGATGGTGCGGTTGATGAACTGGTCGTCGACGATGAGCGCCCGGCGCAGGGTGACCGGCGCGCGCGGCACGCCCGCATCCTCGGCCACCGGAAGCGCGAGGCGAAAGCCGAAGCATGACCCACGCCCAAGCTCGCTGTCCACCCAGACCGCGCCCTCCATCCGTTCGATCAGCCGGCGGGTGATCGCCAGTCCCAGGCCCGTGCCCTCGAACTTGCGGTTCGCCTCGCTTTCCACCTGCTCGAACTCGCCGAAGATGCGGTCGAGCTGGTCGGCCGGGATGCCGATGCCGGTATCCTCGACCGTCACATGCAGCTGCTGGCGCCCCGGCTCGGCCTCGATCCCGACGACGCGGACCAGCACATGCCCGGCCTCGGTGAACTTCACCGCGTTGCCCACAAGGTTCGTCAGCACCTGCCGCAGCCTGCCCGGGTCGCCCACATAGCGGGTGGGCAGGAACATGTCGAAATCGATCAGGAGGTCGATGCCCTTTTCCCGGGCCCGCGGCTGGAGGAGCATCGCGACCTCGTGGATCACGCGCTCGAGGTCGAAAGGTTCGGGGTAAAGGGTCAGGCGTTCCGCCTCGATCTTGGAGTAGTCGAGGATGTCGTTGATGATGACCAGAAGCGCCTCGCCCGACGACCGGATGGTTTCGGCGAACAGGCGCTGTTCCTCGGTGAGGGCCGTGTCGCACAGCAGTTCCGCCATGCCGACGACGCCGTTCATCGGCGTGCGGATCTCGTGCGACATGTTGGCGAGGAAGGCCGACTTGGCACGGTTCGCGGCTTCGGAGGCGGCGCGGGCGGCCTCCAGCGCCTCCTGCTGGCGGCGTTCCCCGGTTACGTCCACGCGCAGGCCCACGCGGCCGCCGTCGGGCGTCGGGCGGTCGATCATCTTGATCACGCGGCCGTCCTTGGTGCGCACCTCCATCTCGCCCTCGGCGCGGGCATGGTGGGCCAGGCGCTCTGCGATCCAGTCATCCTCGCGCCCCACCGCATCGACATAGGCGCCAAGCGCAAGGCCGCGGCGCAGGATCGACTCGAGCGTCGCGCCGGGCAGGACGTGGTCGGCGATGCCGGGCACGGAAAGCTTGTACTGCTCGTTGGCCATGATGATCCTCTGTTCCCTGTCGAAAAGCACGAAGCCGTCGGGGATCGCCTCGATCGCGGCGTAGATGCGCATCTGGTCGGTGATGTTGAGCGCAAGGCTCACGATGTCGCCGTCGCGCGCGCGGCGGTCGACCAGCTTGACCCAGAAGCCGTTGGTGAAGCGCACGACCTGCGGCGGGATCGGATCCTCGTCCCAGCGGGCGAGGTTCGCGTCCACGAAGTCGTCGGCCGTCTGGTCGCCGGTGTCGATGATCCCGGCCCGGGTGGACAGCCGAAGGATTTCGCCCCATGTCCATCCCGGCCCCACGTCATGGCCCTGGAAGGCTGCCAGATAGGCGCGATTGGCCACAACCAGCCTCAGGTCGGCATCGAACACGGCAAAGCCATCGCGGATCGTGTCGATCGAATCGCGCAGCCGGCGTTCGGCCATGACCGCGGTGGTATGGGCCGACTGGAGATCCTGAAGAAAGCGCGAGTTCTGGCCCTTGAGCGCCTCGGCCTCGTGCTGGGCGGCACGGGTCATGTCGCGCTGCGCCAGCACCTGGTCGGACAGCGACCGGGCATGCAGCGCCAGCTTTTCGTTTGCGGCGAACAGCTCGCGGCTCTTCTGTTCCAGCAGGCGTTCGGCGGCCAGGCGCAGGCGCCGTTCCTTGGCCAGCCGATCCATCATGTCCATGCCTGCGCGTCCCGAACCTTCGCCTGACGTTGCCGGGCATCCTTGGCGGGTCAGGGTGAAGCAAGGCTTAACGGCCGCAGGCGCGGACCGGGGCGAATCCTTGCCAGCCGGGGCGGCGCCATGCGACCCTGCACCCATTCGAGGCGTGGAGGTTTGGATGCGTGCGCTGGTTCTTGGCCTCGCGGTGTTGCTGATGGTGGCGATGGCGCCCGCGGTGGCGGTGTCGCAGGGCCTGATCCCCGAGCGGCGCCTGACCTACCTGCCCGATGCCGACCTGCCGGGCGGCGATTTCGCCAACCAGCGCGACACCACGATCGAGGCCTGCGCCACAGCCTGCACGACCGACCGGCGCTGCGAGGCCTTCACCTTCAACAGCCGCTTCGGCGCCTGCTTCCTGAAGGCAGGGCCGGGGCCTTCGGCCTTCTATGCGGGGGCGATGTCGGGGCGGGTGTTGACCGCGTCGCCGCAGGCGACGGCCCGGGCGGCGGTGCGGCGGGAGGAGCTTGGTTTCCTTGGCGACGGCGACATGTCGCGCGCGGCGGGCCTCGCCCGCGGCCTGGGCGCCGACCATCCTACGGGCGAGATCGCTGCCGAGGATCACCTGGCCTCCGCCGCCACGGCCAGGGCGGCCGGCAACCGGATTGCCGCTGCCGATGCGGCCGGCCGGGCGCTGGCGGTGACCGATGCCGCGGCGGGCTGGCTCGACTATGCCGATGACCTGCTGGCGGTTGCGGCACTTGCCGGCAACGATGCGGGCCGGGCGCGCGACCGTGCGGCGCTGGCCGCCATCAACGCCTACCTGCGGGCCGAGAACCCGGCCTTGCGGCACACGATCCTTGTCACCCTGGGCGCGGCGCTGGAACAGACCGGGCGTGGCCGCGACCAGGTGCAGGCGCTGCGGCTGGCGCAGGCCATTGCCCCACGCGACGATACGGCGGTGGCCCTGGATGCTGCCATCGCCAAGTACGGCTTCCGCATTGCCGAGCATTCGGTGCAATCCGACAGCGCCGAGCCGCGGCTCTGCGCCAGTTTCACCGAGGATCTGCTGAAGGCGGGGGTGGACTATTCCAGCTTTGTCCAACTGGCCGAACCGGGGCTGAGCGTTGCCGCCGCCGGTGACCGGCAGCTTTGCGTCGAGGGGCTGACGCATGGCCAGCGCATCAGCGCGACCTTCCGTGCCGGTCTGCCCGCCGCAGACGGACAGACCCTCGCGCAGCCGGTCACCATCACCGCCTATGTGCGCGACCGCACACCCTCCGTCCGCTTCCCCGGACGCGGCTATCTGCTGCCCAGGGGCGCGGGCGCGGCGATCCCGGTCGAGACGGTGAACGCGACCGACCTGACGCTGACGCTCTACGCCGTGTCCGACCGCAACCTGTTGCGCGCGATCCAGGGCGATTTCTTCGGCCAGCCGATGGAATACTGGCGCGAGGATGATTTCGCCGGCCGCGTGGGCGAGGCGATCTGGAAGGGCAGCGCCACCGTCCCGGTCGAGGTCAACCGCGACATGACGACCCGCCTGCCGCTGGCGGAGGCGCTGACGGGCCGGCCGGCCGGCATCTATGCGCTCAAGGCCGCAGTGGCGGGGCGCGACGAATATTCCGACGCGCCATCCTGGCAGTGGTTCGTCGTCTCCGACCTCGGGATGACGAGCTTCCTCGGCGCGGACGGGCTGACGGTGGCGGTGCGCAGCCTCGGCACCGCCGCGCCCCGGGCCGGGGTGACGGTGGAACTGCTCAGCCGGGCGAATGCGGTGCTCGCCTCCGCCACGACCGATGATCAGGGCGTTGCGCGGATCGAGGCCGGGCTGACCCGCGGCACCGGGGGGGCGGCGCCCGCCATGCTGATTGCGCGGGCAGGTGGGGACGACCTCGCCTTCCTGTCGCTGACGGACCCCGAGTTCGACCTGTCCGACCGCGGCGTGGCCGGGCGCGACCCCGCGCCGCCGGTGGACGTGTTCCTGACCACCGAACGCGGCGCCTACCGGCCCGGCGACACGGTCCATGCCACCGCGCTTGCGCGCGACAGCCGGGCCGAGGCCATCGCCGGCCTGCCGCTGACCGCCGTCTGGAAGCGCCCCGATGGCGTGGAACACGCCCGCGCCGCAGTGGCCGATGTGGCGGGCGGCTATGTGTTCAGCCAGGTCATCGCCGCGCAGGCCCCCCGCGGCACCTGGCGGCTGGAACTGCTGGCCGATACCGCCGCACCGCCCCTCGCCTCGCGCACCTTCCTCGTCGAGGACTTCCTGCCCGAGCGCATCGACTTCGACCTCGCCGTCGGCGATGCCCCGCTGCGCCCGGGCGAGCCGGCCGAGGTCACGGTCACCGCGCGCTACCTCTTCGGCCCTCCGGGCGCCGATCTGGCGGTCGAGGGCGAGGTGTTGTTGCGCGCGGCCGAGGGGCTGGCGGCCTGGCCGGGCTATCGCTTCGGCCGGCACGACGAACCCTTCTCGCCCCTGATGGACCCGATGGGCGGGGGCATCCGCACCGACGAGGCGGGTGTGGCCGTGGTGGACGTGGACCTGCCGCAGGTGGACAACCCCGGCCGCCCGCTCGAGGCGCGCTTCACGCTGCGCGTGGCCGAAGGCTCGGGCCGGCCGGTGGAGCGGCAGGTCCTGCAGGCCGTCGCGCCGGCGGGGGATCTGGTGGGCATCCGGCCGCTGTTCGACGATGTCGTGCCCGAAGGCGGTGATGCGCGCTTTGCGCTGGTGGTGCTGGGGCCGGACCTGACGGCCAAGCCTGCGCGGGTGGAATGGGAACTGACACGCATCGAGACGCGCTATCAATGGTATCAGGACTACGGCTCCTGGTACTGGGAACCCGTGACCCGCCGCACCCGCATCGCCCGCGGCACGGCGGACGCCGGCACCGCGCCGGTCGAGGTGGGGGCGCCCGTGACCTGGGGGCAATACGAACTGGTGGCGACGGCACTGGGCAGCGGGGCCTCCAGCAGCACGACCTTCTGGGCGGGCTGGTATGCGCCGGCCGATGTCACCTCCACCCCCGACACGCTGGAACTGTCGCTCGACAAGCCCGCCTATCTTCCAGGCGAGACGGCGATGCTGCGCATCGTGCCGCGGGCGGCCGGAACGGCGCTGGTGTCGGTCCTGTCGAACCGGGTGGTGGCGTTGCAGTCGGTTCAGGTGGCCGAGGGCGAGAACCTGATCCCCCTGCCGGTGACCGAAGACTGGGGCGCGGGCGTCTATGTCACGGCGTCCGTGATCCGTCCGATGGACGTGGCCGCCGGCCGCAACCCGGCGCGTGCGCTGGGTCTGGCCCATGCCGCCATCGACCCCGGCCAGCGGCGCCTGGCCACCACGATCGAAACCGCGCCCGAGGCCGACCCGCGCGGGCCGCTTGACGTGGCGGTGCGGGTGGAGGGCGTGGCGCCGGGCGACACCGCCCATATCACGGTCGCCGCGGTGGACGTGGGCATCCTGAACCTGACCGCCTTCACCCCGCCCGACCCCGCCGGCCATTACTTCGGCCAGCGCAAGCTGGGGGTGGGGCTGCGCGATGTCTATGGCCGGCTGATCGACGGGCTGACCGGGGCCGAGGGGCAGGTGCGCTCGGGCGGCGACGGGGGCCTGCAGGCCCGCCTTCAGGCCGACCCGCCGACCGAGGATCTGGTCGCCTATTTCTCGGGGCCGATCCAGGTTGGCCCTGACGGGCTGGCGCGTGTGTCCTTCGACCTGCCGGCCTTCAACGGCACGGTGCGTGTGATGGCGGTGGCCTGGTCGGGCAAGGGGATCGGCCAGGCCAGCGCCGACGTGCTGGTGCGCGACCCGGTGGTGGTGACGGCCTCGCTGCCGCGCTTCCTGGCCCCCGGCGACGATAGCCGCCTGCTGCTCGAAGTGGTCCACGCCACCGGCCCCGCGGGCCGCATGGGCCTTGACGTGACCGCTGCGGGCCTGACGCTCGGCCCCGTGCCCTCGGGCCTCGACCTCGCGCCGCAGGGCAAGGCGGTGCTGTCGGTGCCGCTGCGGGCCGGCGGGACGGAAGGTGTGGAAGAGGTGGCGGTCGCCCTGACCACGCCCGAGGGGCGCGTGCTGACGCGCAGCCTGCGCCTGACCGTACGCCGGCTCGACCCCGAGGTGGCACGGATCAGCCGCTTCGACCTGCCCCCCGGCGCCACCTTCGCCTTCGATCAGACGGTGCTGGAGGGTCTCGACACAGGCGGGGCGAAGGCGACGCTCGCCATGGGCTCGATCGCGCGGCTGAACGCGCCTGGGCTTCTGGCCGCGCTCGACCGATACCCCTATGGCTGCACCGAACAGATCACCTCGCGCGCGCTGCCGCTTCTCTACTACGACCTCGTTGCGCAGGCCTTGAACCTTGAAGGCGCAGGCGAATTGCGCGCGCGCGTCGGCCAGGCGGTCGAGGCGGTGCTGCTGAACCAGACGTCCGAAGGCGGCTTCGGCCTGTGGCGGGCCGAAGGGGGCGATTTCTGGCTGGATGCCTATGTGACCGATTTCCTCAGCCGCGCGCGGGCGCAAGGCATCGTGGTGCCGCAGCCCGCGTTCCGCGCCGCGCTCGACAACCTGCGCAACCAGGTCAACTACACGCCCGACTTCGACGCGGGAGGCGAGGCGCTGGCCTATGCGCTGATGGTGCTGGCGCGCGAGGGGGCGGCAGCCATCGGCGATCTGCGCTACTACGCCGACGTGAAGGCCGACGCCTTCGCAACGCCCATGGCGCAGGCGCAGCTTGGCGCGGCGCTGGCCTTCTACGGCGACCAGGCGCGCGCCGATGCGCTGTTCCGCAAGGCCGCCGCCCGCATCGACATGCGGCCCGAGCGCGAACAGCTGTTCCGCGCCGACTACGGCACCAACCTGCGCGATGCCGCGGCGGTGCTGACGCTGGCAACCGAGGCCGGGTCGCAGGCGGTGGACCGCGAGGGGCTGGTGTCGGCCATGACGGGGCGCACCAACCTGTCCACGCAGGAATCGGTCTGGATGCTGCTCGCGGTGAACGCGCTGCGCGAGGCGCCGGGAGCCGATGGCCTGCTGATCGACGGCGCGCCGGCCTCCGGTCCGCTGGTGCGGGTGCTGCCGGGGCCGGGGGTGCGGGTGGAAAACACCTCGGCCCGCCCGCAGATGCTGACCGTCACGGCCTATGGTGTGCCGGTCGAACCCGAACCCGAGGGCGGCAACGGCTATGCCATCGCCCGCAGCCACTACACGCTCGACGGTGCGGCGGTGGACCTGTCGCAGCCCGTTCCGGCCGGCACGCGGCTGGTCACGGTGATCGAGGTCACGCCCTTCGGTCGGGGCGAGGCGCGGCTGATGGTGACCGATCCGCTGCCCGCGGGCTTCGAGATCGACAACCCCAACCTGATCACGGGCGGGCAGATCGCGGCGCTGGAATGGCTGGACACGGCCGAGGTGGAGAACGCGGAGTTCCGCCAGGACCGCTTCGTTGCCGCGCTGGACCGGCGCGGAAACGCGCCCTTCCGGCTGGCCTATGTGGTCCGCGCGGTCAGCCCCGGGCAGTTCCACCATCCCGCGGCCAGCGTCGAGGACATGTATCGCCCCGACTTCCGCGCCCGCGGCGCCACCGGCCGCGTGACGGTGGCGGAGTAGGCCATGCGCCGCGGCGAGGGTCCGGCGCCTCCCTCCCCCCATCGTGGGGGAGGGATGGGGAGGGGGGGCAGCCGCCGCGCCGGGCGCCGGCTGATCGCACTCGCCCTTGCGCTCTGGGCCGGGGCGGCGGCGCTGGACGGCGCGCGCGGCTGGATCGATGCGACCGTGCTGCCGCCGCTGTCGGTCGAGACCTCGGTCGAGGTCGTGGCCCGCGACGGGCGACTGCTGCGCGCCTACACGGTCGAGGACGGCCGGTGGCGCATGGCGCTGGACCCGGGGCAGGTCGACCCGGCCTTTGTCGCCATGCTGCTGGCCTACGAGGATCGGCGTTTTCGCAGCCACCCCGGCGTCGATGCCCGCGCGCTGGCCCGGGCGGCATGGCAGTCGCTGCGTGCCGGGCGCGTGGTGTCGGGCGGCTCGACCCTGACGATGCAGGTGGCCCGCCTGCTCGAGGACAGCGGGACAGGACGGATGCAGGGCAAGCTGCGCCAGATGCGCGTGGCGCTGGCGCTGGAGCGGCGGCTGTCGAAGGACCAGATCCTGGGCCTCTACCTGCACCTCGCCCCCTATGGCGGTAACGTCGAGGGGCTGCGTGCCGCAACGCTGGCCTGGTTCGGCAAGGAAC
>DAOLBY010000019.1:3034-31846 GCA_035324325.1 Paracoccaceae bacterium | reverse complement strand
GCCCGGATCGACACCGTGGCCTATGTGCGCTTTGCCAGCGTCTACAAGAACTTCCAGGCCGCCGACGATTTCGAGAGCTTCGTCGAGGGGCTGCGCCCCGCCGCGCCCGCCGAGGAGTGACCGCCGCAAACGACCGCGATCACATGGCCCATGCCCTGCGCCTGGCGGCGCGGGGCCTCGGCAATGTCTGGCCGAATCCGGCGGTCGGCTGCGTGATCGTGGCGCCCGACGGCCGCATCCTCGGCCGCGGCTGGACACAGGCCGGCGGGCGGCCGCATGCCGAGACGGTGGCGCTGGCCCAGGCCGGCGCAGAGGCGCGCGGCGCCACCGCCTATGTGACGCTGGAACCCTGCGCCCACCACGGCCGCACCCCCCCCTGCGCCGAGGCGCTGGCGGCGGCCGGCATCGCGCGCGTCGTCTCGGCCTGCACCGACCCCGATCCGCGCGTTTCGGGCCGCGGCCACGCGACCCTGCGCAACGCGGGCATCGTGGTGACCGAGGGCGTCCTGGGCCCCGAGGCCGCGCGGCTGAACGAGGGCTTCCTGCGCCGCATCCTGACCGGCAGCCCGCATGTCACGCTGAAACTCGCCCTGTCGCTCGACGGGCGCATCGCCAATGCCGCCGGCGTCTCGAAATGGGTCACGGGGCCGGCGGCCCGCACCCGGGTCCACGCGCTGCGCGCCACCCATGATGCGGTGATGGTGGGCATCGGCACGGCGATTGCCGATGACCCCGACCTGACCGTGCGCGATATCGGCATCGCGCGCCAGCCCGTCCGCATCGTCCTGGACAGCAGCGCCCGCCTGCCCGCCGAAGGCCGCCTTGCCCGCAGCGCGCGGCAGGTGCCGGTCTGGCTGATGCATGCCGATACCGCCGCCATCCCGCCCGCCCTCGCTGCGGCCGGGGTCGAAGCCCTGGCGTGCCCTGCCGACCGCGGCGGCCGGATCATCATGGCCGAGGCGCTCGCCCGCCTGGCCGCCCGTGGCCTCACGCGCATCTTCTGCGAGGGCGGCGGCGCCGTCGCCGCCGCGCTCCTTGCCGGCCAGCACACCGGCGAGATCATCGCCTTCAGCGCAGGGCGCACCTTCGGCGCGGGCGGCACCCCGGCGCTCGGCCCGCTCCCCGCCGCGCCGGCCCTCGGGCCCCCCGACTACGCCCTCGACCGGACCGAGGTGCTGGGTCCCGACCTCATGCACGTCTGGCGCCCTTGCCCGCCCGACGCCCGGCGCCCCGATCCCCGTTTCATCTTGGCGTAGACATACTCGGGGGGGGGTGCGGAAGGCAGGCAGCCCCCCGCCAGCCTCACCAGTGCCCGACGCTCGGCCGGCTTACCCAGGGCTCGGCAGGCGGCAGCGCATCGCCCGCCTGCAACAGCTCCACCGACACGTTGTCGGGCGAGCGCACGAAGGCCATGCGCCCGTCGCGGGGCGGGCGGTTGATCGTGACACCGTTCGCTTCCAGATGCGCGCAGGTCGCATAGATGTCGTCCACCGCATAGGCGAGGTGGCCGAAATGCCGGCTGTCCGAGGGCAGGCCTGTGTCGCCGTCCCAGTTGTAGGTCAGTTCCACCGGGCATTCCGGCTGGCCCGGCGGGGCCATGAACACCAGCGTGAACCGCCCGCCCTCGCTGTCGTGGCGGCGCGTCTCTTCCAGCCCCAGAAGCCGATAGAAGGCGATGGACTTCTCGAGGTCGAGCACGCGGACCATGGTGTGCAGATAGCGGATCGTCATGTTGGTTCCCTTCCGTTGCGGGGCGGAACCTACCACACGGACCGTCCCGGAACAGTCAGAACCGCGCCGAAAGTCCGAATTGCATCCCCACCCGGCGCGTGTCGAAGCGGCTCACGTTCGACGACGTGTCGCTGTGGCTGATCGTGAGCCTGGGCGCAAAGCCCTGCACGGCGAGGCCCGGGAAGGTCAGGTCGGCCGCGGCCGACACCGTGCGGTCGCGCCGCCCCCCGGGCACCTCGATCGGTCCGACCCAGTAGCCGGGAAACTCGGTCTTTGCATAGCTGGCGCGCAGCGCCAGCAGCGCCGGCCCGACCGGGCGCGCGGCCTCCCACCCGATCTCGGCGCCGAGCGTGGTTGAACTGCGGCCGGCGACGGGGGTGTCCAGCTTGCCGATGAACCCGGTCAGCGACAGGACATGCTCGTCCGGCAGGATGCGCCGCAGGCCGAGCGCCAGATTGCTCGCGATCACCGGCCGTGCGCCGGTGCCTGCATCCCTGCGCTCGAACCCGATGCTGACATTGCCCGCGGTGCGGTCGTCGAAACCCCGGGTCAGCCCGGTTCCCGCGCGCAGGAAGCGGTAGGAGAAGGCGCCCCCCTCGGTCTGCGCCCCCGCCCCCACGTCCAGCGACCATTCCCATGGCTTGCCCTTCGGCTGCAACAGCCCGGACCAGGTCACTTCGGCCCGCGCGCTGTCGTAGCGGCGAGGGTCGAGGTCGGGCGCCGCGGCCCTCGCCTCGCGCGACAGTTCAACCCGTCGCGCATCGACACGCGCGCCGAGGAAGGTGCTGAAGCCGCCGTCACCCTGGGACAGGCGGAATCGGAAACCGCCATGCCCCTCGGCAACCACCCCCGACAGCGCCATGCCATCCGGGCTCAGCCATCCGACGATCGGCACGCCGTCGATGATGTTGAACTCGCTCGACGCGCCGTTGTTGACGTTGTTCGACGGCATGGCCGAAAACCGCAGCGTCACCGACATCGGATTCTGGCGCCGCACCGCCGCCAGTTCGCGCGCCGTCTGGGCGCGCGTTGCCTCGGGGGCCGCAGCGGTCGCGCGGCGCAGCCAGCGCTGCGACAGGCCGAGCCGCCCCTCGGCATAGGCGGCCATGGCGACGAGCCGCGCCGATTGCTGACGCTGGACCGGGGTTGCGGCATGGCTGAAGGCGGTGCGCGCCGCGTTTCCGGCCGCCTTCGGCTGCCCCCCGTCCAGCAGCGCCCGCGCCATCAGCATGTGCGCGAAGGCGTCGGCCGGGTCGCGGTCCAGAAGCGCGAGCGCAATCTCGGCGGCCTTGTCGGGCCGGCGCAGGCGGATCGCCTCCATCCCGAGGGCGCGCGCTTCCTCGACGCTGTAGCCCGCCCGGCCGGTTTCCGCCGCCGCGACCCCGCCGCCGCCGATGCCGAGGACCGCAGCCAGAAGGACCGCGCTGATCAGCCCGCGCAACGGCCCGCCCGTCAGTTGCCGATGGTCGGCTGGGTCTGGCCGCAGATCGGATCGTCGCCCGAAAGCCCGCATTGGCGCAGCACGAAGACCCCGCGCTCCTCGGCGCCCTGGATCACGGTGTTGCTGGCGTCGTAGAGCCGGGTCAGCGCGACGATCCCGCCGACGTTGCCGGCATTCGCCCCGCCGAAGACGCCGCCGAAATCGCCGACCACCTGCATCGTCGGATCGTCCTGGATCCAGCGTTCCGCTTTGCCCCGGAACGTGCCGTCGGCCGCAATGTTCGCCGGAGCGAGGATCACCGAACGCAGCCCGAAGCCGCCGTCGATGGCAACGCGGTTGTAGACCGCGCCGTTGATCGTGTTGTCGGCGAAGTCAGCGTTGAAGAAGATGTCGCCCTCGACGCGGATCGCCTGCGACGGGCGCACCTCGTCGGGGGTTCCGCCGGCCACCGGCAGCAGTTCGGGACCGTAGAAGCCCATGTTGGTCAGCGCCATGTACCGGCCTGCATAGGACACGAGGCCGGGCGAACCGGTCACCGGCGGGGGCGTGAAGGTTCCCGCCCGCGTGAACACGCCGCCCGAGAAGTACTTGTTGAACTGCCCGCCGTCCCCGGTGATCGCGGCCGTTACCGCGCCGTCGTCGCTCTGCTTGCCGAGGCCGATGAACAGGCGGTCGAGCGGGTCCTCCTGCACCGCGAAGGCGAGGTACCCGTTTTCGTCCAGCGACGGGCGCCGCGCATAGATGGCATCGATCGGCGTCGTGTCGAGCGACCGGATCCGCACCACGAAGCTGCCGCCTCCGGCCGGGCTGTAGGTCAGCGATTCGACGTTCCGGGCCAGAACGCCCGGCACGGTGACGCCGCCGACGACGATGGGCGGAAGCTCGTCGTCATCGCCGCCCCCTCCGCCGCCCCCTCCGCCACCGCCTCCGCCGGTGTCGACCGGGTCGAACGGATTGCCGCCGCATCCCGCAAGCAGGACCAGCGCCAGAAGCGCGGCTGTCATCTGTTTCATCGGCACTGCCCGCCCGTTGTTCTCGTTTGCGCAAAAAGCTGCCCTCTCAAGGGCGTACTGTCAACAATCTGCGCCGGTGGCGCGGTGCCTGCTGCCGCGTTGATGCAGGAATGTCGCGTGGCCTTGCCGGGGGTCGGCAGCATGTCGTAGTCTGCGGCCCCAAACCCCCAACATCTGGACCGGAGGCGCCGATGCTCACCCCCGAACAGCAGGCCGAGATCGCCGCGGCGCGCGCCGCCCCCCGCCCCACCCTGCGCGCCGTCTCCGAGGGGATGGAGGCGCATCTCTATCTCGCGCATCCCGTTCTCGACCACGGTTTCGTGCGGGTGATCGACTACATGGGCGACGATGCGGCCATCGTGCAGGCGGCGCGCGTGTCCTACGGGGCGGGCACCAGGCACGTGTCGAACGACGAGGGGCTGATCCGCTATCTGATGCGGCACTGGCACTCGACCCCCTTCGAGATGTGCGAGGTCAAGCTGCACGTGAAGCTGCCGGTCTTCGTGGCCCGCCAGTGGATCCGCCACCGCACCGCCAACGTCAACGAATACTCGGCCCGCTACTCGATCCTCGACCGCGAGTTCTACATCCCCGCGCCCGAGCACCTGGCCGCGCAGAGCACCGTCAACAACCAGGGCCGCGGCGCGGTGCTGGAGGGGGAGGAGGCCGCGCGGGTGCTCGACACGCTCAAGCGCGACGCGGCGCAGGCCTACGACAGCTACGAGGCGATGCTGAGCCAGGAGGGGCAGGCGGGCCTCGCGCGGGAACTGGCGCGGATGAACCTGCCGATGAACATCTACACGCAGTGGTACTGGAAGACCGACCTGCACAACCTCTTCCACTTCCTGCGCCTGCGCGCCGATGCCCATGCCCAGTACGAGATCCGCGTCTATGCCGAGGCCATCGCCGCCTGCGTGCGCGACTGGGTGCCGCTGGCCTGGGCGGCCTTCGAGGATTACCGGATGGGGGGGGTGAACCTGTCGGCCAAGGCGGTGGCGGTGCTGAAGCGGCGTCTGGCGGGCGAGGCGGTGACGCAGGAGGCCTCGGGCATGAGCAAGGGCGAGTGGCGGGAGTTTGTGGAGGTCTGGGGGTGAGGTGATCACGGAGCCGCACGTCCCCACTTCGATCCGCATGACGGATCGACGGACGGTGCGCATGAATGCGCACCCTACGGGCACATCGGTTGGTGTAGGGTGCGCATTCATGCGCACCATGACATTGGCGCCGCCTCTGGCCGCAAGGTGCATCGGCGTCGGGCGGTGCGCATGAATGCGCACCCTACGGGCGAGCGTCGCGGTGCCAGGATGAAAACGGCCAATCCTCTGGATGCTCCACCAGCCCATGCTTCACCGGGTTGGTCCAGCAATACTGCAGGCAGGCCGCGAATGCCTCCTCGTCCCGAATGTGATGTTCCCAGAACCGGCGTTGCCACAACCCGCGCTCGCGGCGGCGGATGTGGCTGGGCCGCCGTGCCTCGACCGGGACGGACTGGGTGAACCGCGCCTTGATCACGCTCCAGCGCGTGGAAAAATCGTGGTCCCCCGGGGGCAGGGTCCAGACGGCGTGCATGTGGTCCGGCAACACCACCCAGGCGTCGATGCGGAAGGGCCGTTCCGCGCGTGTCAGCCGGACCGCCGCGCGCAGTTCGCCGATGCGCTCGACAAGCGTGTGCGCGCCGCGGTCGGCCAGGGCCACGGTGAAGAATACCGTGGCACCGGGCACCCTGGGACGGATGTAGCGCGACATGGCCGAGATCGTCGCCCGGGGGTGGTTAATGGCGGGTTACGGGGGGCAGGGCACGGTGCGCATGAATGCGCACCCTACGGGATGTCGGACGCGGCGTGCATGACTGCGCACCCTACCCCCGCCGCCCCCCCGCCCTACCTCTGCCGCAGGAGGCCTCCATGATCCTGACGCTCTACCTCGCCACCCTCGCCGTCTTCCTGATCCTCGACGCGGTCATGCTGACCCTGGTGATGAAGCCGCTCTTCACCCGCCACATCGGCCCCCTGATGGCCGACCCGATCCGCGTCGGGCCGGCGGCGCTGTTCTATGCGGGCTATATCGCCGGGCTCGTCTGGCTGGTGTCGCTCCCCGGGGTCAGGGACAACGCCCCGGTGCTGCTGCCCGCAGCCGTGATCGGCGCCATGGCCTATGGCACCTACGAGTTCACCAGCTACGCCGTGATGCGCGACTGGCACTGGACGATGGTGGCGACGGACACGGCCTGGGGCGCGGTGCTGACGGGGGTGTCGGCCATGGCGGGCGTCTGGGTGGCGCGGGCGGTCCACGGCTAGGCGCGGCGGGCGGGCCGTGCTAGGGCGGACCCGTCCCGAACCGGAGCGCAGGCGCATGATCCTCTACGGCATTCCCACCTGTGACAGCTGCAGGCGCGCCCTGAAGGAACTGGAGCGTGCAGGCCACGCCGTCCGCTTCCGCGACGTGCGGGCCGATCCGCTGACGCCGGCCGAAACCGCCCGTCTGGTCGCCGAATTCGGCGACCGGATCGTGAACCGCCAGTCGACCACATACCGGGCGTTCTCGGATTATCTGAAGGCCTCCGATCCCGAAGCGCAGATAGCCGCCAATCCCGCCGTCATGAAGCGGCCGGTGATCGAGGCGGAGGGACGGTTCTGGCTGGGCTGGGACGAGGCGACGGCCCGCGCGCTGGCCGGCTGAGGCGTCAGAGAAGCCGGAGATCGCCTGCCGAGGAGCGGCCGTCGCGCCCCGACAGAAGCTCGTAGGCCACCTTCTGGTTGTCGTTCAGGCCCTTCAGGCCGGCCCGCTCGACCGCCGAGATATGCACGAACACGTCCTTCCCGCCGTCGTCCGGCGCGATGAACCCGTAGCCCTTGGTCGCGTTGAACCACTTCACGGTGCCGGTCGGCATTCCGTCCCCCATCCATGTCCGCCCGTGGCGCGATTGCCGCCGGACCGTGCTGCCAGCCCTTGGTTCGTCCGGCTGCAACGCCGTCAGGAAGGCGAAAGGCCTGTCGTCACTGGGGCCAATCCTGCCCTAACGGGGCCAAAAATCAAGCCGGTTGTGACATTGCGGCAACCCGCCGGACCAGCAGACGGTCCACCGAGAGCGCCCCGCCGCCCAGGAACAGGGGCACCGCCAGCAGCAACATCCACAGCCCCCGCTGGTCGAGGATCGCGGCATCGGGGGCACGGTCGAACCAGTGCCCGATGGTCGTGGCATCTGCGCCGTGGCCGATGATGTCGGTCAGGCTCTGCACCACCACGAACCCCATCATCCCGAGCGCCGCGGGCCGCGTGAGAAGGCCGATCGCGATCAGCGCGGGCAGCACGAACTCGGCCCAGGTGCCCGCCAGCACCACGAGGCGGTGCCACAGGCCCATCTGGCCCAGGTCATAGGCCGCCGCCTCGAAGGCGCGGGGAAAGATCTGCGCATAGGCCCCGAGCGAGGGCGTGAACAGCCCGCCGATCCCGGGGCCGAGCTTGGTGACGGCCGAGGCCCAGAAATAGCCCAGCAGGACGCCGGCAAAGACAAGCCGCGCGGCCAGCGGCAACAGCAGCGGCGCCAGCGTGTCCAGCCGGCGGTAGAGCGTCAGGAAACGGGTCATGGCCGGGGCTCCTCGATGGCGGTGATGGCGCCCTGCGCCAGCAGCAGGGCGAATGTCGCGGTCAGGTCATGGCCGGGGCCCGCGGCTTGGGCGGCCTCGGCCAGGGTGCGGCCGGCCGCCAGCGCGGTCAGGAAGGCCGCGCCGCCCGCGGGCAGGGGCACCGGGGCCGGGTCGTAGCCAGGGCGCACCACCGCCACCTCCTGCGGTCCGGGGGCGGGGGGCGGCGCCTCGCCCAGGGCCGCGCGCCACAGGTCCAGCACCGGATGGGCCGAGGCCAGCCAGCGCAGCGAAGGGGCAAGGCGCAGCCGCGCTGCCGCAAGCCGGTCGGGCGGCAGTGCGGTCATCCGCTCGGGCGGCACCGGCGCGGCATCGGCAGCGTGGTAGCTTTCGACCAGCGCCCGTTCCAGCCGCGCCACGTCGCCGATCCAGGGCAGGTGCGCCAGCGGCGGGAAACGATCGAGGAAGGCGGGGAAATCATCGCCCCATTCGGCCAGCACCGGGCCGCGGGGGGGATGCGCGCGCCAGAACAGGCCGGCAAGCGCCGCGAAGTACTCGGCCCCCAGCAGTGCCTGCGCCCGCGGGAACAGGGCCGCCAGCGCCTCGGCCAGTCCATGGGCAAGGTTGTTGCGGTAGACGGAAAAGCGGCGCCCGGCCGGACGGCCCTGTGCGTCCTGCAGCCCCGCCGGCACCGGCGCCGCAGGGTCGAACAGGGCGGCGGCGAAACCGGGGGTCATGCCGCAGGCTCGAGAAGGCGCGCGGCGCGCGCGGCCTCGGCCGCCAGCACCGGCCAGTCGGGCACGTCGTTGTCCCATTCCACAAGCACCGGCCGCGGTCCGCCGCGCGCCAGCACCCCGGCCAGAAGCCGCCAGACCGGATCGGCCACCGGAGACCCGTGGTCGTCGATCAGAAGGGGCGCGCCGTGGTCGTCGGCGTCCTGCGCATGGCCTGCGATGTGGATCTCGCCCACCAGGTCCAGCGGGAACCGCGCGAGCCAGGCGGCCGGATCCTCGCAGCGGTTGGTGCAGGCGACAAAGACGTTGTTGACGTCGAGGAGCAGTTTGCAGCCGGTGCGCGCCGCGACGGTTGCCAGGAAATCGACCTCGTCCAGCACCGTCTCGGCGAAGTCGAGGTAGGTCGCGGGGTTTTCCAGCAGCATCCGGCGGCCCAGCGCCTGCTGAACCCGGTCCACATGCCCGGCCACGCGCGCCAGCGTCTCGGACGTGTAGGGCAGCGGCAGGAGATCGGGCAGATAGCCGCCCTCATGCGTGGACCAGGCCAGGTGTTCGGAAAAGGAAGCAGGCCCGATCCGGTCGCACAGCACGCGCAGCCGGGCCAGGTGGCGGGCGTCGAGCGGTTCGGGGCCGCCGATCGACAGGCCGACCCCGTGGACCGAGACAGGAAACCGCGCGGCCAGCGCCGCAAGCTGCGCCTGCGGGCGGCCGCCGCCGCCGAGGTAGTTCTCGGCATGGACCTCGATCCAGGCGACCGGGCCGGGATCGGCCATGATCGCGTCGAAGTGCTGCGGCTTGAAGCCCACGCCGGGGGCGGCGGGCAGGCCGGGGGCGGGGATGTCGCGCATCGGGCGGGCCTTTCGCAAGTGGGTGCAGGGGGCCGGTGCGGCCCCCCGCGGCCGTGCTCAGCCCTGCGGCAGGTCGCGCGTCAGCTCCTCGAGGCTGCCCATGCGCTTGGTCCCGTCGGCCATGGCGGGCAGCTCGATCGTGGCGCAGGTGCCGGCGGGGACCAGCGGCCAGGGATTGCCCCGGGAGTCGACCTTGGGGGGGCCGGCGCAGGGCGGGCCGGGGCCGGCGGCGCAGGCGGTCGTGCCGGCCATCGAGACGCCGAAGCACTTTTCCTGCGCCTGGGCGGCGGCGGGGGTGGCGATGTGGCCGGCGAAGGCGGCGGCCAGCGCGCCGGCGATGGCGAGGGGGGCGAGGGGTTTGGTCATGTCGGGTCACTCCGCTGTCGGTGGGGATCGCACCATGCGATGCCATCCTGCCTTTCGCGGGCGACCCCGGTGGCGTTACCGGCGTTGCACGGCGATGACGCAGCCGTGATCGGGGGCGGGCGCCCCCCACCCCCATCCCCTCCCCACGAGGGGGAGGGGAGGCGCTTGCGGGCGGCGATTGGTGCCCCCCGTCCGACGCGGGGCACGGCCGGATCCTCCCTCCCCCCCTCGTGGGGGAGGGCTGGGGAGGGGGGCGCGCCGGGGAGGGCGCGCCGCGACGCCTCAGCGCAGATCGGGCGCCCGGGCCTCGGCCGCCAGCATCGCCACGGCGTCCTCGAGCGCCACCGTCTCGACCCGCGTCTCGCCCAGGCGCCGCAGGGCCACGCTGCGCGCCGCCACCTCCTGCGCGCCGATGGCCAGGATCACCGGCACCTTGCCCAGAGAGTGCTCGCGCACCTTGTAGTTGATCTTTTCGTTGCGCGTGTCGGCCTCGGCCCGCACGCCCGCCAGGATCAGCGCCGCCGTCACCTCCTCCACGAAGTCATCCGCATCCGACACGATCGAGGCCACGACCACCTGCCGCGGCGCCAGCCAGAAGGGCAGCTTGCCCGCATGGCTTTCGATCAGGATGCCGATGAAGCGCTCGAAACTGCCCAGGGTCGCGCGGTGCAGCATCACGGGGCGGTGCTTGGCGCCGTCCTCGGCCACATAGCTGGCCTCCAGCCGCTCGGGCAGCACGAAATCCACCTGCAGCGTGCCGCATTGCCAGTCGCGGCCGATGGCATCGGTCAGCACGAACTCGAGCTTCGGGCCGTAGAACGCGCCCTCGCCGGGGTTTTCCGTGAAATCGTAGCCCGCGGCCCGCGTCGCGTTGGCCAGCGCCGCCTCGGCCCGGTCCCAGGTCGCATCCGTGCCTGCCCGCTTTTCGGGGCGGGTGGAGAACTTGATGCGGAAGCTCTCGAAGCCGAGGTCGCGGTAGACCGTGCTCAGGAAGCCGATGAAGCGCTTGGTCTCGGCCTCGATCTGGTCCTCGCGGCAGAAGATGTGCGCGTCGTCCTGGGTGAAGCCGCGCACCCGCATGATGCCGTGCAGCGCGCCCGAGGGCTCGTAGCGGTTGCACGACCCGAATTCGGCCATGCGCAGCGGCAGGTCGCGGTAGGATTTCAGGCCCACGTTGAAGATCTGCACATGGCAGGGGCAGTTCATGGGCTTGAGCGCGTTCACCGTCTTGGTCCTGGCGTGTTCCTCCTCGACCTCGACGATGAACATGTTCTCCTGGTAGTTCGCCCAGTGGCCCGACTTTTCCCACAGCACGCGGTTCACGACCTGGGGCGTGTTGACCTCCACATAGCCGCCTGCGCGCTGGCGGCGGCGCATGTAGTCCTGCAGCGTCGTGTAGATCGTCCAGCCGTTGGGGTGCCAGAACACCTGTCCGGGTGCCTCTTCCTGCATGTGGAACAGGTCCATCTCGCGCCCCAGCTTGCGGTGGTCGCGTTTCGCGGCCTCCTCGAGCATGGTCAGATGCGCCTTCAGGTCGTCGCGCGTGCGGAAGGCCACCCCGTAGATGCGCTGCAGCATGGGCCGCGAGCTGTCGCCCAGCCAGTAGGCGCCGGCGACCGTGGTCAGCTTGAAGGCATCGGCCGGCACCTGGCCGGTGTGGGCCAGATGCGGGCCGCGGCAGAGGTCCTGCCAGGGCCCGTGCCAGTACATGCGGATCGGCTCGTCGCCCGGGATGCGGTCCACGAGTTCCACCTTGTAGGGCTCGCCCGCCGCCTCGTAATGCGCCCGCGCGCGGGCGCGGTCCCAGACCTCGGTGCGCACGGGGTCGCGGGCGGCGATGATCTGGCGCATCCGCGCCTCGATCCGGCCGAGGTCCTCGGGCGTGAAGGGCTCGGCGCGGTCGAAGTCGTAGAACCAGCCGTGGTCGCGCACCGGGCCGATGGTGACGCGCACCTCGGGCCAGATCTCCTGCACCGCGCGGGCCATGATATGCGCCAGATCGTGGCGGATCAGCTCCTGCGCCGGGCCCTCGTCCTTCATCGTGTGGAGGATCAGCCGGCCGTCGCGCCCGATGGGCCAGGCGAGATCCCAATGCGCGCCGTCGAGGCTGGCCGAGATCGCGGCCTTGGCCAGCGAGGGCGCGATCGAGGCCGCCACCTCGGCCGCCGTCACCCCGGCGGGGTAGCTGCGCACATGGCCATCGGGGAAGGTCAGGGAAATCTGGGTCACGGCCCATGCTCCTCGTCGGTTCGGCGCCCACGATGCGCCCGGTTGCGGGTTGTCGGGGCGCGTGATGCGCGCGGGCCTTTCCATTGTCAACGCCCCGGGGCACGATGCGGGGCATGGAAACGGCATACCTCGCCACGCCGCAGGGCCGGCGCATCGTCCATGTGCGCACCCCCGGGCGGGGGCCGGGCGTGGTGTTCCTGGGCGGCTTCCGATCAGACATGACCGGCACCAAGGCGCTGCACCTGGAAGAATGGGCGCGGGCGCGGGGCCGGGCCTTCCTGCGGCTCGACTATTCGGGGCACGGGGCCTCCTCGGGCGCCTTCGAGGAGGGCTGCATCGGCGACTGGGCCGAGGATGCGCTGGCCGCACTGGACGCGCTGACGGACGGGCCGCAGGTGCTGGTGGGTTCCTCCATGGGCGGCTGGATCGCGCTTCTGCTGGCGCTCGCGCGCCCCGAACGGGTTGCGGGACTGATCGGCATCGCCGCAGCGCCGGATTTCACCGAGGACAGCCTCTGGGCCGGGATGAGCGCGGAAGAACGCGCGCAGCTTGCCGCCATGGGGCGGATCGAGCGGCCCTCGGCCTATTCAGACGAGCCCTATGTGTTCACGCGCCGTCTGATCGAGGACGGGCGGAGGCACCTGGTGCTGCGCGCGCCGCTGGCGCTGCCCTGCCCGCTGCGGCTCCTGCAGGGAACGGAGGATGCGGATGTCGCCCCCGCGGTCGCGCTGCGGCTTCTGGACCACGCGCGGGCGACGGATGCGCGGCTGGTGCTGGTCAAAGGTGCGGACCATCGCTTTTCCAGCCCGGAGTGTCTGGCGCTGCTGGCGGACACCGCGGCGGATCTGGTGGAGAATGCGGGCGATGCGTAGTCTGGGACGGTGGATTGGCCGGCTGTTGGCTTTCACGATTGCAGCATTTCTTGCTGTCTGGTTCTTCGCCCCACGCGAGACGATGGATGCCAGTCTGTCTTTTGATACCAGTATCTTGCCGGACGACCTTGATACCTGGATCGCCAAGCGCGAAGGGACAATTTCCGATATTCGTCCGGATTCGGCCAAATTGATCCGATGGGCCGGTGCCCCCGGTTCGCGAACGGGTTGGGCTGTGGTCTACGTCCACGGCTTTTCAGCCGATCGGCAGGAAGTGCGGCCGCTGCCCGACCTCGTGGCGCAGGGCCTGGGGGCCAATCTCTACTTCGCGCGCCTTGCCGGTCATGGCCGGACGGGCGAGGCCATGGCGCAGGCGACGCCCGAGGACTGGATGCACGACATGGCCGAGGCGCTGGCCATCGGCCGACGGATCGGCGACCGGGTGCTGGTGATCGGCACTTCGACCGGCGCCACTCTGATCACCGTGGCGCTGGCCGATCCGGCGGGGACCGAGGGCGTGGCCGGGGTGGTCCTGATTTCGCCCAACTACCGGCTTGCCTCGGGCCTGTCGCAGGCCATTCTCGACGCGCCCTTCGTGCGGGCCTGGGGGCCGCTCGTGGCTGGGAGCGAGCGCAGCTTTGAGCCCCTGAACGAAGGCCACGCCCGCCAATGGACCACGCGCTACCCCACGGCGGCGCTGTTTCCCATGGCGACGCTGATGCGCAGGGCGCGGGCGATCGACCTCGGCTCCATCGCGGTGCCCGCCCTGTTCATCCAGTCGCCGGCCGACCGGGTGGTCAGCGCGCCCGAAACCGCGCGCGTCGCGGCCGCCTGGGGCGGCCCGACCCTGCTGCACGCGCCCGACCTGACCCCGCAGGACGACCCCCATGCCCATGTGGTCGCCGGCGACATCCTGTCGCCTTCGCAGACGGCGCCGCTGGCGGCGCTGGTCGTCGACTGGGCGCAGGGCCTCTGACGGCTATTGCGCCGCCGTGATGCTGACCACGTTGTCGCCGCGCGCCGGCTTCGGCGCGCCAGAATTGGTGTCGATGAAGTTCAGGACCAGCGGCCGGATGTTGAGCCGCCAGCTCTTGCCCGCGAAGATGCCATAGTGGCCCGCCCCGGGTTCGAGGTGGCTGGCCTTCTTCGACGCGGGCAGCCCCGTCAGCAGCGCCAGCGCCGCGTAGCACTGGCCGGGGGCCGATATGTCGTCGGCTGCGCCCTCGACCACCTTGACCGCAGCCTCGGTGATGGCGCCGAAGTCCACCCGCCTTCCGGCCACCGTGAAGGTGTTCGACGCGATCTCCCGGTTCTTGAAGATCCGCTCGACGGTCGACAGGTAGAACTCGGCCGTCATGTCCATCACGGCGAGGTATTCGTCGTAGAAGCGGTTGTGTGCGTCGTGGTCGCTGGCGCTGCCCTGCGCCACGCGCATGATCTGGTCGGCGAAGGCCTTGGAATGGCGGTCGGCGTTCATCGACATGAAGGATTGGAGCTGCAGGAGCCCCGGATAGACCAGCCGCCCGGCACCCTTGTACTTGAAGCCCACGCGCTGGATGGCAAGCTGTTCCAGCTGCCCCATGGTGATGCGTCGGCCGAAGTCCGTCACCTCGGTTGCGGCGGCGTCGGGGTCGACCGGCCCGCCGATCAGCGTCATGGACCGGGGCTGTGCCGCCGGATCCTCGCCCGCCAGATAGGCCACCGCGGCCAGCGTCAGCGGCACCGGCTGGCAGACCGCGATCACATGCGTGTCGGGCCCGAGGTGGCGCAGGAACTCCACCAGATAGAGCGTATAGTCCTCGACATCGAACTTGCCGACGCTGACCGGAATGTCACGCGCATTGTGCCAGTCCGTCACATAGACATCGCAATCGGGCAGCAACGAGGACACCGTGGACCGCAGGAGCGTCGCGTAATGGCCCGACATGGGCGCCACCAGCATCACCTTGCGCGCCATCGGCGACCGGCGCCGGACGCGGAAGTGGACGAGGTTGCCGAAGGGCTTCTCGACCACCGGCAGAACGTCCACCAGATGATCCTGCCCGTCGGGCCCGACGATCGAACGGATACCCCAGTCGGGCTTGGCGACCATCCGGGCGAAGGTGCGTTCGGTCACCTCGCCCCAGGCAGCGAGCAGCGGCAGCATCGGGTTCACCGACAGCGCGAAGGCCGGATAGCTTGCGAAGGCTCGCGCAGTGGCGCCCAACCACTCGTTGGTGTTGCGGGCGCTTTCCATCATGTCGTAAGTGGTCATGTACTTCACAGGCGTCTCCATGCCCCGGCGGGAACCCGGCAGATCGTCGCTTCCCCCCAGACAGGCGACGTGATGTTGCGCGGCGACCGTGCATGACGCACGGATGCTGCACAGCGGCGAGATTAGGGGGGAAACATTCGCATGACAACAGATGACAAGGACGCCGCCGACAAACTGGCGCGCCTGAACGCCAACCTGTCGCGTGTGGAAGAGTTGTCGGCACGGCTGACAGCGGCCCTTTCCCGGCGCAAAATGGCCGATCCGGCGCTGTCGGGGCCGGGGCAGGACGTCTATCTGAAGGCGGCGGCGGCCTATGTGGCCGAAATGATGCAGAACCCCGCAAAGATCGTCGAGCATCAGGTCGGTTACTGGGGCAAGGCGCTGAAGCACTACGTCGAGGTGCAGCAGAAGCTGGCAAAGGGCGATCTGACCCCGCCCGAGAACACCGGGCCCAAGGACCGGCGATTCGCCAACCCGTTGTGGGACAGTCACCCCTTCTTCAACTTCCTCAAGCAGCAGTACCAGATCAACGCCGAGGCGGTGACGGGCGCCGTTGCGGGGCTGGAACGGCTGGAGCCGGGCGACCGCAAGCGCGTCGAGTATTTCACCCGCCAGATCGTGGACATGTTCGCGCCGACCAATTTCCTCGGCACCAACCCCGAGGCGCTTGAGAAGGCCGTGGCGACCGACGGCGAGAGCCTGGTGCAGGGGCTGGAGAACCTCGTGCGCGACATCGAGGCCAACGAGGGCGAGCTTCTGGTGACGCTGGCCGATCGCGAGGCGTTCCGCGTCGGCGGCAACATCGCCACCACCCCGGGTGCCGTGGTCTATCGGAACCGGATGATGGAACTGATCCAGTACGAACCCACGACCGGGAAGGTCCACGACCTGCCGCTGGTGATCTTCCCGCCCTGGATCAACAAGTTCTACATCCTCGACCTCAAGGCGCAGAACTCGTTGATCAAGTGGGTGGTGGACCAGGGCTTCACCCTGTTCGTGGTGTCCTGGGTCAACCCCGATGCGTCCTACCGCGAGGCCGGACTGGATGACTACATCCGCGACGGCTACCTCCGCGCGCTGGCCGAGGTGCGGCGCATCTGCGGGACGAAGCAGGTCAATGCCGTGGGCTACTGCATCGCCGGCACCACGCTGTCCTTGACCCTGGCGCATCTGAAGAAGGCCGGCGACAGGACGGTGAACTCCGCCACCTTCTTCACCACGCTGACCGACTTCTCCGACCCGGGCGAGGTGGGGGTGTTCCTGACCGACGACTTCGTCGACGGGATCGTGCGGCAGGTGACGACCGATGGCGTACTCGACCGCACCTTCATGAGCCGGACCTTCAGCTTCCTGCGGTCGAACGACCTGATCTACCAGCCGGCGATCCGCAGTTACATGCTGGGCGAGGCGCCGCCGGCCTTCGATCTGCTCTACTGGAACGGCGACGGCACCAACCTGCCGGCGAAGATGGCCGTCGAATACCTGCGCGGCCTCTGCCAGGGCAACGACTTCGCCCGGGATGTCGGCTTCCCGGTGTTCGGCGATCCCGTGCACCTGAAGGATGTGACGGTGCCGCTCTGCGCCGTGGCCTGCGAGACCGACCACATCGCCGCCTGGAAGCAGAGTTTCGTGGGCGTGGCGCAGATGGGTTCGCAGGACAAGACCTTCATCGTGTCGGAATCCGGCCACATCGCGGGGATCGTCAACCCGCCGTCCAAGGGCAAGTACGGGCATTACACCAGCGATGCACCGGTGGCGGGCGATCCCGACGCCTGGCTGAAGGGCGCGACCTACACGCCCGGAAGCTGGTGGCCGCGCTGGGGCGCCTGGCTGGCGGAAAGGTCGGGCAAGATGGTGCCGGCGCGGGTGCCCGGCGGCGGCGGCACCGAGGTTCTTGCGCCCGCTCCCGGCACCTATGTCGCGGCGGTGCCCGCAAGCGCCTGATGCCAACCGCCTGACCGAGCGGCGCTTTCCGGGTCGGGCTGCGACCTGCCGTCGCGTCATGCTGCAGCGCAGAAAAAACCCTTGCAATGCTGCGGCGCAGCATCTATATCTCGGTCATCGAACAACACCCCACCCCGCCAAGGCCCGCCGGCCGAATGGAGATGAAGATGACCAAGACCAACGATTTCACCAAGGTGATGCAGGACATGATGGCCGCCTACCCGGTCGACCTGTCGGCCATGCAGAACGCGTTCAAGACCCAGGCCGCGATGGGCGAGAAGCTGTCGAAAGTGGCTCTGGAAGCCGCCGAGAAGTCGACCGAAATCTCCGCGCAGATGGCCAAGTCGGTCATCGCCAAGATGGGCGACGTGGTGAAGGCCAAGGCCGACCCGGCCGACTACACCAAGTCGATGACCGATTTCGCCTCGGCCACCGCCGAGATGGCCGCCGAGCACATGGCCGCCTTCGCCGAAGTGGCCAAGAAGGTGCAGATGGAAACGGTCGAACTGATGCTGGCCGCTGGCAAGGACATCTCGGAAGATGCGACCGCCGCGGTCAAGAAAGCCACCGCCGAGGTGACGACCGCCGCCAAGAAGGCCGCTGCCGCCGCGAAGTGACGCGCAAACGCGCGGACGACCTTCCTCCCTGTCGGACTGCCGCGCGTCGGGGCGGGCCCTAGTGGCCCGCCCCACCTCATTTCCGCTGCCCCGCAGCATGGCCTTTCCATTTGGCGGCCCGTCCCCTAAGGTTTGGCCGTGGCGCCGAATGAAGCGGGGGACCAGATGGCCGATACCGACAAGCCGCTCTTGATCAAGCGCTACGCCAGCCGCCGGCTCTACAACACCGAAACCTCGGACTATGTGACGCTCGAGGATATCGCGGGCTTCATCCGGGCGGGGCGCGAGGTGCAGATCATCGACCTGAAGTCGGGCGACGACCTGACGCGCCAGTACCTCCTTCAGATCATTGCCGAGCACGAGGCCAAGGGCGACAGCGTGCTGCCCATCAACGTGCTGACCGACCTCGTGCGCAGCTACACGACCGAAGTGCAGTCGGTGGTTCCGGCCTTTCTGGCCGCGTCCTTCGAAATGCTGCGCGACGGCCAGTCGAAGATGATGGAGAACCTGGCCGCGCTGCCGAACCCGATGGCCGCGATGCCCGGCTTCGATGCGATGCGCAAGAGCCAGGAAGCCTTCATGAAATCCATGATGGTGGGGCTGCCGGGCTGGCCGCCGGGGTCTGCCACGCCGCAGCAGGGTCGCGCGCCCGAAGCGTCGTCGGGTGAGGACATCGCCCAGATCAAGAAGCAGCTGGCCGAGTTGCAGGCCAAGCTCTCGCGGCTCTGATCGCGCCTAGAGCCGCGATGACAGGATGCCGGTATTGATGCCGGCGCGGCGCAGCTCGTCGAACAGGCGCTGGTGTTCCATCTTGGTGCAGCGGTTCATCACGACGTCCACGCCGGCGGTCCTCGCGCGGGCGGCAGCGGCCGGATCGCGCACGCCGATCTGCATCCAGATGCAGGACAGCGCGGGAAGGGCGGCGCGCGCCTCGTCGGCCACGCGCCCGGCCTCCTCGGACCGGCGGAAGATGTCGACCATGTCGACCGCATCACCGGGCGGAATGTCGGACAGGCGCGCACGCACCGTCTCGCCGAACAGCGCCTGTCCGGCAAGGCCCGGGTTGACCGGGATCACCCGGTAGCCCCGCGCCGCCAGATAGCGCCCGACGAAATAGGACGGCCGCAGCGGGTTGGCCGAAGCACCGACCAGTGCGATGACCTTCGTGCGGGCCAGGATGGCGCGCAGGTCGGCATCGGGCGGGGCGTCGGGCAATTCCTCGGTCATGCCGGCAGCTAACCCGGCGGCTTTGCCCGCCGCAAGCCCGTCCCGGAACGAAAAAGCGCCCGGACCGCGAAGGGGCCGGGCGCAAGTGGCGGAACGAGGGACAGTGAACGAGAAACGGGGTTCCGGCCCGCCTCCCTGCCTCTGATATTGGCATGGCTGCGAAACGGTTAAAGGCCGCCCGGCGCCCGTTCGCGCAACTGTGACAGGCCCCTCAGTCCCGACTGGCGGCGTACAGCGCCACGGCGGCCGCGTTCGACACGTTCAGCGACCCGAAGCCGCCGGCGGACGGAATGCGCACCAGCGCGTCGCAGGTTGCGCGCGCGCGTTCGCGCAGGCCCGGCCCCTCGGCGCCGAGGACAAGGCCGAGCGCCCGGCCCGGGCCCGCCGCGGCCACGCCCTCGGCCAGTGTCAGCGGCGCCTCGCCGTCGAGGCCCAGAAGGTGGAACCCCATGTCGCGCAACTCGGCCATCGCCTCGGCCAGGTTCGTGACCCGCAGATAGGGCTGGCGTTCCAGTGCGCCGGACGCGGCCTTGGCCAGCGCCCCCGTCTCGGGCGCCGAATGGTGACGCGGCGCGATCACGGCACGGGCCCCGAACACCTCGGCCGACCGCAGGATGGCACCGACGTTGTGGGGGTCGGTCACGCGGTCCAGAAGCACCACGAGTGGCGCGCCCGCGCCCGACACCGCCACATCCGCCAGGCTGCCCCAGTCGAGCGGACGCGCCTCGAGCGCCGCGCCCTGATGGACGCTGCCGGGGTCGATCGGCACGTCGAAGGCGCGTGCATCGACCACCTCGGGCGTCAGGCCCGAGGTCACCGCCGCATCCCCCAGCCGGTCCAGCGCATTGCGCGTGACGACCAGCCGCAGCTTCTGCCGCCGCGGGTTCTCCAGCGCGTCGCGCACCGCATGCAGGCCGAACAGCCAGATCGTCTCGCGGCCCGCGTCGCGGCGGGCGCGTTCCTTCTCGATCACCCAGTCGGGCTTCCTCGCGGCCATGGGTCCCCCTTGATGCGGTGCGCAGAATGGGGCGCGGAACGGGCCGGGGCAAGGGGCGGAGCGGGGGCCGGCACCGGGCCGGGCATTCGCCTTGACGCCCTCGGCCCCCTTCGCTATTCCCCGCCGCCAGTGGGCGACGTGCTGCAAGGTGCGGCAGCGGACTGTAACTCCGCCGAGGCGACTCATGCCTGGTTCGATTCCAGGGTCGCCCACCATCCTCGACCGGCACGATCTGAGCCAGCCCGGGCCCTTGCCGTCGCACGGCGCCGCGCGCTAAGGGGGCCTGACCCGCAAGTCAGGATGATCGCGCCATGTCTGCTGCCCCCGCTTTCGACCGCCGCATCCGCATCGCACCCTCGATCCTGTCGGCCGATTTCGCCGACTTCGGGCGAGAGATCGCCGCCATCGAGGCTCAGGGGGCCGACTGGGTGCATGTGGACGTGATGGACGGACATTTCGTGCCGAACCTCACCTTCGGCCCGCCCGCCGTCGCGGCCTTCCGCCGGCATGTGACGACCGTGATGGACGTGCATCTGATGGTCGCGCCGGTCGATCCCTGGATCGAGGCCTATGCGAAGGCCGGCGCCGACATCCTGACCGCCCATGTCGAGGCCGGGCCGCACATCCACCGCACGCTGCAGGCGATCCGCGGGGCGGGGATGCGGGCGGGGGTGGCGCTGAACCCCGGCACGCCCGCGGCGGCGGTCGGGCATCTGCTCGACCTTGCCGATCTGGTCTGCGTGATGACGGTCAACCCGGGTTTCGGCGGGCAGTCCTTCATCGACCTGACCGACAAGGTGCGCGCCCTGCGCGCGATGATCGGCGACCGGCCGGTTCACATCGAGATCGACGGCGGCGTGACGGTGCGGACGGCGCCGCTGGTGGCCGCCGCCGGAGCCGATGTGCTGGTCGCGGGGTCGGCCGTGTTCAAGGGCGGGTCGGTGGCAGACCCGGCGCCCTACGGCGCAAACATCCGCGCGATCCGGGCCGCGGCCGAGGCCGCGACGGGCCGCCTGGCCTGAGCATGATGCGGATCGTCTTCGACCTCGACGGCACGCTGATCGATTCGGCGCCCGACATCCATGCCAACGCCAGCCGGGTGCTGGCCGAGGAGGGGCTGGCGCCGATGACGCTGGCCGAGGTTCGCGGGATGATCGGGCACGGCGTGCCGCATCTGGTCGGTCGGCTGCTGGAGGCGAGCGGGCAGGACCCGGCAGGCGCGCGGTTTGCCCGCATGGTGGACAGTTTTGCCGCCGGGTACGAGGGTGCAGTCGGCCTGACGCGGACCTATCCCGGGGTCGAGGCCGCACTTGCCGCGCTTGCCGGCAGCGGGGCGCCCCTCGGCATCTGCACGAACAAGCCCCGTGCGCCGACCCTCTCGGTGCTGCGGCATCTGGGGCTGTCGGACCGTTTCGCCGTGGTCGTGGGCGGCGACAGCCTGCCGGTGCGAAAGCCTGATCCCGCGCCGCTTCTGGCGGCACTGGCGGCGTTGGGGCAGGGGCCAGCGGTCTATGTCGGCGACAGCGAAGTGGATGCCGAGACCGCTGCCGCCGCCGGCCTTCCCTTCCTGCTCTATACGGAAGGCTATCGCCGCGCGCCGGTCACCGCACTGCCCCATGCCGCGGCCTTTGCGGACTGGGGCGCGCTGCCGTATCTGGTGGCGCGTCTGGCCTGACCTCGACAGGCCGGGGCAGGGCGGCTATCCCGGCGCGGTCCGCCCCCCGAAAGGCCGCGCCGCATGTTCCGCTCGACCACCTTCACCCATGCCATCACCCGCCGCCCCGCGCCGACGGCGACAGGCGGCCTGCGCGCCGTCGACACCGGGGCACCGGACATCTCGGTGATGCTGGCCCATCATGCCGATTATGTCGGCGCGCTGCGCGCGACCGGGGCCGAGGTGGTGGAACTCGACCCGCTTCCCGCCTTTCCCGATGCCCAGTTCGTCGAGGACACGGCGCTGTGCCTGCCCGAAGGGGCCGTCCTCATGCGCCCCGGCGCGCCCTCGCGCCTCGGCGAGGTGGATGCGATGGCGCCGCATCTGGCACGGTTCTACCCCGTGCTGGCCCGCGTCACCGGCAAGGATGCCTTCATCGAGGGCGGCGACATCCTGATGTGCGAGGGCGAGATCCTCGCCGGCCGCTCGGCCCGCACCAATGCCGCCGGAATTGCCGAACTGGCCGGCATCCTGGATGCCTGGGGCTGGCGGCTGCGCGAGGTCGAGACACCGCCGGGCGTGCTGCATTTCAAGACCGACTGTTCGCTGATCGACGCCGAGACGATCCTGGCCACCCCGCGGCTTGCGGCCTCGGGCTGCTTCGCCGGCTACCGCGTGATCCTGACGGCCGAGGGAGAGGAAGCTGCCGCCAATGCCATCCGCTTCAACGCCGCGGTGATCGTGCCGGCCGGGTTCGACCGCACTGCCGAGCGGATCGCGCAGGCAGGTCTTCCGGTGGTGCCCGTGGGCAATTCGGAATGCGCAAAGCTCGACGGTGGCATGTCCTGCCTGTCCCTGCGGTTCACACCGCCGGGCTGACGCCGTGCCGTCATGGCATGAGCACCTGCGCGCGGTCGAAGGTCGCCTTGAGGAAGGTGCCGTCGTCCATCTCCAGCACCACAGCGATCTGGTCGACCGACCGCAGCGGCAGCGCGACATAGGGCAGGAACTGGTCGGCCTTGATCGCGTTCGGACTGGCCGTGCCCTCGTAGCAGGGTTCCATCGGCCAGACGTGATCGGATTTCGTGCTGTTGATCGAGAAGCGCACCGCTGTCAGCCCGCAGCGCCAAGCGAGGAGGTGGGTGAAATAGACCAGATCCTGGCCGTCGAACTCGCGCACCGCGACCCAGTTCGCGGTCGTCATCTCCAGGATGGGGCGCACTTCGGCCGCCGTGGTGAACTGCTGTGCCGCCGCGGGCACGGCCAGCCCGGCCAGCAGTGCCGCACCCCACAGACTCTTTCGCATGACCGCCCTCCGCGCCATAGTCGCCCCGGGCAAGCAGCCCGGACAGGATCATGGCAGAAACCGCCCCCCCAACGCAAACCTTCAACGTCGCCGCCGTGGTGCAGGCCGGCCGGCTGGGGTTCGAGGCAGTGCTTCTGGCCGCCTCGCTGCGCGCCTGCGACCCGGACTTCGCCGGACGGCTGATCCTGCTCGAACCGCAGCCGGGGCCGCGCTGGCCCACCGATCCGCGGCTGGCCCATGACGGCGTGCGCGCCCTGCTGGCGGAGTTCGGCGCCGAGATCCTGCCCTTCGAGAGCCGCCATTTCGGCGCCGCCTACCCCCATGGCAACAAGATCGAGGGCTTGGCCGCGCTGCCCGAAGCGCCTTTCCTGTTCCTCGACACCGATACGCTGGTGACGGGCGCGTTGTCGGCGGTGCCTTTCGACTTCGACCGCCCGTCGGCCTCGATGCGGCGCGAGGGGACATGGCCGGAACCCCAGCCCTATGCCGATCTCGATGCCATCTGGGCGCCGCTCTACGCGCGCTTCTCGCTCGACTATGCGGCCTCTCTCGACGCCGCGCAGCCGCCGGGGCACTGGCAGCGCAATCTCTACTTCAACGCGGGCTGGTTCTTTCACCGCTCGCCGCGCATCTTCGGCAAGCGGTTCCTCGACATCGCGCTGTCGATCCGCAACGACACGCCCGAATGCCTCGCGGCGCAGTCGCTCGACCCCTGGCTGGACCAGGTGGCGTTGCCACTGGCGATCCATGCCCTCGGCGGCGGCCGGCCGGGGCCGGGGCTGGCTGGCCTCGATGGCGACGTGACCTGCCACTGGCGCAGGCTGCCCCTGCTCTATGCCCGCGAAAGCGACCGGGTGGTGGAGGTGCTCGAAGGCGTGGCCAGGCGGCAGGAGGTCCGGCGCGTCCTGCGCGACTGGGAGCCGGCACGACGCATGATCTTCCGAAACGAGGGCCGCAAGGCGCGCGCGCTGTTCGATCGCGCCGACCTGCCGGCGCGGGAACAGGCGATCCGCGCGGGGCTGAAGCGCGCAGGCCTGTGGCTGCGGTAAGTGCCGCAGCCCTTGCGCCGGGCGGCGCGGGCGGCCATGACTGCCGTGGAGACCGAAAGGGCAATCGGATGGCAACAGGACGGCTGACGGGCAAGCGTGCCTTCGTGACGGCTGCGGGTGCGGGGATCGGGCGGGCCGTTGCGCAGGCCTTCGCACGCGAAGGGGCCGAGGTGACGGCGGCCGATATCGACGCCGGGACGCTGGCGACGCTTGTGGGGGTCGAAACCCGGACGCTTGACGTGCGCGACCGGGCGGCGGTCGCGGCTGCGGCCGAGGCCGCGGGCGGCATCGACGTGCTGTTCAACGCCGCCGGTTTTGTTGCCCATGGCACCATCCTCGACTGCGACGAGGAGACCTGGGCGCGATCGCTCGATCTGAATCTCACCGCGATGTACCGCGTCACCCGGGCCTTCCTGCCCGGCATGATCGCGCGCGGCGGCGGATCGGTCATCAATGTCGCCTCGGCCGTGGGGTCGATCGTTGCGGCGCCCAACCGCTTCGTCTACGGCGCGACCAAGGCGGGCGTGATCGGGCTGACCAAGGCCATCGCCGCCGATTTCATCGGCAAGGGCATCCGTTGCAACGCGATCTGCCCCGGCACGGTGGACAGTCCGTCGCTGAACGCGCGGATGGAGGCGCTTGGCGCCACGCTGCCCGGCGGCGTCGCCGAGGCGCGGGCGCTGGTCCTGGCGCGGCAGCCTTCGGGCCGGCTGGGCACGGCCGAGGAGATCGCGGCGCTGGCGGTCTATCTGGCCGCGGACGAAAGCGCCTTTACCACCGGCGCCGCGATGGTGATCGACGGCGGCTGGTCCAACATCTGAGACGAGGAGAGACCGGAATGAAACTGTTGCGCTGGGGGCCCGTCGGGGCGGAACGGCCGGGGATGCTGGACGGCGAAGGCGTGGCGCGTGATCTCACGGGCTTCGTGCCCGACATCGGGGGCGCCGTGCTGTCGGATGCCGGGCTTGCCATGCTGCGGGGGCTGGATGCGGGCGCCCTTCCCAAACTGCCCGAGGGCGTGCGGCTGGGACCCTGCGTCGGCGGGATCGGCAAGATGGTCTGCGTGGGCCTGAACTATTCCGACCATGCCGCGGAATCGGGCATGGCCGTGCCGCCCGAACCGATCATCTTCATGAAGGCCAACAGCGCCATCTGCGGCCCCGACGACGCCATCGTGCAGCCGCGCGGCTCGACCAAGATGGACTACGAGGTGGAACTGGCCATCGTCATCGGCCGGCGCACCAAGTATGTGTCCGAGGCCGAGGCGCTGAGCCATGTCGCGGGCTATGCGGTCTGCAACGATGTGAGCGAGCGCGCCTTCCAGAACGAACGGTCCGGCCAGTGGACCAAGGGCAAGAGCTGCGACACCTTCGGCCCGCTCGGCCCCTGGATGGTGACGCGTGACGAGGTGCCGGATCCGCAGGCCCTGGCCATGTGGCTGACGGTGAACGGCCAGAGCCGCCAGAAGGGCACCACCGCCACGATGGTCTACGGCGCGGCTTTCCTCGTGTCCTACCTCAGCCAGTTCATGGGCTTCGATGCGGGCGACGTGATCATCACCGGCACCCCGCCGGGCGTCGGCATGGGGATGAAGCCGCCGCAATGGCTGCAACCGGGCGATGTGGTGGAACTTGGCATCGACGGGCTGGGGCGTCAGCGGCAGGTGGTGGTCGCCGATGCCTGAGGTGCAGGGTGGCAACCGCTACGACCTTGCGGGGCAGGTTGCCGTCGTCACCGGCGGCGCGCAGGGCATCGGGCTGGCCGTGGCGCAGCGCCTTCATGCCGGCGGCGCGCAAGTCTGCCTGTGGGACATGGACGGCGACCTTGCGGCGCAGAGCGCCAGGGGCCTCGGCGATCGCGCCGAAGCTGCGGCACTGGACGTGACCGATGCGGCGGCGGCTGCGGCTCTGGCCGACTGCACCGTGTCGCGACTGGGGCGGATCGACGGGCTGGGGACATCGGCCGGCATCGCCCGGTCGAACGGCCCGGTGCAGGACTATCCGGTGGACGAATTCCACCGCATCGTCGCCGTCAACCTGCATGGCACCTTCCATTGCTGCCGCGCCGTCCTGCCGCACATGCGGCGCGCCGGCTACGGGCGTATCGTCGCGATCGCCTCGGTCGCCGGGAAAGAGGGCAACCCCAACGCCGGCGCCTATTCCGCCAGCAAGGCCGCGGTGATTGCGCTGGCCAAGAGCATGGGCAAGGAAAACGCCGACCTCGACATCGCGGTGAACTGCGTCACGCCGGCCGCCGCGCGCACCCGCATCTTCGACCAGATGGCGCCCGAACACGTCGCCTTCATGCTGTCGAAGATCCCGCGCGGACGGTTTCTCGACCTGCACGAGGCCGCAAGCATGATCGCCTGGATGTGCACGCGCGATAACAGCTTTACCACGGGCGGCGTGTTCGACCTGTCGGGCGGGCGGGCGACCTACTGACGCGCCCCGACGGCCTTGCGGCGGCCCGTCCGGGCCGCCTGCCCGCCATCCCGAGCATGGATCGAACCTGGAGCGGGCGATGAGATTCGAACTCACGACCCTAACCTTGGCAAGGTTATGCTCTACCCCTGAGCTACGCCCGCGTTCCGGTTCGGTGGCGGTGTATTAGCGACCCCGCCGGGAGGCCGCAAGAGGGAAAGCGCGGGCATTCCGGCCGGGCGTTTCGTAACGGCGGGATGAAGATTTCCTGAAACCTGCAGGCGGTTTGATCTGGATCGAACGGGCCGCGGCGCGATTCGCGCCAGGGTCGGCGGAGTCCCAGCCAGGAGGCCCCGATGCTCGATCTTTCCGCCCGGACCCGCGCCGATGCCGCCCTTGCCGCCCTGCGACCTCCGCTGATCGAGGTGCGCGGCCTGTCGCTGTGGTACGGCGCCAAACAGGCGCTCGATGGCGTAAGCTTCGACCTGCACCGCGGCGAGATCCTTGCCTTCATGGGGCCGTCGGGCTGCGGCAAGACCACGGCGCTGAAATGCCTGAACCGGATGCACGACGCGGTGCCGGGGCTGCGCATCGCGGGCGCGATCCGCATGGGCGGGCAGGACATCCAGGACCCCGCGATCGACCCGCCGCTGCACCGCCGCCGCTTCGGCTGGGTGGCGCAGAAGCCGAACCCGTTTCCGGGTAGCGTCTGGCACAACGTCGCCTGCGGTCCCGCGATGCACGGGATCTGTGCTGGCAAGGACGATCTGGCGGCCCATGTCGAGGATTGCCTGCGCCGCGCCCGGCTGTGGGACGAGGTGAAGGACGACCTGCACCATGGCGACGCGCTGGCGCTGTCGGGCGGCCAGCAGCAGCGGCTGTGCATCGCGCGGGCGCTGTCCACGCAGCCCGAGGTGCTGCTGATGGACGAGCCCACGGGATCGATCGACCCTATCGCAACGGCAGCGGTCGAGGATCTGCTGATGGACCTCCGCCCCGACCATGCCATCGTGGTCATCACCCATTCGCTGTCACAGGCCCGCCGCATCGCCGACCGCGTGGCCTATTTCCACCTCGGCCGGCTGATCGAGATCGGGCCGGCGGCGCAGGTTTTCGAGCACCCGCGCGCGCCCGAGACCGCGGGCTTCCTGCGCGGGCGCTTCGGCTGACCGCAACGCAGCCGTCACGGCCGCGTCGCGCTACGTCACCTTCGCCCTGCGGGGCGGAGAGACCTTCGACCTGATCGCCACGCCGGGCGAGACGGCGGTGATCTTTGCCGCCCGGGACAACCTTCTGGCCGGCAACGGCGGCCCGGCCGTGCTGGCGGCGCCCTGCGCCGATGGCCGGGGCACACCGCGCGTCCTGATGTCCGAAATCGCCGCCATTGTCGCCCTGCCCGGGGGGACGAGGGCGTGGACGGGGAGGAAGGTGACGACGCCGAGGACGGGGACGACGAAGGCGGGGACGGGGACGAAGACGAGGACGACGCAGAGGGCATGCTCGACGAAGACGAGGACGACGGCTCTGCCCGCGCCGCCCGGCGCAGCGCCCCTTGCCCCGCGTCACTCCAACTCGACCAGCAGGTCCTTGGCTTCGACCTGGGCGCCGGCGGTCACATGGACGGCCTTGACCTTGGCCGCCCGGTCGGCGTGAAGCCCGGTCTCCATCTTCATCGCCTCGATGGTCAGCAGGAGGTCGCCCGCCCGCACCTCCTGGCCCGGCGTCACCGACAGCGAGGCGATCGAGCCCGGCATGGGGGCGCCGACATGGGCCGGGTTGCCCTCGGCCGCCTTGGGGCGGGCCTGGGTGCGGGCCTTGGCGGCGCGGTCGGGCACGCGGATCACGCGCGGCTGGCCGTTCAGTTCGAAGAACACCCGCACGTCGCCGTCGTCATGCGTCTCGCCAACCGCCTGCAGGCGGATCTCCAGCGTCTTGCCGGGGTCGATCTCGGCGGTGATCTCGTCGCCCGGCTGCATCCCGTAGAAGAAGGTGCGCGTGGGCAGGGTGCGGACCGGGCCATAGAGCTTGTGGCGCTGGCGGTAGTCCATGAAGACCTTGGGATACATCAGGTATCCCATCAGGTCCTCGTCATCGACCTCTTCCGGCACGCCCTCGTCCTCGCCCAGGTCGGCCTTGATGCGGGCGCGCGTGGCCTCGAGGTCCACCGCCGGAATATGGGCCCCCGGGCGGTCGGTGATCGGCGTCTCGCCCTTCAGCCCCTTCTTCTGGATACCGGGCGGCCAGCCCCCATGCGGCTGGCCCATGTGGCCGCGCATGAGTTCCACGACCGATTCCGGGAAGGCCATGTCCACCGCCGGATCCTCGACCTGCGCGCGCGTCAGCCCCTGCGCCACCATCATCAGCGCCATGTCGCCCACGATCTTGGACGAGGGCGTAACCTTGATGATGTCGCCGAACATGGCGTTGGCGTCGGCATAGGCCTGCGCCACCTCGTGCCAGCGTTCCTCCAGCCCCAGGCTGCGGGCCTGCGCCTTGAGGTTGGTGAACTGGCCGCCCGGCATCTCG
>DAOLBY010000019.1:1870-3024 GCA_035324325.1 Paracoccaceae bacterium | reverse complement strand
CGTGCAGATAGACCTCGGAGGCCGGAGCCTGCAGACCGCTTTCGAAGGCGGCATACAACTTGCGCACCCCTTCCCAGTAATTCGAGATTGCCCGCACCGCGGCCATGTCGAGCCCGGTGTCGCGGTCGGTATGGCGCAAGGCCTCGACCAGGCTGCCGAGGCAGGGCTGCGAGGTGGCGCCCGAAAAGGCGTCCATCGCCGCGTCCACGGCGTCCACGCCGGCATCGCAGGCCGCCACGATGGCCGCCCCCGAAAAGCCGCTGGTGTCATGGGTGTGGAAGTGGACGGGCAGCCCGACCTCCTGCTTCAGCGTGCGCACCAGGATGCGGGCGGCGCCGGGCTTGATCAGCCCGCCCATGTCCTTCAGCCCCAGGATATGGGCACCCGCAGCCTTCAGTTCCTGCGCGCGGGCGACGTAGTATTTCAGGTCGAACTTGGCCCGGTCGGGGTCGAGGATGTCGCCGGTGTAGCAGACCGCACCCTCCAGCACCTTGCCGGTCTCCAGCACCGCATCCATGGCGACGCGCATGTTCTCGACCCAGTTCAGGCTGTCGAACACGCGGAACACGTCCACGCCCGATTTCGCCGCCTGCGCGACGAAGCCCTGCACCACGTTGTCGGCATAGTTGGCATAGCCCACGCCGTTGGCGCCGCGCAGCAGCATCTGCGTCATCACGTTGGGCATGGCCGCGCGCAGGTCGCGCAGGCGCTGCCAGGGGCATTCCTGCAGGAACCGGTAGGCCACGTCGAAGGTGGCCCCGCCCCAGCATTCCACGCTGAACAACCCCGGCAGGTTGGCGGCATAGGCCGGCGCCACGCGGATCATGTCGATCGACCGCATCCGGGTGGCCAGCAGGCTCTGGTGCCCGTCGCGCATCGTGGTGTCGGTCAGCAGCACCTTCTTCTGCTTGGCCAGCCAGTCGGCGACCGCCTGCGGGCCCTTCTGTTCCAGCAGGTTGCGGGTGCCGGTCGCGGGGGTTTCCGTCACGGGCTTCGGCGGCTTCGGGGCCTTTGCCTCGGCCGGGGGCAGGGGGCGGCCCGCCGTCTCGGGGTGGCCGTTCACGGTGATGTCGGCGATGTAGGTCAGGATCTTCGTCGCCCGGTCGCGGCGGCGGCGGAACTGGAACAGCTCGGGCGTGGTGTCGATGAACTTG
>DAOLBY010000019.1:0-1860 GCA_035324325.1 Paracoccaceae bacterium | reverse complement strand
CGTCAGGAACGTCGGGTGCTTCAGGAGGTTGATCAGGAAGTCGAGGTTGGTCGCCACGCCGCGGATGCGGAACTCGCGCAGCGCCCGGTCCATCCGCTTGATCGCGGCCTCGGGCGTCTGCGCCCAGGCCGTGACCTTGACCAGAAGCGAGTCGTAGTAGCGCGTGATCACGCCCCCCGCATAGGCGGTGCCGCCGTCGAGCCGGATGCCCATGCCGGTGGCGCTGCGGTAGGCAGTCAGGCGGCCGTAGTCGGGGATGAAGTTGTTCTGCGGGTCCTCGGTCGTCACGCGGCACTGCATGGCGTGGCCCGACAGCGTGATGTCCTCCTGCCGCGCGGCCCCCGTGGCCGCGGCCAGCGTCGCGCCCTCGGCAATGCGGATCTGGGCCTGCACGATGTCGATGCCCGTGACCTCTTCGGTGACGGTGTGCTCGACCTGGACGCGCGGGTTGACCTCGATGAAGTAGAAGGCGCCGGTGTCCATATCCATCAGGAACTCGACCGTGCCCGCGCATTCGTAGCCGACATGGGCGCAGATGCGCCGGCCAAGCTCGCAGACCTCTTCGCGCTGCGCCTGGGTCAGGTAGGGGGCGGGGGCGCGTTCGACGACCTTCTGGTTGCGCCGCTGGACGGTGCAGTCGCGTTCCCACAGGTGGTAGATCTGCCCGTGCTTGTCGCCCAGGATCTGCACCTCGACGTGCCGGGCGCGCTGGATCATCTTTTCCAGGTAGCCCTCGCCGTTGCCGAAGGCGGCCTCGGCCTCGCGCCGGCCCTCGCGCACCTTGGCCTCGACCTCGTCCTCCGACAGGATCGGCCGCATCCCCCGCCCGCCGCCGCCCCAGGAGGCCTTGAGCATCAGGGGATAGCCGACCGCGGCCGCCTGGCGCCTGACCTCGGCCATGTCCTCGCCCAGCACCTCGGTCGCGGGGATGACGGGCACGCCGGCCTCCATCGCCACGCGCCGGGCGCTGGCCTTGTCGCCGAGCGCGCGCATCGTCTCGGCCCGCGGGCCGATGAAGGCGATGCCGGCGCGGTCGCAGGCCTCGACCAGTTCGGGGTTTTCCGACAGAAGGCCATAGCCCGGATGGATCGCGTCGGCCCCGCTTTCGCGCGCGACCCGGATGATCTCGGGGATCGACAGATAGGCGCCCACGGGCGAAAGCCCCTCGCCGATCCGGTAGGCTTCGTCGGCCTTGAAGCGGTGCAGGCCCAGCTTGTCCTCCTCGGCGAAGACCGCGACCGTCTTCTTTCCCAGTTCGTTGGCGGCCCGCATGATGCGGATGGCGATCTCGCCGCGGTTGGCGACCAGGATCTTGGCGAAGGCGGGCATGGCGGGAACCTCTGGCGGAAGGGCAGGCGTTGGCGGTCACGTTAGCCGTGCTGCAGTGCAGCGCAAGGGATTCGATGACGCTGCCGTGACTGGTCAGAGCTGGTGGAACCATTCGCCCAGGATCGAGTCCCAGATGTACCAGTCGGGATGCGCCCTGCGCATGTCGGCGAAAATGCGGTCGGTCCACTCGCCCGGATACCGCACGAAGATGCCGATGCCCATGGCGGGGTCTTCGGGACCGATCAGGAACTGTGCGACGGCGTCGCCGTGGTGCAGCCAGCCCCAGGTCGGATCGGACCAGTTGATGCCGGGTGCCAGCGACGACAGGGCGGCCCGCACCTCGGCGCAGGTTCCCATCGCGCGGCCTTGCTGTTCGGTCTCCGACCTGCGGGCCGAGGGCGGGGGGTTGTCATGGGCCGAGACGTGGTAGTCGATGGTCATTGGCAGGAAAGTCCGCGACAGGCGGGCGCTGTCAAGCGCGGGAATAAAGCCCGTGTTCTTGGCTTGTTCGCAAGGATTGCGGTGGTTCGT
>DAOLBY010000018.1:32183-33299 GCA_035324325.1 Paracoccaceae bacterium | reverse complement strand
CGGCGGGATCACGACCGCGTTCATCCCCGAGGAGAACGCCAAGGACCTGCCCGAAATCCCCGACAACGTGAAGGCGGGGCTGACCGTCGTGCCCGTGTCCCATGTGCGCGAGGTGCTGAAGATGGCGCTGGTGCGCACGCCCGAACCGGTCGAATGGGACGAGGCCGCGGAAGAGGCCGCAGCCGCCGCGCGCAAGGCCTCGGCCGACACCTTGCCGGGCGCAACGGCGCATTGCCCTGCCGGCGCGGCGGGGCTGTGGCCCCGCCGCCCGCTTTTCCGCGGCTGTTTCCGATTGCGAAACTTTCCGCTGGCCCGTCCGGCGGGGCCGGTGCAACCTGCGCGTGGGCAGCCAGGGGGACCCGATGGCCGACGGCGCAGACTTGGAACTCGAAGACACCGGGGAAGCGGCCAGGCCGCGCAAGAAGGCGCGCAAGCCGGCCGAGGTTCCCGTCGAGACGCCGGCCGAGGATGCCGCCGCTACTGCGAACCTGCGCAAGAAGGATCTGATCGACCACGTGGTGGCCGCGACGGGCGCCAAGCGGCGCGACGTGGGACCGGCGGTCGAGGCGACGCTGGCCGCCATCGGCGAGGCGCTGGAGCGCGGCGAGGCGCTGACCCTGCCGCCGCTCGGGCGGCTGCGGGTGGTCAAGCGCAAGGACGGTGCCAAGGCCGGCGGCGCCACGCTGACCCTGAAGCTTGTCCGCGGCGGGGCGAAGTCTGCGGCGGGCGACGGGGGTCTTGCAGAGGCCGAAGGTTCCGACTAAGAGGCGCCCTAGGGGCGATTAGCTCAGCGGTAGAGCGCTTCGTTCACATCGAAGATGTCAGCGGTTCAAATCCGTTATCGCCCACCATCCCTCCGCGCCCAGACCTGAAGGCCCCCCGGGCCCCGCAAACGGGTCTGGCGCGCGCGCATCGCCGGCAGCCCTGCGCAGTGGCGCCGTCACACCCCGTAGTGCCCGCGATACCAGGCGACGAAGCGCGCCACGCCCTCGGGCATCGATGTGCCGGGCCGGCCGCCGGTCAGCCTCTGCAGCAGCGTGCAGTCGGCCCAGGTGGCGGGCACGTCGCCAGGCTGCATCTCGCGGTAATGGCGGATGGCCCTGCAGCCGGTCGCGG
>DAOLBY010000018.1:31534-32173 GCA_035324325.1 Paracoccaceae bacterium | reverse complement strand
CGGCCTCGATGGCGTCGATGAAGTCCTCGAGCCGTTCCTTCCGCGAATTGCCGATGTTGACGATGCGGAAGGGGGCGACGGGTGACAGGCTGTCGCCCTCGACCGCCGCCGCGGCCCCCGGCACCGCGCCGATCAGCCCGGCAATTCCCGCCACCAGATCATCGACATAGGTGAAGTCCCGCCACATGTCGCCCCGGTTGTAGACCTCGATCGGCTCGCCCGCGAGGATCGCGCGGGTGAACTTGAACAGCGCCATGTCGGGCCGGCCCCAGGGGCCGTAGACGGTGAAGAAGCGGAACATGGTCGTGGGCAGGCCGTGGATATGCGCCCAGGCATGGGCCATCGCCTCGTTCGCCTTCTTGGTGGCGGCGTAGAAGGACATCTGCATGTCGGCCCTGTGGCCCTCGGAATAGGGCATGGCGGTATTGGCGCCGTAGACCGAACTGGTGGAGGCCATCAGCAGATGCGCCGGCCGGACGGCCAGCGCCGCCTCCATCACGTTGAAGGTGCCGATCAGGTTCGCCTGCACATAGGCGCGCGGGTTGTCGATGGACCAGCGCACCCCGGCCTGCGCGGCGAGGTGGATCACCGCGTCCGGCGCGGCGGCCCGCAGCGCGTTTCCGAGGGTTGCGTCGTCCT
>DAOLBY010000018.1:0-31524 GCA_035324325.1 Paracoccaceae bacterium | reverse complement strand
CACCGCCCCGGTCGCGGTGAACCCGGCGTGGCGGCGCAGCAGGTCGGGGCGCGCGCGTTTCAGGGCCACGTCGTAGTAGTCGGTCATCCCGTCGTAGCCCGCCACCTGCCAGCCCTGCCGCAACAGCAGGTCGGCAAGGTGAAAACCGATGAAGCCGGCCGTGCCGGTGATGAAGGCGCGCTGCATGGTCCCCGTGATAGGCGCCCCGCGCCCGCCCGGCAAGCGCGGGTCCGTCACGGCGCCAGGTCGCGCAGCGCCGCGGCCATGCGGCGGAACTGGGCGTCGAGCGGACTGGAACGGCGCCAGACCATGCCGATGGTGCGCTGGGGCTGCGGGTCTGAAAAGCGCGCGACGGAAACCTCGGCCGCCCGCGTCTCGACCGGCAGCGCCATGGCGGGCAGGAGCGTCACCCCCAGCCCTGCCGCCACCATCTGCACCAGGGTGGCCAGCGAGCTTCCGTCGAGGATCTCGCGCGGGCGGGTCGGATGCAGGTCGCAGAAGCTGAGCGCCTGGTCACGGAAGCAATGCCCTTCCTCCAGCAGGAGAAGGCGCATCGCGCGCAGCCCCTCGCGCCCCGGAACGGGCCTGCCGGCATCGGCCGCGGGGCGCACCAGCACGAAGGGCTCGGCGAACAGCGCCACCTCGGTCAGCCCGGGGTCCGAGACGGGCAGGGCGACGACCGCCGCATCCAGTCGCCCGGCCGCGATCTCGGCGATCAGCGTGGTCGTCACCGTCTCGCGCAGGTGCAGGTCGAGGCCGGGGGCCAGCCGCGCCATCCCCGCGACGATCCCCGGCAAGAGGTAGGGCGCGACGGTGGGGATGACCCCCAGCCGCAGACGCCCCACCAGCCCGCCCCGCGCCGCCCGCGCCAGATCGCCCAGATCCTCGACCGCGCGCAGGATGTCGCGGGCGCGGTCCACGAAGGCCTCGCCGAAGGCGGTCAGCCGCAATCCGCGCCCGCCGCGGTCGAACAGCGGCGCGCCGAGCGCATCCTCCAGGTCGCGCACCTGCATCGACAGGGCGGGCTGGGTAACCGCGCAGGCCTCGGCCGCACGGCCGAAATGGCCTTGGCGAGCCAGCGCATCGACGTAGCGCAACTGGCGGAGCGTCAGGTTCGTCATCAGGTTCACTTATCGACAGCATCAGGAAATCCGAGCTTACGCTGATCGTCAGGATTTGCTAGACACTTCGCAGCGACGCAGACCTGACGCGGGCCCGGCAGCGGGCGCGCGCGTCCTGTGTCCCACCGCAGCCAAGGATGGAGAGCGAGATGGACGGAAACGACGTCGGCAAATGCCCGGTCATGCATGGGGTCGCCCGCAATGCGAGCCTGTCGGCGCGGTCGAACCGCGACTGGTGGCCGAACCAGCTGAACCTGCGCATCCTGCACCAGCACCAGCCCGCGGGAAACCCGCTGGGCGCCGACTTCAACTATGCCAGGGCCTTCGCCGGCCTCGACTATGCCGCCCTGAAACGTGACCTGCATGCCCTGATGACCGACAGCCAGGACTGGTGGCCGGCCGATTGGGGTCACTACGGCGGGCTGATGATCCGCATGGCCTGGCACGCCGCGGGCCCCTACCGCACCGCCGACGGCCGCGGCGGCGGCGGCACCGGGGCGCAGCGTTTCGCGCCGCTGAACTCCTGGCCCGACAACGGCAACCTCGACAAGGCGCGCCGCCTCCTGTGGCCGGTCAAGCGCAAGTACGGCAACGCGATCTCCTGGGCCGACCTCTACATCCTCGCGGGCAACGTCGCGCTCGAATCGATGGGGTTCAAGACCTTCGGCTTCGGCGGCGGCCGGGCCGACATCTGGGAACCGGAAGAGGACATCTTCTGGGGCGACGAGACCGAGTGGCTGGCCACCTCGGACAAGCCGAAGAGCCGCTATTCGGGCGAGCGTGACCTCGCCAACCCGCTGGCTGCGGTGCAGATGGGGCTGATCTACGTCAATCCCGAAGGCCCCGACGGCAACCCCGACCCCGTCGCCTCGGGCCGCGACGTGCGCGAGACCTTCGCCCGCATGGCGATGAACGACGAGGAGACGGTCGCGCTGGTCGCCGGCGGCCACACCTTCGGCAAGGCGCATGGCAACGGCCCGGCAAGTGCCGTGGGGCCGGAACCCGAGGCCGCCCCGGTCGAGGCGATGGGCTTCGGCTGGCTGTCGGGCCACGGCACCGGCAAGGGCTTCGATGCGATCACCAGCGGCATCGAAGGCGCCTGGAAACCCAACCCGACAACCTGGGACCAGGGCTATTTCGACATGCTCTTCGGCTATGACTGGGAACTGGTGAAGTCGCCCGCCGGTGCCCACCAGTGGCGCGCCAAGGACGTGCGCCCCGAACACATGATCCCCGATGCCCACAAGCCGGGCGTGTTCCACGCCCCGATGATGACGACGGCCGACCTCAGCTTGCGCTTCGATCCGATCTACGAGCCGATCTCGCGCCGCTTCCATCAGGACCCGGCAGCCTTTGCCGATGCCTTCGCGCGCGCCTGGTTCAAGCTGACGCACCGCGACATGGGGCCGAAGGCGCTGTATCTCGGCCCCGAGGTGCCCGCCGAGGACCTGATCTGGCAGGACCCGGTGCCGGCGGTCGATCACCCGCTTGTCGATGCCGCCGACATCGAGGGGCTGAAGGCGCAGATCCTCGCCTCGGGCCTCACCGTGTCGGAACTGGTGGCCACCGCCTGGGCCTCGGCCTCGACCTTCCGGGGTTCGGACAAGCGCGGGGGGGCCAATGGCGCGCGGGTGCGGCTGGCGCCGCAGAAGGGCTGGCCGGTCAACGACCCCGCGCAGCTTGACCGCGTGCTGGGCGTGCTTTCGGGCATCAAGGCCGGATTCGATGCGCAGGCGAAGGGCGGCAGGAAGGTGTCGCTGGCCGACCTGATCGTGCTCGGCGGCTGCGCGGCGGTCGAGGCGGCGGCGGCGGCGGCGGGCCATCCGGTGGGCGTGCCCTTCACCCCCGGCCGGACGGATGCGACCGAGGCGCAGACTGATGCCGACAGCTTCGCAGTGATGGAGCCGCAGGCCGACGGCTTCCGCAACTGGGCCGCGGGCGCCTTCCGCGTGCCGGCCGAGCAGATGCTGGTCGATCGCGCGCAACTTCTGACGCTGTCGGCGCCCGAGATGACGGTGCTGGTCGCGGGGCTGCGGGTGCTGGGGGCCAACACGGGCGGGTCGAAGCACGGCGTGCTGACCGACCGCCCCGGCGCGCTGACGACCGACTTCCTGACCAACCTCATCGACATGGGCACGGTCTGGGCGCCGGTCGAGGGCACGGGCGACCTCTATGAAGGCCGCGACCGGGCGACTGGCGCGCCGAAGTGGACGGCGACGCGGGTGGATCTGGTGTTCGGCTCGAACAGCCAGCTGCGCGCCCTGGCCGAGGTCTATGCCCAGGACGACAATGCCGCGAAGTTCGTGGCCGACTTCGCGAGCGCCTGGGTGAAGGTGATGGAGCTTGATCGCTTCGACCTGAAGGGCTGATCGGTCCGGGCACTGCCGGAAAAGGGGGCGCAGGCCGCATGGTCTGCGCCCCTTTTGTCACGTCCGGGCCAGGCGCGGGATGACCCGGGCGCCGTGCCGCAGCGCGGCGCTTGCCGGGCGGGCGGGTCCGTGCCAAGCCTCACGCCAGCCCCGCAGCCGGACGCCGCCGCCATGCCCGAACCCGTCGACCATCCGCAGCGCTTCAACACCGTCAACGAACTGCATGCGCGGCCCTTCCCGGCGCTCGAGGCGCCGTGTCATGCGGTCTATGTGGCCTTCAAGGAACCCGTGGATGCTGCGAACCGCGACCGGGCGCGCGATGCGGCGCATCTGGCGGCCCTGCTCGACCAGTATTCCGCGCCGCACCCCCATGCCGGGGCCACGCATTTTTCCGGCCCCCTAGGAAAGCACGATCTCAAATGGGAAAGCCATACCGAGTTCGTCACCTATTCGGCCTTCGGCAAGGGCCTGTCGGCCCGTCCCTTCGATCCCGTCGAGGCCGAGGTCTTTCCCGAGGCCTGGGTCGCCGCGGCGCCGGGCAAGCGGCTGGTGGCGCTCCTGATCCGGGTTGAGTTCCTGCCCGAGGACGAGGCGGGCGTGATGCAGAAGCTCGACGACTGGTTCGTGCCGGAAAGCCTGGCCGTGGCGCGGGTGATCGAGGGGGCGGCCATCGTGGCGGGCGACTTCCGCATCGACCCGGCGGGCCACATGCGCTTTGCCGTCTTCGTGCGGCCGGGCACCGGCGCGCGGCGCGTCGGACGGATCGTTCAGCGCGTCTGCGAGATCGAGACCTACCGCGCCATGTCGATGCTGGGACTGATGCGGTCGCGGCAGCTGTCGTCGCGGTTGAACGCGCTCGACCCGCGGCTGTCGGCGCTGGTGTCGGGGCTTGATGCGCCGGGCGCCAGCCCGGAGAAGGCGCTGCACGACCTGCTGGCGATCTCGGCCGAACTGGAAAGCCTGGCGGTGCAGTTCCAGTTCCGTTTCGGGGCGACGGCCGCCTATCAGGCCATCGTCAACGACCGCGTGGCGGTGCTGCGCGAGACGCGGATCGAGGGGCGGCAATCCTTCACCGATTTCATGCGCCGCCGCTACGATCCGGCGATGCGCACCGTGACGTCGGCCGAGGCGCGGCTGAAGGCCATGGGCGAACGGGCCGAACGTGCGGCCGAACTGCTGCGCACCCGGGTCGATGTGGAACGATCCGCGCAGAACCAGCGGCTTCTGGAAAGCATGGACCGGCGGGCAGACCTGCAACTGCGTCTGCAACGCACGGTCGAGGGGCTGTCGGTGGTGGCGATCAGCTACTATGCGGTCAGCCTTGCCGCCTATGCGCTGGCGCCGCTGGCCGAACCGATGGGCGTGTCCAAGTCCGCGGTCACCGCGGGCCTGGTGCCGTTGGTCATGCTTGGCGTGTGGTGGCTGGTGCGGCGGCTGCGCGACCGGCTGCACTAGGCGCGCGGCCCAGCAAACGGTCGGTCGCCACCGCCCCTGCGGCGATGGCGGCCAGCGTCAGGGCAGCGGTAACCGACAGGGTGGGGATGCCCGACAGCCCCGCACCCAGCGTGCAACCCCCGGCCGAGACGCCCCCGAACCCCATCAGCACCGCGCCGAGGCCGTAGCGACCGGTTTCGCGGGGGGTGGAAAAGCTCTGCCAGCGGAAGGACCCTGCGGCGAGCGCGACCAGCGCCGCGCCCCCCAGCGTGCCGAGGAACAGTCCGACGCCGAAGGCCGGCGCGATGGCGGTCGAGGCGATGGCCCAGAACAGGGTATCGGCCGCGGGCTGCGTGAAGCTGAGGGCCTCCATCGGTATCGGGTCGAAATCGTCGGCCAGCACGAGGCCGGTGCCGACCCAGGCGAGCGGCACCAGGGCGCCAATGGCCAGCCCCGCCGCAACCTGCGCCGGGCCGAGCCGCCCGCGCCAGGCCAGCGCCAGCGCACCCGCGACGATCGCCGCGGCGGCCAGCACCGGCAGCGCGCCGCCCAGGGGCAGCGTGACCGAGGCCAGCGCGGTGCGCAGTGGCGCCAGCACGCCCTTCATCGCCGCATGGGCGACCGCGGCAAAGACGATCAGCACCATCACCGCGCGCAGGTTGCCTGTGCCCGACAGCACCGTCAGCCGCGAGGCACAGCCGCGGGTCAGCACCATGCCGGCGCCGAACATCGCCCCCCCTGCCAGCACCGCCAGCACCGGAAGGTCGGGCGACAGGAAGCGGTGGTCGGCGAACCCGATCCAGCCCGTCGCCGTGGCGCCCTGGGTGCCGAGCACCGCTGCCGCCAGCGCCAGCGCCCAGAGGCCAAGCGCCGCCGGGCGTTCCGCTGCCGGGCCGACAAGTCCACGCCGCAGGCAGAAGCCGCTGCGTTCGGCCAGAATGCCGAACACCAGGCCGACCAGCAGTCCCAGGACCACCGAGGCGGTGCGGGGTGTCAGCGTCTCGAATCCGAACTCGGCAAACATCGGCAGCCCTTGCGCGCGAGAAGATCGTTCCCAATGTATCGCGTCGGGCTGCAAGGCAAGGGGGCGCGGGGCAGGGCAGGGTGCGGAAACCGGAACGATGTTCCGCATGGTTGCCTGCGGGCGGAAGAAGATGCGCGGTCCTTGCCGACGCCGGTCCGTCGTATCCGCCGGCGCCTCCGGGTCCGGGCTTCCGTCCTTATTTCGCTGCGCCGGGCGTCCAGCGCATCAGGACGCGCAGCGGGGTGCGGTCCTCGACCTCGGCGAAGCCCGCGTTGGCAAGGGGGGGGAGGAGGCCCGTAAATCCCTCGCCCGGGCCGAAGCTGCCGCCGGGCCGCCGGGCCGGGGCCGGGACCGCCGCAGCACCATGCGCCGCCGCATGGTCGCAGGCGGCGCGGGCCAGCCGTGCCATCACCCCCTGCCGGCGCAGATCCTTGCGGATGAAGAAGCACGACAGCGCCCAGGTCCCTTCGGGCGTGTCGGGGGCAGGGCGTGCCGAGGGGACGGCCTGGAACCGCGGCACCTGCGTCCGGGGCGTGATCTGCACCCAGGCGGCGGGGCCGGTGGCGTCATGCGCAATCAGGCCGGGCACGGTGCCCGCCGCCACTGCCCGGAACCGCGCCGGGCGGTCTGCGGCGGCGATGTCCGCGAATTCCTTCTTCGGAAGGCGCCAGTGCAGGCACCAGCAGCCCCGCGACACGGTGTCGGCGGCGAACAGCGCTGCCAGGTCGTCCCAGAGGTCGGGCGTCAGCGGGCGGATGGTCAGGTCGCCGGCCACCCTACCGGCCGCGGATCCGCGGGTCGAGCGCGTCGCGCAGCCCGTCGCCCATGTAGTTGACAGACAGGACCAGCGCCGACAGCACGATCGCCGGCCACATCACCCGTTCGGGGCTGAGGTTGATGTAGGGCATGCCGTCGTTCAGAAGCCGCCCCCAGGTGGGGAAGTCGGGCGGGAACCCGAGCCCGAGGAAGGACAGCGCGCTTTCCGTGATGACCGCATTCGCCACCCCCAGCGTGGCCGAGACCATGATCGGCGATAGCACGTTGGGCAGGATGTGGCGGGTGATCATGCGGTGCGCCGGCGTCCCGATCGACCGCGAGGCCAGCACGAACTCGCGCTCCTTCAGCGCCAGCACGTCGCCCCGCACGATCCGCGCCGTGTTCATCCAGGACGTGACCGAGATCGCCGTGACGATCAGGATGAAGATGCCCGTCTCGGGCCCGAAGCGCAGCACCAGCGTCTCGCGGAACAGCAGCACCATGAGCAGCAGGAGCGGCAGGAGCGGAAGCGCGAGGAAGAGGTCGGTCATCCGCATCAGGATGCCGTCGAGCCTGCGGAAATAGCCCGCCAGCACGCCGACCAGCGTGCCGATGACCATCGACAGGAGCATGGCCGCCAGACCGACGAAGATGGTGATCTGCCCGCCCGCCATGACGCGGGCCAGCATGTCGCGGCCCAGCTGGTCGGTGCCGAGCGGGTGCAGAAGGCTCGGCCCCTGTTCGCGCAGGCGGATGTTGATGAACTTGGGGTCCACCGTCCAGACCAGCGGCCCGAGGAAGCAGGCCGCGATCAGGAACAGGAACACGAAGGTCCCGATCAGCGCCCCCTTGTGGGTGCGGTACTGGTCCCAGACATCGCGCCACTGGCTGCGCGGGGCCTCGATGGGCGTGTCAGTCATAGCGGATCCGCGGGTCGAGGAAGCCGTACAGGACATCGGCGATCAGGTTGAACAGCACGATCAGCACCGCGAAGATGAAGCTGATGGTCAGCACCATCGGCGCGTCGCTGCTCTGGATCGACAGCAGAAGCTGCTGGCCGAGGCCGTTCACCTTGAACACGTTCTCGGTGATGATGGCGCCGGTGAACACGCCCGGCACGCCGAGCGCGATGACGGTGACGACCGGGATCATGGAATTGCGCAGGACGTGCTTCATGACCACCACGCGTTCGGACAGGCCCTTGGCCCGGGCGGTGCGCACATAGTCCTGGGACAGGTTGTCGAGCATGGATGCGCGCATGTAGCGGCTGATCTGGGCCGCGTTGAACAGCGCCAGCACGAAGACCGGCATCGCCATCTGGCGCACCTGCTTCCAGAAGCTGTCCCAGTCGGTCACCTGAAGCGTGGTGTCGTAGATCGAGGGCAGCCAGAACCAGCTGTCGCGCGGCATCCAGATCGAGAAGATCAGGATCAGGAACACCCCGGTCACGAAGGTCGGCACCGAAAAGCCCACCATCGACACGAAGGTGCCCGCCTGGTCGAACCAGGAATATTGCCGCGTTGCCGAGATGATGCCGATCGGCAACGCGATCAGCACCCCCACGACATATCCCATCCCCACCACGGTCAGCGTCTGGGGCAGGCGTTCGAAGATCGTGTCGAAGACAGGCGCGCGGGTGCCGTAGCTGATGATGCGCTGCGCGCCATCCGCCAGGTTCGTGCCGAAGCTCCGGTCGATCCAGTAGGAGGGTTCGGTGATGCAGAGGTTCTTGAGCCACAGGACATAGCGGACATACCACGACTCTCCCAGGCCGAGCGCCAGGCGGATCTTCTCGCGCACCTCGGGCGGGATGGTCAGCGGCATGTCGGCCAGCGGGTCGCCGGGTGCGAGTTCCAGCAGGAGGAAGATCACCAGACTGATGAACAGCAGCGTCGGGATCGCGGTGAGCAATCGGCGCAGGGTGTAGGTCAGCATGTCCGGGGGCGCCTCACGGGCTGGCGGGGGGGGCGAAGGGGGGCGGCGTGCCGCCCCCCTTCCGGTGTCAGGTCACTTGATGCGGTGCCAGTCGGCGACGTTCCACAGCTCGCTGTCCCAGGTGTTCAGGATCACCCCGCCGAGCGAGTTGGCATGGGCCGAGACGCGGCCGCGATCGACCAGCGGCACGATGACGTAGCTGTCCTTGGTCAGCATCTCGTTCAGCTTCTTGGCGATCTCGGCGCGCTTCTCCAGTTCGCCGGTGCGGCCCAGTTCCTCGACCAGCGCGTCGTAGGCGGGGTCGCAGAACCGGTTGATGTTCTCGCCCTGCCACTGGTTCGAGGGTTTCGGTTCCAGCCCGCACTTGTAGCCGGCCAGGTAGGACTCGGGGTCGGTCCCGTCGAAGTTGTTCGCATACATCTCGACGTCGGCATAGAACTTGCCGAAGGTGTCGGGGCTGCCCGGGTCAGACCCGAAGAACACCGAGGCCGAGACGTTCTTGAGTTCCACCTCGACGCCGATCTCGTTCCACCATTGCTTGATCAGCGCCTGGAAGTCCTGGCGCACGGCATTGGTCGAGGTCTGGTAGAGGATCGACATGCGCACGCCGTCCTTGCTGCGCACGCCGTCTCCGCCCCGGACCCAGCCCGCCTCGTCCAGAAGCGCGTTGGCCCCGGCGATGTCCTGCACCAGGCAGTCGGTGTTGTCCGAGGCGTAGATCTCCGGCGCCGGCACCAGGTTGCACGTGGCGCGGCCGGCCCGGCCATAGCCGACCTCGACCAGAAGCTCGCGGTCGATGGCCATCGACAGCGCCTTGCGCACCCGGATGTCGGTCAGGAAGGGATGCGGATGCATGATCGTCGACCGCTCGCCCTCGGGCAGGGTGGACGACGGGTTGGTCAGGTTCATCTCGATCCGCTCGACCAGCGTGCCAAAGGCGCTGACTGCCTGGCCCTTGCCGGCGGCCACCATGCTGTCGATGACCGACGGCGCCAGCTGCAGGTTCCAGGCATAGTCGAACTCGCCGGTTTCCAGCACCGACCGGCCCGCGCCTTCGGCATCGCCGCCGCCCTTGAAGGTCATCGTGGCAAAGCGCGGCTTGGCCGGGTCGCGGTAGTTGGGGTTGGCTTCCAGCTGGATCACGTCATTGGTGCGGAACTCGACCACCTTGAACGGGCCGGTGCCGATGGGGTTGAAGTTCGCCTCGGTGCATTCCGGGGCCTTGGCACCCAGGCAGTCGGCGAACTGCGCGGCCTGGATGATCGGCGACTGGCCGCCGACCAGCGGTCCGTAGGGGTTGGGCTTTGCCTCGTTGAACGTGACCTTGATCGTCAGGTCGTCCAAGGCTTCGACCGACTTCACGCCTTCGTATTTGGACAGCTGCGCGCAGCCGCCTTCGGGATGGGTGCAGTACTGCCAGGTGAACACCGCATCGGCGGCCGTCACGGGGGTTCCGTCCGACCACAGAAGGCCCGGCTTGAGCTTCCAGGTGATGGTCGTCAGATCCTCGCTGACGCCGCCGTTGGCCAGCGTCGGGATGTCGTCGGCCAGATAGGGCACGAGCGTCCCGGTCTGGTCGTAGCGTGCCAGCGGCTCGATGATGATCGAGGCGCTCTCGACCTCCTTCGTGCCCCCCGACAGGAACGGGTTCAGCGTCGACGGCGCCTGCCAGTAGATCACGTTGACATGGCCGTCGGCGCCGCGCTCGGCCATCGCCGCGGGGGCGAAGGCAAAGGCGGCGGCGGCGCCCAGAAGGGCGGTCTTCATCTTCATGCGGGTTCTCCTTGCTGGATTTGCTCTTGTGCCTCGGTCCGGCCGGTTTGCCCGGCTCTCGCGGGATCGGTGTGCAGATGGCAGGCGACCATGCGCCCGGGTGCCACCTCGGTCAGTTCGGGCCGCAACTCGCGGCAGACCGGCATCACCTCGGGGCAGCGCGTGCAGAAGGCGCAGCCCTGTGGCGGACGCGCGGGCGAGGGCACGTCGCCCTTCAGGATGATGCGGCGGCGCGAGGATTCGCGCGAGGGGTCAGGCTCGGGGACGGCCGACAGAAGCGCACGCGCATAGGGGTGCAGCGGTTCGGCATAGAGCGCGTCGCGGGGGGACAGTTCGGCGATCCGGCCCAGATACATCACCGCGACGCGGGTGGCGATGTGGCGCACCATGCTGAGGTCGTGGCTGATGAACAGATAGGTCAGCCCCAGCTTTTCCTGCAGGTCCTCGAGCAGGTTCACCACCTGTGCCTGGATCGACACGTCGAGCGCCGCGATCGGTTCGTCGCAGACGATGAAGCGGGGGTTCAGCGCCAGCGCCCGCGCGATCCCGATGCGCTGGCGCTGCCCGCCGGAAAAGGCGTGGGGGTAGCGGTTGGCAAAGGCCCGGTTGAGGCCCACGGCATCCATCAGTTCGAGTACCCGTTCCTGCTTTTCGGCCTTGGACAGGCGCGTGTGTTCGTCCAGCGGCTCGCCGATGATGCCGGCGACGGTCATCCGGGGGTTGAGGCTCGCCTGCGGGTCCTGGAACACCATCTGCATCTGCGGCCGCATCCGGCGCAACTCGCCCGGGGGCAGGGCGGTCACGTCCCTGCCGGCGATGCGCACCTGGCCGGCGGTCGGCTCGTACAGTCGCAGGACCGCCCGCCCGACGGTCGACTTGCCGCAACCGCTCTCGCCCACCAGCCCCAGCGTCTCGCCTGCCGCGATGTCGAAGCTGATCCCGTCCACCGCCTTCACGTCGCCGGTGTGACGGCGCAACAGGCCCGTGCGGATGGGGAAGTACATCTTGAGGCCCTGCACCTCGACCAGCGGCGGCTCACGCATCGCCGGCCTCCCCTGCGGCCGCCCGATGCCCCCGGAAGGCCGTTCCCCGCCCGCCGCAGCGCGACGAGGAGGTCGGAAGGGCGCGGCGGTCAGCCATGCGCGGCCACCTTCTCATGCAGCGCGCCCGCCGGCGCGGTCCAGTGGCAGGCCACATCATGTCCGCGCCCGACGGGGGCCGCGTCCAGCGCGCGGCGGGCCGGGTTCTCCAACCCGCAGACCTCCATCACATGCGAACAGCGGCCGCGGAACGGGCAGGCCGTGGGGGCAGCGGTCAGGATCGGCGGCTGGCCCTGGATCCCCCCCAGCCGCGCCTGCCGCGCGCCCGACAGCGACGGGATCGTCTGCAGCAGCGCCCGGGTGTAGGGATGCCGCGGGCTGGCGAACAACTCGCGCACCGGGGCCTGTTCCACCACCTGGCCCGCATACATCACCATCACCCGGTCGGCGATGCCCGCGATCACGCCAAGGTCATGCGTGATCCAGACGATGGCCATGCCCAGTTTCGTGCGCAACTCGCGCACCAGTTCCAGGATCTGCGCCTGGATCGTCACATCGAGCGCCGTCGTGGGTTCGTCCGCGATCAGTACCTCGGGGTCGCAGGCCAGCGCGATGGCGATCATCACCCGCTGCCGCATCCCGCCGGAAAACTGGTGCGGATAATCCGCCAGCCGACGCCGCGCGTCGGGGATGCCGACGAGATCCAGCAACTCCACCGCCCGGTCGGCCGCCTGCCGCTTCGTCATGCCCATGTGCCGCCGCAAGGGCTCGGAGATCTGGTCGCCCACGGTGAAGACGGGGTTCAGGCTGGTCATCGGATCCTGGAACACGAAGCCGATGCGCCGGCCGCGGATGTCGCGCAGCCCCTCGGGCGGCAGGCGCAGGATGTCGGTGTCGCCCAGCATCACCTGTCCGCCCCGCACATCGGCGGGCGGCGAGGGCAGAAGCCCGATCAGCGACATCATCCTGACCGACCTGCCCGATCCCGATTCCCCGACAACGCCCAGAAGTTCACCGGCAGAGAGGCGAAAGCTCACGTCATTGACGGCGTGAACCTCGCCCCGCCGGGTCAGGAACACGGTCTTCAACCCCCGGACATCAAGCACGGGCCTTGCCCCTTCGGGCATTGAACGCTCCCCAGACCGTTGTTCTTATTCTGGTTCTTTGTCTTCCGGGCAGCCCCGGACCTGTTGTGGGCCAAAGTCTTAGCCATTTTTCGCAACCCCGCAACAGACATTCCGCGGCCCGCCCCGCCTTCCCTTGCGTCCGGCGCGCGACCGCCGCCGGCTTGACGCCGTCACCCGCAGCGCGTCAGCCTGCAGGCCGGAGGTTCCCATGCCCGACACCCTGACGCCCCGTGCCCTGCTCGACCGGCTGGTCGCCTTTCCGACCGTCAGCCGCGACACCAACCTGCCGCTGATCGACTGGGTCGAGGACTATCTTGCTGCGCACGGCATTGCCGCGCACCGCCACTGGAACGAGGACCGGACCAAGGCCGCGCTCTTCGCCCATGTCGGGCCCGAGGTGCCGGGGGGCGTGGTGCTGTCGGGCCATACGGACGTGGTGCCGGTGGACGGGCAGGCGTGGTCCTCGGACCCCTGGACGGTGACGGAACGGGGCGGGCGGCTTTACGGCCGCGGCACCGCCGACATGAAGGGGTTCGACGCGCTGGCCGTCTGGGCCGCGGTCGAGGGGTAGCGTCGCGGTCTGACCCGGCCGCTGCAACTGGCGCTGTCCTATGACGAGGAGGTGGGCTGCACCGGCGCCCCGCCGATGATCGCTGCCATGCAGGCCGCGTTGCCGCGGGCCAGCGCGGTGATCGTGGGCGAACCCAGCCGGATGGGCGTCGTGACCGGCCACAAGGGCGGGTCGGGGTTCCGCGTGCATGTGAAGGGGCACGAGGTGCATTCCTCGCTGCTGCCGCAGGGCGTCAGCGCGATCATGGAGGCCGCGCGGCTGATCGGATGGGCCAATGCGCAGAACGTGGTCCTGCAGTCGGCTGCGCCTTCGGCCGTGGCGGCGCTGTTCGATCCGCCCTTCACCACGCTTCACTGCGGCATGATCGCGGGTGGCACGGCACACAACATCACCGCCGCCGACTGCCGCTTCAGCTTCGAATACCGCGTCGTTCCCGACGAATCGAAGGATGACTGGGAAGCCCGGTTCCGGGCCGAATGCGCCGGGCTGGAACGGGCGATGCAGGCCGTGCATCCGGGCTGTGCGGTCCATGCGGAACGCTACTTCACCCTGCCGCCGCTCGCCCCCGAAACGGCGGGCGAGGCCGAGGCACTGGCCCGCGCGCTGACCGGCGACAACGCGCAGCGCACGGTCAGCTATGGCACCGAGGCCGGGCACTTCCAGGCCGCGGGCTATTCGGCGGCGGTCTGCGGGCCGGGCGACATCGCCCAGGCGCACCAGGCCGACGAATACATCGAGGCGTCCGAGATGGCGGCGGGCGAGGGCTTCATGCGCCGCCTGCTGGACCGGCTGGCGTGACCTTTCCGGTCACGCTGTCCGCGCCCCTGGTCGATCCCGGGCCCTTTCCGGCGGCGGCCGATGTGGCGGTGGTGGGCGGCGGCATCGCGGGGGTGATGACTGCCTGGCACCTTGCCGACCTCGGCCTGCGCGCGGTGGTGCTGGAAAAGGGCCGCGTCGCGGGCGAACAATCGGGCCGCAACTGGGGCTGGATCCGCGCGCAGGGCCGCGACCCCGCCGAACTGCCGCTGATCCTGGATGCCCGCCGCCAGTGGGAGGGGCTGGCCGCGGCGCTCGGCCCCGGCCTCGGCCACCGGCGCTGCGGGGTGCTCTATCTGGCGGGTTCGGCCACCGAGATGGCGGGGTTCGAGGCCTGGCTGCCCCATGCGCAGGCGCATGGTCTCGACACCGAACTCTGGCCCCGCGCCGCGGCGGCCGATCGCCTGGGGCCCGCGGGCGGCTGGCAGGGCGCGCTCTGGACGGCATCGGACGCCCGCGCCGAACCCTGGGCGGCGCTGCCCCTGATCGCCCGGGCGGCGGTGACCAAGGGCGTGCGCATCATCGAGGGCTGCGCGGCACGCGCTCTCGACCTTGCGGGGGGTCGGGTGGCCGGGGTGGTGACGGAACGCGGGCGCATCGCGGCGCCGGCGGTCGTGGTGGCGGGGGGGGCCTGGTCGCGGCTGTTCCTCGGCCGCCACGGCGTCGGCCTGCCGCAGCTGTCGGTCCTGTCCTCGGTCCTGGCGACGGCGCCCTTGGCCGCGCCCTTTCCGGGCAATGCCGCCGCGCCCGACTTTGCCTTCCGTGCCCGGGCGGACGGTGGGCTGACCATCGCGCCGGGGGGCGACCACCGCTTCTACCTCGGGCCGGATGCGTTCCGCTCGGCCCGCGCCTTCCTGCCCGTGCTGCGGCGCGACTGGCGCCACACCGCGCTGCGCCCCGCCGCGCCGCCGGGCTTTCCCGATGCCTGGTTCACGCCCCGCCGGTGGGACGCCGACCGCCCCTCGCCCTTCGAGGCCTGCCGCATCCTGAACCCTTCGCCCGACCGCGGCGCGCTCGACCGCGCGGCGGCGGCCTTCGCCCGCGCCTTTCCTGCGCTCGGGCCACCGCAGGTGGTGGCGCAATGGGCGGGCATGATCGACACCACGCCCGACGTGCTGCCCGTGCTCGATGCCGTGGCGGCCCTGCCGGGGCTGTTCATCGCCACGGGGCTGTCGGGCCACGGCTTCGGGATTGGCCCGGGGGTGGGGCGGGCCATGGCCGGGCTGGTGGCGGGACGGGATCAGGGCTTCGACCTTGCGCCCTTCCGCCTCGCGCGGTTCTCCGACGGCACGGCGCTGCGCCCCGGTCCCGCACCCTGACCGGCCCGAGACGACCCGCCCCATGCCCCTTGCCCCCGTCCGCGCCCGGGTCCACCTTGGACCAAACAGGAGGCCACCCCATGCCCGTCAAGAACCGCTTCGCCGAGATGCTGCCGGAACTCACAGCGATCCGGCGCGATTTTCACCAGCACCCCGAACTTCTGTTCGATGTCCACCGCACCGCGGCCCGGGTGGCGGAACTCCTGCGCGCATGGGGCTGCGACGAGGTGGTGGAAGGCATCGGCCGCACGGGCGTCGTGGGCGTCATCCGCGGCCGCACCGACAGCCGCGGCCGCGTCATCGGCCTGCGCGCCGACATGGACGCCCTGCCGATCAACGAGCAGACGGGTGCGCCCCATGCCTCGACCGTGCCGGGAAAGATGCATGCCTGCGGCCATGACGGGCATACCACGATGCTCCTGGGCGCCGCCCGCTACCTGATCGAGACGCGCGCCTTCGACGGCACCGCGGTGGTGATCTTCCAGCCGGCCGAAGAGGGCGGCGGCGGCGGGCGCGAGATGGTGGCCGACGGGCTGGTGGACCGCTGGGGCATCCAGGAATTCTACGGCATGCACAACATGCCCGGCATCCCCGTGGGCCATTTCGCCATCCGCCCCGGTGCCATGATGGCCGCGGCCGACCAGTTCGAGATCGTGCTGACCGGCAAGGGCGGCCACGCCGCCAAGCCGCATGAATGCATCGACACCACGCTGGTCGCGGCGCATGTGATCGTGGCGCTTCAGACCATCGCCAGCCGGAACGTGGACCCGATGAAGCAGGTGGTGGTCAGCACCTGCACCGTCGAGACCGATTCGACCGCCCACAACGTCATCCCGCAGGTGGTGCGGATGAAGGGCACGGTGCGCACCATGGACCCCAGGGTGCAGGACTTCGTGGAACGCCGCATCGCCGAGATCGCCGAAGGCACGGCCCTGGCGCTCGGCGCCCGGGCCGAAGTGCACTACCAGCGCGGCTACCCCGTTACCGTCAACTCGGTCGATGAGACGGAGCACGCCGCCGCCGTGGCCCGCCAGGTCTCGCCCCATGTCGACACCGACACGCCACCCCTGATGGGGGCCGAGGATTTCAGCTTCATGCTGAACGAGCGCCCCGGCGCCTACATCTTCCTCGGCAACGGCGACACGGCCATGGTCCACCACCCGGCCTATGACTTCGACGATGCCGCCATTCCCTTCGGCGCGTCCTGGTATGCCGGCATGGTCGAGGCCCGGATGCCGGCGGCGTGATTCGGTCCCGCGGGCGCCACGGCGGACGCGGCCGGGCAGGGGCCGGTCGGCGTCAGGGGATCTTGGCGTCAGGGGATCTCGATGATGTAGGCGCCGGTGGGCTTGACATAGTCATCCCACTTGCCCCAGTTCCGCCGGCTCTGCCTGGAACCCTCGGGATGGTGGTGGCCGAACGCGCCGACTGCTGCCTTGCCCTCGTTGTTGTTGGGCATGTCGAGCGACCAGTTGACATAGCTCATGGGCTCGCCGGTCACCCATTCCCAGCCGCCGCGCGGTTCGGCCGATCCCGGTCGCTGCCTGAGCCCGATGGTGGGGCCGGATATCCATTCCTTCCGGTAGACGCCCCAGAACCCGCTGTCGTACCGGATCAACTCCACAATGAAGTCGTTCTCCTCCTTCGAGGTTATGGTCGCCAGATGCCCTCCGGTCTGGGCGACCAATTCTTCGAGCGACCTGAATGTTGACACCCAGTCCGACCGGACGGCGACATAGAGCCGGCCACCCCGGAAACCATATGTAACCTGACGGTGCCCGAGGAACCGCTTTGCGGCTTGGACCATCCGAGGGTCCTCCTCGAGCGACGCCAGTGCGCGTTCCCACTGGGGCGACGCGACGGTGGAGGAGATTGCCGGCCGCAGCGCCTCTCCCTCGACGGCGGCGGGCAGGCCCAGGGACACAAGCGTCGCGCGCGTCACGATGCCGTGGGGTGGCAGGCCGCGCGCCGTCTGGAATGCACGCAGCGAGGCGCGGGAACCCGTGCCGAGCCGTCCGTCGATCGGCCCGTCGTAGAACCCCAGCCGCTTCAGCAGCGACTGCACGGCAAAGACCTCGGCCGATCCGACGCCCAGCCGGGGGTCGGCGTTGGCGGCAGGGTCTGGCGTGACCTGGCGGGGGTCGTAGGCGGGGTCGCGGGGTGCACCCGTGCCCCCCCGCCGGTCGTCCGCCATTGCGAACGCCTCGATCACCCGGCCAAGTGCCTTCTCCTCCTCCTCGAGCGCCGCGCGGGTGAATCGCCCCTCGGGGTGCAGGCGGAAGAACAGCGCCCAGGCCCGGGGTGTGCCCAACCGTTTCGCCGCCTCGAACCGCTGCTCGTCGAGGGGCACCGGCCGCGGACCTTCGGGCACGGCGGGTTCGGCGGCTGCGGCCAGCGTCACCGGCGGGATCAGGAAGATGTCGCTGCCCGGCAGCGAGCCGTAGGTGAAGGGCTCCTGTGCGCCGCGTGTCGTTTCCAGGACCGAGTCGCGCACCAGCCGGAACAGCTTGCCGATCTCCAGCCCCGGCTCCTCGATGTGACGCAGCAGTGCGGCGGCATAGGGGCTGTTGCGCCCCTCGCCGTCCAGCGCGATCGTGCCGCCGCGGGCCGAATAACCCACCAGCACCCCGCCGGGGTCGATGCGCGACAGCCCGCGGCCGATCGACCGGGTCGCCACGCTGCGCGTCATCTCGGCCGCGAATGGGTTGTTGCGGCAGGCGTCCACCAGCACGATCTTGAGCCCGCGCGATGCGTCCAGCGCGCCGACCACCGCGTCCAGCCGCACGGTCTCGAACTCCACGTCGCGGTCGCTGCGCAGGCTGGCGTTGACCGGGATCAGGTAGTTCGTCCCGTCGATCTCGATTCCGTGTCCGGCATAGTAGATCAGCGCGATGTCGGCATCGGCCGCCGTCTCGCCGAAGTCGCGCAGGGCCCGGCGCATGCCGCTGTCGTCGAGGTTGGTGCCGAAGGTCACCCGGAAGCCCAGGCGAACCAGCGCGTCGCGCAGGTCGGCGGCGTCGTTGGCCGGGTTCACGAGGTCGGGCACCTGCGCATAGGTCGCGTTGCCGATCACCAGCGCCACGCGCCGGTCCTGCGCCTGCAGCGGCGCGGTGCAGGCCCAGATCACGCACAGCCAGACCTGCAGAACCGCGGCCAGGCGACCGGCGCGGGAACGCAGCTCGGGAGGCGGGCGGCAGACGTGACCCATCGGGCCAGTGTTGCCGCTCCGACGATGTCCGTCAACGGCTTGGCCGGCAGCGCCGTCCCGCCGGTGGCACCGCCGGGGCGGGGCGGGCGAGATCAGTCGTAGCTGAGCCCCGTCGCCTTGCCGCGAAAGACGATGTAGGCAAAGACCGAATAGCCGATGATGACCGGCAGCACGATCGCCGTGCCGACCAGGATGATCGCCAGGCTTTCGGGGGCGGCGGCGGCCTCGTAGATCGTCAGCCGTTCGGGCACGACATAGGGATAGAAGCTGTAGGCCATCCCCGCGAAGCCGAGCGCCATCAGCGCGGTCGCTGCCGCGAAGGGCGCCCAGGCCCAGGCATCCTGCGGCGCCGGCAGGCGGCGCAGCTTCCACCACAGGAAGGCCGCCAGCCCCCCCGACAGCATCGGCAGCGGCGCCAGCAGCAGCGTCTGCGGCCAGCCGAACCACTTGTCGAAGATGCGCGCCGACACGAAGGGCGTGGCCAGGCTGACGGCGCCGAGGCCCAGCACCATCCCCCAGACGCCGCCGCGTGCCCAGTCCACCGCCTTCATCTGCAGGCCGCCGTCGGTCTTGCCGATCAGCCAACAGGCGCCGATGAAGCTGTAGGCGACGGTCAGGAAGGCCGCCGTCACCAGCGCGAAGACCAGATGCCACAGGGTCCAGTCGAGGCCCATGACATAGAGGCCCAGCATGAACCCCTGCGCCAGCGCCGTCATCAGGCTGCCGGCGAAGAAGGCGCGGTCCCACCAGGGTTTCTGCGGCAAGGGCGCCTTCACCCGGAACTCGAAGGCCACGCCGCGCAGGATCAGACCGATCAGCATGACCGCCACCGGGGCATAGAGCGCGGTCAGGATCACCCCATGCGCCACCGGAAACGCCACCAGCAGGATGCCGATGGCCAGCACCAGCCAGGTTTCGTTGGCGTCCCAGAACGGGCCGATCGAGGCGACCATGCGGTCGCGCTCGGCCGGTTCGGCGAAGGGGAACAGAAGCCCCACGCCCAGGTCGAACCCGTCGAGCACGACATAGACCAGGATCGAAAGCCCCATCAGCGAGGCAAAGACGAAGGGCAGCCAGACGGCGGGAGTGTCGAACATCGGGCTCACTCCGCCGGGATCGGGGCGCGGTCGTCGGGCGCGCCGCCGGCCACCGGCTTGCCCTTGCCGCCCGTCCGCGCCAGGTGCATCAGCGCCCCGATGTAGGCCAGAAGCAGGAAGCCGTAGACCGCAAGATAGGCGAGCAGCGACGACGCCACGAGCGACGGCGCCACGTCGCCGACCGCGGCCTCGGTCGTCAGTACGCCCTGCACCAGCCAGGGCTGGCGGCCGATCTCGGTCGTGTACCAGCCGGCCAGCGTGGCGACCCAGCCGGAAAAGGTCATGGCCACCGCGGCCCACAGGACCGGGCGCGGCAGGTGTTCCGGCCCGCCACCGCGCCACATCAGGAACACCGCCCCCCAGGCCAGCGCCAGCATCGCCATGCCGGTGCCGACCATCACCCGGAACGACCAGAACACCGGCGCCACCGGCGGGTGAAGGGCGGTGCCGTCTTCGGCCAGGAAGTCGTTGAGGCCCGGCACCACGCCCTCGGCATGATGCTTCAGGATCAACGAGGCGCCCGAGGGGATGCCGATCTCGAACCTGTTGGTGCGCGCGGCCTCGTCGGGGATGGCGAACAGGAGAAGCGGCACGTTGCCCCGCGTCTCCCAGTTGCCCTCCATCGCCGCCACCTTCTGGGGCTGGTGTTCCAGCGTGTTCAGCCCATGCATGTCGCCCGCAAGGATCTGCAGGGGGATCAGCGCCGCCCCGAGCCACAGGCCGAAGCGCATTCCCGTCGCCACCGCCGGCGCCCGGTCGCCGCGCAGCCAGCGCCAGGCCGACAGGCCGGCGATCAGGAAGGCGCAGGTCAGCCCCGAGGCGAGCAGCATGTGCGTCAGCCGGTAGGGCATCGAGGGGTTGAAGACGATGGCGAACCAGTCGGTCGCATGCACCACGCCGTCGCGCAGCTCGTATCCCTGCGGCGTGTGCATCCAGCTGTTCAGGACGAGGATCCAGAAGGCCGACATGGTGGTGCCGAAGGCGACGAGGAAGGTCGCCATCGTATGCACCCAGGGCTTCACCCGGCTGGCCCCGAACAGCATGATCCCCAGAAAGGCGGCCTCGAGAAAGAAGGCCGTCAGAACCTCGTAGGCCAGGAGCGGCCCCGCGACATTGCCGACCACTTCCATGAAGCCGGGCCAGTTGGTGCCGAACTGGAAGGACATGGTGATGCCCGACACGACACCGAGCGCGAAGGACAGCGCAAAGACCTTCACCCAGAACATGTAGAGGTCCATCCACCTGGCGTCCCGCGTCGCCTGGAAGCGCAGCTTGAAGAACAGCAGCACCCAGCCGAGGGCGATCGTGATCGTGGGAAAGAGGATGTGGAAGCTGATGTTCGCGGCAAACTGGATGCGCGACAGCAAAAGGGTATCCATGATGCACCTTTCCGTTTGTCGGTCGACATAGGCGGACGGGGCGGTCGGAAAAGCAGGCTGCGACGCGGAGCCGCGCCAAGGCGCACAGTCTATCAGGGAACGAGGCGCGCGGCGACCGCCGGCAGGTCCGGATAGGCGTGCAGGAGCGCATCGGGCGACAGCCGCGAAACCCCGGCCCCCTCCGGCCCGAAGGTCACGAGCGCCACCGGAACCCCTGCCGCGCGGCCCGTGTCGCGGTCGGTGACGGTGTCGCCCAGCAGGAAGGACCGCGCCGCATCGCCCCCGGCGCGCGCCACGGCGGCGGCGTAGGGGGCCGGGTCGGGCTTGCGCACGGGCAGCGTGTCGGCGCCGACCAGCGAGCCGAACAGCGGACGGACGCCCAGGCGCTGCAGCAGCGTCTCGGCCAGCCCCTCGGGCTTGTTGGTGCAGATGGCAGTGGCCCAACCCGCCCCGCGCAGCGCCTCGATGGCCTCGACGGCGCCGGGATAGAGCCGTGTGTGGGTGTCGATGGCGCCGGCATAGGCCGCCAGCAGCAGGGGATACTGTTCGTCTTCGGCCGCCTTGCCACCCCCGTCCGTGCGCGCGAACCCCAGCCGCAGCATGGCTCGCCCGCCGGCGAAGGCGGTGGTGGCGTCGGCCACGGGGTCAAGCGGATGGCCGAGCCCCAGCCTTTCGAAGCAGTAGTTTGCCGCTGCGATCAGGTCGGCCGAGGTGTCGGCCAGCGTGCCGTCCAGATCGAAGACCGCGGTGCGCATCGAGGCTCCTGTAACAGGCCGCAAGGCGGCGTGAGGGGGGGCGGGTTGCCAGCCCCGGTGCAGCCTATAGAAGGGGGGCGGCGGGCAGGAAAGGCAGGAAACATGTCGTTGACCGTAATCGTGCTGGCCGCGGGACAGGGCAGCCGGATGAACTCGGACCTTCCCAAGGTGCTGCACCCGCTGGCCGGCGTGCCGATGCTGCACCATGCGCTGGCCGCGGCCCGGTCGCTGGAGCCGTCGGGCATCGTCGTCGTCACCGGGCATGGGGCCGAGGCGGTGGGGCGCGCCGCGCGCGCCTTCGACGAGGGGGTGGAGGTCGCCCATCAGGCCGAACAGCTGGGCACCGCCCATGCCGTGGCCCAGGCGGCGCGATGGTTGAAGGGCAGCGGGCCGGCGCTGGTGCTCTATGGCGATACGCCCTTCGTGGGCGAAACGACGCTGCGCGCGCTGCTCGAGGCACTCGACCGCCACGCCGTCACCGTGCTGGGGTTCGAGGCGGCGCACCCCGGCCGTTACGGCCGGCTGGTGACGGACGGCGACGACCTGCTGCGGATCGTGGAGTATCTTGACGCAACGGATGAGGAACGCGCCATAAGACTCTGCAATTCAGGCGTTGTCGCCTGCAGGGCAGATCTGCTGGGCGAGCTGGTGGCGGCCGTCGGCAACGACAATGCCAAGGGCGAATACTACCTGACCGACATCGTGGCGCTGGCCCGCGCCCGCGGCCTGTCGGCCGGTGTCGTGCGCTGCCCCGAGGCCGAAACCCTGGGCATCAACACCCGTGCGGAACTGGCGGCTGCGGAGGCGATCTTTCAGGCCCGCGCCCGTGCCGCCGCGCTCGAGGACGGGGTGACGCTGGCCGACCCCGCGACGACCTACTTCGCACTGGACACCGTGATCGGCCGCGATGCCGCAGTCGGCCCCTGCACGGTCTTCGGGCCTGGCGTCAGCGTGGAGTCGGGGGCCGAGATCCGCGGCTTCTGCCACCTGGAGGGCTGCCACATCAGCGCCGGCGCCACCGTCGGCCCCTTCGCCCGCCTGCGCCCCGGCGCGGAACTGGCCGAGGATGTGCATGTCGGCAACTTCGTCGAGATCAAGAACGCCGTGCTCGACCCCGGCGTGAAGGTCGGCCACCTCACCTACCTGGGCGACGCGCATGTGGGCGAGGGCGCGAACATCGGCGCGGGCACCGTGACCTGCAATTACGACGGCGTGTCCAAGCACCGGACCGAGATCGGCGCGGGGGCGTTCATCGGGTCGGACACGATGCTGGTCGCCCCGGTGCGGATCGGCGCCGGCGCGATGACCGCCAGCGGATCGGTCATCACCATGGATGTGCCCGCCGACGCGCTGGCGGTGGCCCGCGCGCGGCAGGAGGTGAAGCCCGGCTTCGCCGCCCGCCTCATGGCGCGGCTTCGGGCGGCGCGTGACATGAAGAAAGGCTGACAGATGTGCGGAATCGTTGGTGTTCTTGGCAAGCACGAGGTCTCGCCCCTGATCCTCGAGGCGCTGAAGCGGCTGGAGTACCGCGGCTATGATTCGGCCGGCATCGCCACGGTCAGCGCCGGCCGGCTGGACCGGCGCCGGGCCGTGGGCAAGCTGATCAACCTGTCCGACCTTCTGGTCCATGAACCGCTGCCCGGCAAGGCGGGCATCGGCCATACCCGCTGGGCCACCCACGGCGCGGCCACGGTCGCCAACGCCCACCCCCACCGCGCCCGCAGCGTGGCGGTCGTCCACAACGGGATCATCGAGAACTTCCGCGAGCTGCGCGCCGAGGTCGAGGCCGCGGGCCATGCCCATGAAAGCCAGACCGACACCGAGACCGTGGCGCTGCTGGTGCAGGTCCAGATGGACCGCGGCGCCACGCCGGTCGCAGCGGCAGAGCATGTGCTGGGCCGGCTGCGAGGGGCCTTCGCGCTTGCCTTCCTGTTCGAGGGCGAGGACGACCTGATGATCGGCGCGCGGCGCGGCAGCCCGCTCGCGATCGGCCATGGCGAGGGCGAGATGTTCATGGGGTCGGACGCCATCGCGCTGGCGCCGATGACCGACCGCATCACCTATCTGGACGAGGGCGACTGGGCGGTGATCACGCGCGCGGGGGTCAGGACCGGTGGTGCCGGGGGCCGGGGGGCGGTCCGGCCGGAGGGGGGGGTGGCGGCCGAGCCCCCGGGGGGGGACAGGGCGGGCTACCGCCATTTCATGGCCAAGGAGATCGACGAACAGCCCCACGTGATCGCCGACGCGCTGCGCGCCGTCGGCCTGGGCGGTACCGACCCGCGCCTGTCGCTGCCGCCGGAGGTCGACTTCGCCGGTGTCGACCGGGTGGTGATGGTGGCCTGCGGAACGGCGCATTATGCCTGTTCCGTGGCACGCTACTGGTTCGAGCAGATCGCCGGCCTGCCGGCCGAGGCCGACATCGCCTCGGAATTCCGCTACCGCGACCCGGTGCTGTCGCCCGCCTCCTGGGCGGTCTTCGTCAGCCAGTCGGGCGAGACGGCCGACACGCTGGCCGCGCTGCGTCACGTGAAGGATCGCGTGGCGAAGGTTGCGGCCGTGGTCAACGTGACCACGTCGAGCATTGCCCGCGAGGCCGACCTGGTGCTGCCGATCCGCGCGGGGATCGAGGTGGGGGTGGCCTCGACCAAGGCCTTCACCGCGCAGCTTCTGACGCTCTACCTTCTGGCGCTGAAGGCGGCGGCGGACCGGGGTCGGCTCGATGCGGAAGGGCTGGCCGGGCGGCTCGCGGATCTGGCCGCGCTGCCGGGGCTGATGAACGCGGCCCTCGGGGCGGGGGACGCGCTGCGCGCGGTGGCCGAGGATCTGGCGGGGGCGCGCGACGTTCTGTTCCTGGGACGTGGCGCGATGTATCCTCTGGCGCTCGAGGGGGCGCTGAAGCTCAAGGAAATCAGCTACATCCACGCCGAAGGTTATGCATCGGGCGAACTCAAGCACGGCCCCATCGCGCTGATCGACCCGGCGGTACCGGTGGTGGTGCTGGCCCCGCGCGACCATCTGTTCGACAAGACCGTGTCGAACATGCAGGAGGTCATGGCGCGGCACGGCCGGGTGGTGCTGGTGACGGACGCGACCGGCGCGGAAGAAGCCGGGGCCGGCTGCTGGAGGGTGGTGACGATGCCCCCCGTCCCGGCCGAGCTGGCGCCGATGCTCTATGCGATCCCGGCGCAGCTGCTGGCCTATCACACCGCCATCGCCAAGGGCACCGATGTCGACCAGCCGCGCAACCTGGCGAAATCGGTGACGGTGGAATGACGCCGGATGCCGCGCTGGCGGCGCTGGAGGCGCTGGCCGATCCCGGGAGGGCGGCCGAGATGGCGGCCTACCACAAGGCGACGCGCGTCTATCTGGGCGTGCCGGTGCCCGCGGTCGATGCGCTGGCGAAGGACTGGCGCGCGGGCGTGACGCTGGAGGCGCGCATCGCTCTGGCGCAGGGGCTTTGGGAAACGGACGTGCACGAGGCGCGGGTGGCCGCCGCGCGCCTGCTGACCCAGGCGCGCATCCGGCCCGATGGTGCGGTCTGGGCCACCATCGCCGGCTGGGTGCCCACATTCGATGCCTGGGCGCTGGCCGACCACGCCAGCGCCGCGGGCGGCCGCCGGCTGGTGGCCGATCCGGCGCGGCTGGATGAAGTCGAGGGCTGGGTCGGTTCGCCCCGCATGTGGACGCGGCGCGCGGCGCTGGTCATGACATTGCCCTGGACCCGGGCGAACCACCCGACCGCGCAGGACCTTGCCGTGCGCGACAGGGTACTCGGCTGGTGCGCCGCGCTCGCTTCCGACCGGGACTGGTTCATCCAGAAGGCGGTGGCCTGGTTGCTGCGGGATCTGTCCCGCCACGACGCCCCACGCACCCGCGCCTGGCTGTCCGCGCACGGCGAGGTGCTGAAGCCCTGGGCACAAAGGGAGGCCGCGCGGCATCTCGGCGCGGGCCAGGGGCACGCTGCCCCCGGCCCGCGGCCTTCCCCCCGGCGGATGCCCGGACCGGGATGAAAGCCGGGAATTGGCCGCGGGCGGGGCTGGCCAAGGGCGCGGGGCGGGACTAGCTTGCCCCGGGCGGGCGGCACCGGGCCGGCCCGCGTGCCAAACGGGAATCCCGCGCATCATGCCCCATCCGCTGCCCATCCGCTTCGCCGCCACCGATGAAACCCCGCTGGCCCGGTTGGAGGGGCGGCTGGCCGTCATCGTGCCGCCTGGTTCGGGCGAGGGCGGCAAGGCGCTGCCGCGCGGGGTGCTCGGGCGGCTCGACCGGCTGACGCGCGGCGCAATGGCGCGGCTTCTGGCGTCCGAGGCCTGGGGCAAGGTCAAGCCGGGCGAGGCGATGGAGATGGCCTTTCCCGCCGGCCTCGCTGCCGAGGCGTTGCACCTCATCCGGCTGGACCCGAGGGCCGAGACGGGGCTGCTGCGCAAGGCCGGCGGCGCGATCGGCGCCCGGCTGGGGAAGTCGGGTGTCAGCGTGCTCTTGCCTGCCGCTCCGCCGCGGCTGGCGGCCGAGATCTCGATGGGACTGGCGCTGCGCGCCTATGACTTCACCGCGCACAAGTCGGCCCCTGGCGAAGGCCCCGGCCCGGTCAGCATCCTGACCCCGAACCCGGAGGCCGCCGCCGCTGCCGCCGCCCCGCTGGCGGCCCTGGCGGAAGGCGTGTGCTTTGCCCGCGATCTGGTGAACGAACCGGCCAACGTGCTGACCACGCTCGATTTCGCCGCCCGTCTGGCCGCGATGCAGGAGATCGGGCTCGAGGTCGAGATCCTCGAGGTGGAGGAACTGGAACGCCTCGGCATGCGCGCGCTCCTGGGCGTCGCGCAGGGGTCGGAAAGCCCCGCCCGCGTGGTCGTGATGCAGTGGAAGGGCGGCAAGGCCGATGCGCCGCCGCTGGCGCTGGTCGGCAAGGGGGTCGTGTTCGACACCGGCGGCATCTCGATCAAGCCCGCCGGCGGGATGGAGGAGATGACGATGGACATGGGCGGCGGCGCCGTCGTGTCGGGCGTCATGCGCACGCTGGCGCTGCGGCGGGCCAAGGCGAATGTCGTGGGCCTCGTGGGCCTCGTGGAGAACATGCCCGACGGGCGCGCGCAGCGGCCCGGCGACATCGTGCGCTCGATGAAGGGCGACACGATCGAGATCATCAATACCGATGCCGAGGGGCGGCTCGTGCTGGCCGACGTGCTCTGGTATGTGCAGGAGCGGTTCAAGCCCTCCGGCATCATCGACCTGGCCACCCTGACGGGCGCGATCATCGTGGCGCTCGGGTCCGAGAACGCGGGCCTTTTCGCCAATGACGAGGCGCTGGCCGAGGCGATCCTGGCCGCCGCCCGGGCCGAGGGCGAGGGCGCCTGGCGCATGCCGATGGGCGAGGGCTATGACGCCAAGCTCAAGTCGCGGCTCGCGGACATGATGAACGTGGGCGGCCGCGACGGCGGGGCGGTGACGGCGGCGCAGTTCCTCGCGCGGTTCGTGGCCCCCGGCACGCCCTGGGCGCATCTCGACATCGCCGGGGTGACGCTGGCGAAGGCCGACCTGCCGCTGTCGCCCAAGGGCGCGACCGGCTGGGGGGTGATGACGCTGAACCGCCTGGTGGCCGAGCGGCACGAGAAGGGCTAGTGGGCCTGGCGCTGTTCTACCATCTGACACGTTCTACCGCCGAGGCAACGGTGCGGGTGCTGGCCTCGCGCGCGCTGGCACAGGGCTGGCGGGTGATGGTGCGGGGGACGGAGGCCACGCGGCTCGCCCGGCTCGACGCCTGGCTCTGGACGGCCGAGCCCGCCGATTTCCTGCCGCACGGGGTCGAGGGCGGCCCCCATGATGCCGACCAGCCGCTGCTGATCGGTCAGGGTCCGGCCGCGAACGCTGCGCAGGCGCTGCTGCTGCTCGACGGGGCGCTCGCCTCGGACGACGAGGCACGGGGGATGGAGCGCGTGTGGATCCTGTTCGACGGCGCCGACGACACCGCGGTCGAGGCCGCGCGCGGCGAATGGCGCCGTCTGGCGGCGCTGGACGTGCCGGCGCAATACTGGACCGAGGACGGCGGCAAATGGGTCAAGAAGATGGAGCGCGCGGCCCCGTCCCCGGGTGCATGACCACCGGCTAGCGTTCCAGCACCATCCGGTCGCCGGCGATCTGGATGCGGAACCGGCCGAGGTAGTCCATGCCCAGGAGCGACCCCTCCATCTCGCCATCCGTGACATAGGCGGGCAGACGGGCGTCGCGGATGTCGCCGAGAACCACATCCTCGAGCGCCACGCGGGCGGTGCGCACCGTGCCATTGGCGGTGCGGGCGCTGCCCATGTAGGGCAGGGCGGCGGGGTCGATGCCGATGCGCCGCGCGTCCTTCTGGCTCAGCACGATGTTGGTGGCGCCGGTGTCCACCAGGAAATCGACCGGCGTGCCGCCGACCGTCAGCGTCAGGTGATAATGCCCGTCGCGCGACCGCGGGATCTCGATCCTCCCGCCCTCGAAACTGGCCTGGCTGGGCAGGGCGGTGCGGCGGATGTCCTCCCACAGCCCGTAGCCGGCCATGACGCCCAGGAAGATCATCCCCCAGGCCATGGCGGTGCGCAGCGTGAACCCCATGCGGCCGCGGTACTCGACGATCACCCAGCCCGCCACCGCCACGAGCAGCAGCAGCAGATAGGCCATCCTGCCGAAATCGGTTCCGTCCATGCCGCCTCCTGCCGGGCCATGTAGGGCCGCGGCATGCGCGCCGCAACCGTCAGCCGACAAGCCCCGTCTGCCGCACCCCGTCGATGACGAACTGCACCGACAGCGCGGCCAGGAGCATCCCCAGAAGCCGCGTGATCACCACCGTGCCGGTGCGCCCCAGCATCCGTTCGAGCGGCGGCGAGGCCAGCAGGAACAGGAACGTGACCAGGATCATCGCATAGGTCAGCCCCAGCACGGCCAGGGTCGGCCCCCAGCCCGGGCCCCCCTGGCCGATCAGGAGGATGATCGAGGCAATGGCGCCGGGTCCGGCGATCAGCGGCGTGGCCAGCGGAAACACCGAAGGGTCATGGTCGGGGTCGGACTTCTGCCCCTCGCGCCGCTGGGTGCGCCGCTCGAACAGCATGTCGAGCGCGGTGAGGAACAGCAGGATCCCGCCGGCGATGCGGAAGGCGGGCATGGAGATGCCGATGAAGCCCAGCACCGCCTCGCCCGCCAGCCCGAAGACCGTCAGCAGGACCGCCGCGATCAGGCAGGCCCGCTGCGCCATCGCACGCCGCTCTGCCGGCGTCATGCCCTGCGTCAGCGCGATGAACAGCGGCACAAGCCCCGGCGGGTCGATCACCACGAAGAGCGTCGCGAAGGCGGTGATCAGGAAGGCATTGTCCATCGGCGGAGGGTAGCCGGGGGAGGATGCAGGACGCAAGCGGGATGGTGGGGGCCTGTCCCATGATGGGACAGGCCTCGGGGTTAGAAATTTCAAGGGGTTAGGGTGTGGGTGTTAAGAGGTTGTTAGGGGGAAGGGTATCGCGAAACACTAAACGCGTACCGCTCTTCTCTTCACTGCTTGGCGATATCGACTTTCCAAAGGCTTGATGGTACGATCAAACACAAAGCACAAACAATTCAAGGCTGATCTATGCCAATGAACCCAATCATCAGGGCACTGCTAAACGAATTCAAGAAAGCAAATTCTGGGACATGCCATGATGATTCTGAAGCCTTTGAGGTAATGTGTATATTCTCTGTTGAAAACGGAATTCTGGGTGAGAACATCGATCCCTTCAGGGTTCATCTAAAAGGCGATGAGTTTGGGTTGGATGGAATAGCAATCAGCATTCAAGGCTCAATTTGTACAGATGCCGATGAAGCATCGTCGGTTCTTTCTGTCGGGAAAAACCACAATACAGCTTTCCACTTCTTCCAAGCAAAAACATCGGACAATCTCGATTATGGTGAAGTAAGTAAGTTTCTCGACGCCGTATACGACTTTTTCACGGAATTAAGTTTGCTAAGTGGCGTCCAAATTGAGGACTTAGCCCATGCGCGCGATCTTGTTTTCGCAGCGGCAACAAAGTCAAATCCCGAACTCAGATGCTATTTCTGCACAACCGGCTCAGGAGAGATCTCTGCGCCAATAGGGAAGCTTATTGAAAGTGGCAGAGCGAGGCTTGAGGCGCTGAACACTTTTTCAGCGATTTCTATAGATTGCCTCGGCGCAAAACAGATCCAGGATGGATTTCGGTCGGCGACTAACTCGATAACAAAGACGATAAACTTTCCTAAAGCAACAACCATGCCACCACATGATAAAGTCGATGAGGCCTACATCGGCTACATTTCAGCTGATCAAGTGCTGGAAATGGCGTTGAGCGATGAAGACAGCAACGGAGATCGTCACATCGTAAGATCGGTATTCTACGATAATGTAAGGGATTTTAATCCACAGTCTGAAATAAATAAATCAGTAATTCAAGAACTTGAGTCCGGCGATTATTCGTCGTTTGTGTTTAAAAACAATGGAATAACTGTTGTTGCAAAAACAGTTTCCCGCAAAGGGGACGCCTTTACAATAGATGATTTTCAGATAGTAAACGGCTGTCAAACCACTAACATTTTGGCTTGCGTCCGTGGCAATGCAGAAGATATTATGGTTCCGTTTCGTTTAATCGGTAGCTCAGATTCTGATTTTGTCGCTAAAATTATCGTTGGTACAAACAAGCAGAATGAAGTTCGAGAAGACCAGTTTTGGGCTCTTCTTCCGTTTATGAAGAATCTTGAGATCTATTGCGCTGCGCAAGAGGGTGACTCAAAGATCCTCATTGAGAGAAGGGAGAACCAATACCGTGATGTCGCGGCTGAGCGAACGCGTGTTATGAGGACTTCAGACCTAATGAAGGTTGCCGCGGCGATGTTTTTTCACCAGCCGCATCGAGCTGCGCGTGACCACCGTGGAATTAGGAAAGAATTTGCCGACAAGATTTTCCGAGTTGACCATAGTGTTGAGCTGTACCATGTCGCTGCATTGGCAATGTACAAATTTGACTATATGGTGAGAACTTCAAAACTCGACCGAACAAGGTCCATATACAAGTTCTACGCTCTGTTTGCGCTTTCGAAGATGCTGTGGCGAGAGCCGACTATCCTTGGCGCCTCTTCCAAGAATAGATCAAAGTTTCACAATCAGGCTCTAGGTATCATCCTCGACCAGGATAAATTCTCTGCTCACATTGAGAGAGTATCGGTTCAGATTGAGGGAATGATAGTTGAAGCTGGAATTAAAACTAGAGAACAAGTTCGAGACTACATTAGGACTGAGAGTTTCGCCGATCAATTTTCAAAGAAGTTTTCTGAAAGCTACTAACGCCCCCCCCCTCACCCCGCCGCCTCCAGCGCCTCCTGCGCCGCCAGCCACAGCGCCTCGGCCCGGTCAAGCGCCTCCATGACCTCGGCATACTTGCGGTTCCAGGTCTCAAGCTCGCCGCGCCGCGCCTCGTCGTAGAGATCGGGGTCGGCCAGCCGGGCGGCCAGCTTGTCGCGCATGTCGTTCAGCTTTTCCAGCCGGTCCTCGCATCTGCGCACCTCGGCGCGCCGGGCGGTCAGGTCCTCGCGGCTGGTTTTCCTTTTCGTCTCAACGGGTTTCGGGGCGGTTTTCACCTCGTCTTCGCCGGCCAGCAACTGGCGGCGGTAGGCCTCCAGATCCTCGGTGTAGGGAGCGACCGCGCCGCCCTTGACCAGCCAGAGCCGGTCGGCCACCAGCCCCAGCAGGTGCATGTCGTGGGACACGAGGATCACGGCGCCGGAATAGGCGGTCAGCGCCTCGACCAGCGCCTCGCGGCTTTCGA
>DAOLBY010000017.1:32943-33895 GCA_035324325.1 Paracoccaceae bacterium | reverse complement strand
GCGCGGGGTCGCGCCCTGGCTGCCCGGGCAGCCGCAGGGCTGGGCCATCGCCGCCGCCGCCGCCGCGGCCGTCGCGCTGGTCGTGCTGCGGCTGTGGCAGCGCCACCGCGCCCGCCGGGCCGAGGAGGGGCCGCCCGGGCTGCCCGACCCGTCGTGACCCGCGCGCACCTGGCGCTGGCGCTGCTGGCGGGCCTCGCCGTGTCGCACGGCTGGGCCTACGGGCAGGGCTGGCAGGCCGCCACCGCCCGGGCCGAGGCGCGGGCCGGGGTCGCGCTGGCCGCCGCCCGGGCCCGCGCCGACGAGGCGCAGCGGCCCTACCTTGCCACCGCCGCGGCGCTGGCCGCCACCGCCCGCGCGGCCGAGGACGATCTGTCTGGACAGGAGGGTGCGGATGCGCCGGTCAGCGATTTCCTTCGCCGCGTGCACGGCGCTGTCGGCCTGCGGTGACCCCGCGCCGCCGCCCCCGCCCGTGGTTCCACCCGCGCTCGTGCAGCCCGTGGCCGCGTCCTGCCCGCCCTTCCGGGTCGAGGGCGACGTGGCGCGCTGCCTGATCCGCCAGCGCGCCGCGATCGACCGCGCCAACGCCCAGCTGGCCGAGATCGGCCGGATCGCCGGGGCGCGGTAGGGACCGGGCGCGTTGCACCGCGCCGCCCAACCCATTGATCCGCCATCGGGCCGCTTTGCGACCTGTTGCGCCACAAGGCCTTGAAATCGCTTGATTGTGGCTGTCCTCCCGGGATCGCCAGCCGTCGGCCACCCGTCAATCCGCCGGTGCCGGTGCGCCCCCCTCGAATCGATTGGGGGCGGAATAGCCGCAGGGGGCTTCCTGCATCTCGAGGTGCAGCCGGTCGCCGGTGTAGGGATGGGCGCGGGCGAGCGCCTCGTCGAACTCGATGCCCAGGCCCGGGGCCTCGGGCGGGCGGATGTAGCCCGCGTCGAACTCCAGCGTCGG
>DAOLBY010000017.1:28103-32933 GCA_035324325.1 Paracoccaceae bacterium | reverse complement strand
TCGCCCCCGGTCTGGATGGTCTCGGCGATCAGCAGGTTCGGGATGGCCGTCGCGAGATGGATGTTGGCGGCCCATTCCACCGGCCCGGCATAGAGATGCGGTGCCATCTCGGCGTTGAAGACCTCGGCCATGGCGGCGATCTTGCGGGCCTCGTTGATGCCGCCCACACGGCCGAGCGCGGGTTGCAGGATCTTCACGCCCCCCAGCCGCAGCAGCGCGCCGAACTCCGCCTTGGTCGTCAGCCGTTCGCCGGTGGCCAGCGGAATGCGCACGGCCTGCGCCACGGTCGCGAACTCGGCCAGGTTGTCGGGGGGGATCGGCTCCTCGTACCACAGGGGAAGGAAGGGCTCGATCGCCTGGCCGAGGCGGATCGCGCCGGCGGTGGTGAACTGGCCGTGCGTGCCGAACAGAAGGTCGGCCCGGTCACCCACGGCCGCCCGGATCGCCCGGCAGAAGGCGACCGAGCGGCTGATGTCGGACAGCGCCGGCTGGTGCCCGCCGCGGATCGTGTAGGGGCCCGCCGGGTCGAACTTGACGGCGGTGAAGCCCTGCGCCACGGCCGCGGCCGCCGCCTGCGCCTGCCAGCCGGGATTGACCCAGAACTCGGCCTGGTCCTGCCCGGGTTCGGGGTAGAGGTAGGTATAAGCGCGGATGCGGTCGTTCATCCGCCCGCCGATCAGCGCCCAGACGGGCCGGTTGCGCGCCTTGCCCAGGATGTCCCAGCAGGCGGTCTCCAGCCCCGAGAAGGCTCCCATTACGGTCGGGTCGGGCCGCTGCGTGAAGCCGCTCGAATAGGCGCGGCGGAACATCAGCTCGATGTTCTCGGGGTTCTCGCCCTCCATGTGGCGGGCGAACACATCCGCGATCACCGCCCGCATGGCCTCCGGCCCCACGGCGGCGGCATAGACCTCGCCCCAGCCGGTGATGCCGCAGGCGGTCGTGAGCTTCACGAACTGCCAGTATCGCCCGCCCCAGCCGGGGGCAGGGGGGGCGACGGTCAGGATGTCGAGATCGGTGAGTTTCATGGATTCCCCCTTAGGCCCTGGCCCGTGCCGCCGCGCGCCCGCCTGCGACATGCAGGGCCAAAGCACCGACCACCAGCACCGAGGCCAGCAGGAACGGCGCCCCCGGCGCAAACACCGGCGCCCCCGGCGCGGTAAAGGCCGACAGCGTGCCGGTCATGACAAGGGGCGCGGTGATCATGGCCAGGGCGTTCAGCGACGACAGCACCCCCTGCAATTCGCCCTGCGCATTCTCGGGCGTCTGGCGGGACAGGATCGCCTGCAGCGCGGGCGTCACCACGCCGCCGAGCGCGGTGAAGGGAATGATCAGCAGTGCCCCCCAGCCCGCCGTCACAAGGCCCAGACCCGCCAGCGTGACGATATCGACCCAGAGCCCCCAGAAGGCCGCGCGGTGTTCGCCGAAGCGGCGGATCAGCGGGCCGACCAGCATCGCCTGCCCGACCGCAAAGCAGATGCCGTAAAGCGCGAGCGAGACGCCCACCATCCCCTCGGACCAGCCGAAGCGCAGCGGGCCGAAATAGGCCCAGACCGCCGGATAGACGTTCATCGCGATCGCGAGCAGCAGGAATGTCGCCAGCGGCAGCCGGAGCGCGCGCAGCCGGGCGACGGCGGCCAGCGCGCCGAGCGGGTTCATCCGCGCCAGTGTCAGCGGCCGGCGGAGGGCAGGGGGCAGCGACTCGGGCAGCACCAGCGCCCCGAAGATGAGGTTGGCAAAGGCCAGCGCCGCGGCCGCCCAGAAGGGCGCGCGCGTGTCGATGCCCGCCAGCAGGCCGCCGATTGCCGGACCCAGCACGAAGCCCAAGCCGAAGCCCGCGCCGATCAGCCCGAAGCGGCGGCCGCGGTCCTGCGGCGCGGTGATGTCGGCGATGAAGGCGCCGGCGGTGGGATGCGTGGCCGCCGTGATCCCCGCGACGATGCGGGCCGCGAGCAAGAGCCAGATCGTCGGCGCCAGCGCCAGCACGACATAGTCTGCCGCCATCACCGCCAGCGACACGAGCAGCACAGGCCGCCGGCCGAAGCGGTCGGACAGCGCGCCGAGGACGGGGCCGAAGAGGAACTGCATCACTGCGAAGGAGGTGGCGAGCAGCCCGCCCCAGAGTGCCGCATCCGACAGGCTGTTGCCCGTGACCTCGACGATCAGCGACGGCATGACCGGGAAGATCAGCCCGATCCCGATGGCGTCGAGCGTCACCGTCGCCACGATGAAGGTCAGGGCGGCGCGCGGCGGGGCGGCGGCGGCAGCCGTCATCCCGAAGCCCTGATATGGTATCTGTGCAAGTGGCACCGTCGTCCTGCCGCATGATCGGCTGTGGATAGATCGTGCATGTTCATGCGTGGTGTCCGATGCCGTGCAGGAAACCCGCCACTTCGGCGGCCCATTCGGCCGGCGCGTCCACCATCGGCAGGTGCCCGGCCTCCCGCAGCAGGGTGAAGCGGCTGCCGGGGATCGCCGAGGCCATCTCGCGCATCAGGTCGGGCGGTGTGGAACCGTCATGCGCCCCGGCGATGGCCAGACAGGGGAGGCGCAGGCCGGGCGTCACCTTGCGGAAGTCGGCCCCGGCGATGGCGGCAGCGGCGCCGCACCACCCCTCGGGGTCGGCGAGGACATAGCGCGCGATCAGATCCCGGGCCGGCTGCGACGCGCGGAAGCCCTTCGCAAACCACCGTTCCAGCGCGGCCTGCGCAACGGAGGCAAGCCCGCCGGCCCGCACTTCGGCGATTCGGTCCGCCCAGATCGCGGGCGTGGCAATGCGCGGGGCGGTGTTCGACAGCACGACCCCGCGGACGAGGTCCAGCCGCTTGACCGCCAGGCCCTGCGCGATCAGCCCGCCCAGCGACACGCCCACCACGACCGCATCCTTCAGCGCCAGGTGGTCCATCACCCGCTCCACATCGCGGATCATCGCCCCCATGGCATAGGGCGCGGGCGGCACGTCCGACGCCCCGTGCCCGCGCAGGTCGGGTCGGACCAGCCGCAGCCCGGAGGGCATGTGGGGAAGGACGGTATCGAACAGCGTCCCGTCCAGCCCCAGCCCATGCAGGAACACGACCGCCGGGCCGTCCGCCGTCCCGTCCTCGGCCAGGTGGATGCGCAGGTCGGGCAGGAAGACGATGGCCAAGGGTCAGCCCGGGTGCGCGGCCAGCGCGCGGGCAAAGACGCCGGGATCGACGTTCCCGCCCGAGGCCACGACGATCACATCCTCGCCCGCGAAGGCGTCGGGGCGGAACAGGGCGGCCGCCAGCGCCACCGCCCCCCCGGGTTCCAGCACGATGCGCAGCCGCGCGAAGGCCAGCGCCATCGCCGCCATCGCCTCGTCGTCGGTCACGCTCAGCCCCGGGCCTGCCAGCCGCGCCAGCACGGGGAACGTGATCCGGCCGGGCGCAGGCGTCAGGATCGCATCGCAGAGCGACACCGCACCGGGCGTATTGGCCATCGGCCGCCCCGCCGCGAGGCTGCGCGCGGTGTCGTCAAAGCCCGCGGGTTCGGCCGTGCGCAGCCGCAGGCCCGGCGCCCGGTCCGCCAGGGCCAGTGCGATGCCCGCCGACAGCCCCCCGCCCCCGCAGCAGGCCACCACATCGGCCCGTGCGATTGCGGCCCCGGCCGCCTGTTCGGCGATCTCGAGCCCCACGCTGGCCTGGCCGGCGATGACCTGCGGATGGTCGAAGGGCGGGATCAGCGCGAGGCCACGGTCTGCGGCCAGCCCCGCGGCCAGTGCGTTGCGGTCGGCACCGAAGCGGTCGTAGGTCACGACCTCGGCCCCCAGGGCACGGGTGTTTGCGATCTTCACCGCGGGTGCGTCGGAGGGCATCACCACCACGGCTGCCAGCCCGTGTCGCGCCGCCGCCAGCGCCACGCCTTGCGCGTGATTGCCCGAGGACATGGCGATCACCCCCGCTGTCCCCGGCGGCAGGGCCGACACGGCGGCCCAGGCGCCGCGGAACTTGAACGACCCGGTGTGCTGGAGGCATTCGGCCTTGACCCAGACGCGCCGGCCGGCCACCGCGTCGAGGAAGGGCGAGGACAGGAGCGGCGTGCGCCGGACCACCGGCGCCAGGCGCGCGGCTGCGGCCCGGATGTCGGACATGTCGGGGGGGGCGGAAAGGTTAAGCGGGGCCATGGCGCCCTTATACCCCGCCCGCCGGCCGGCGGAAGCGCGATCCTTCCGGTCCCGCCTCCATTGACGATCCGTTAACCCTTGTTGCCGAGAAGTGAAGGCCATGCGTCGGGTCGCGCTCCTGCTTGCGCTCTGCCTCGCGTCGGCGGCACTGCCGGCGGCGGCAGGCCCCTGGCCGCGCGAAAAGGGACGTGGATTCCTGTCGGTCTCGGTTTCCGACGACCGGAACGAGGTCTACGGCGAATACGGGCTCGGCCGGGGGTGGACGGCGGGGGCGAAGCTGGCCTTTTCCGGCGGCGGGTCCGACGTCCGTCCGAACGAGGCGCAGATGCTCGTCTGGCGCGGGATGCAGCGGGGCGCAGGGGGGGCGGCCCTGTCCTTCGGCCTGGCCGCGGGGGTCCGGGCCGCGGGGTCCGACGGCCCGCTGCGTCCGGTGGGGGCGGCGATGCTGGCCTGGGGGCACGGGTTCGGCGGGCCGCGCGCGCCCTGGGTCACCGCCGAGGCGGCGCTGGAACGCGGCCCGGGGCTGCACGGGACGAAGCTCGACCTGACCTACGGGATGCGGCCGGGCAAGCGATGGCTCGCGATGGCGCAGGTGCAGGCGGGGCAGTGGAACGACGGGCCGGTGCTCGCGCGGCTCGAACTGTCGGGTGGGCTTCGGCTGGGGCGGGCGCATCTGCTGGTGCAGCCTT
>DAOLBY010000017.1:16536-28093 GCA_035324325.1 Paracoccaceae bacterium | reverse complement strand
CGGCCAGTCTGCGGGGGCCGCGCGACCGTCGCCTGCGCCTCAGCCTGTGGGCGGAGTTCTGACGCCGGCCAGGAAGGCCCGGACGGCCGCCACGGCCTCGGGTTCGTCCAGGAACGGGATGTGGGCGCGCCCGGGCACCTCGGCGAGGGTCATGTCGGGTCGCCGCCGCGCCATCTCGGCGGTGGTCGCGGCGTCCAGCAGGTCGGAGTTGGCGCCGCGCACCAACGCCAGCGGAAGGCCCGCCAGCGCGTCGAACAGCGGCCAGAGGTCCGCGGGCGGCCCCTCGAAGGCCTTGAGGAAGGCCTCGCGCAAGGTCGGATCATAGGTGATCTGCAGGCCCTGCGCTGTCTCGGCGTAGTGCAACCGCGCTTCCTCCAGCCAGCGCGCGGGCGGCACGCCCTCGAAGCCGGGCATGTTGCGGGGCAGGGCGGCGGCGAGTTCCGCATGGGTCCGGGCGCGCGGGTTGCGGCCGACGTAATCCATGATCCGCTCCAGACCCGCCCGCGCCACCACCGGCCCCACGTCGTTGAGGCAAAGGCCCAGCAGCCGGTCCTTGGCCGTCGCCGCCAGAAACATCCCGATCAGCCCGCCGCGCGAGGTGCCGATCACCGCCGCCTTCGCCACGCCCAGATGGTCGAGCAGGGCCAAGGCATCCGCGGCCTCCTGCGGGATGGTGTAGGTGGCGGCGCCCGTCCACTGGCTCGCGCCGCGGCCGCGATAGTCCATGCGGATGAGCCGGCAGGGCGGCAGGTGCGGCATCAGATAGGAGAAGTCGCCCATGGTCCGCGTCAGGCCCGGCAGGCACAGGACTGGCAGCCCCTCGCCCCCCCCGATGATCGCGTCGTCATAGGCAAGCCGCGCGCCGTCGCGGGCGGTGAAGAGGTGTGGCCCCGTCATCGGGCCAGATCCGGGATGCGGGAAAGGTCGGTCAGGATATGGGCGGGGCCGTGGGGCAGGCGGTCGGGCGGCAGGCCGGCCCGGTTGACCCAAGCGGTGACGAAGCCTGCCCGCGCCGCGCCGGCGATGTCCCAGCCGTTGGAGGACACGAAAAGCACCTCGTGCGGCGTGCAGCCGAAATGCTGCGGGACCATGGCATAGACCCGCGCGGAGGGTTTGTAGAGCCCGATCGCCTCGACCGACAGGACCGCGGCGAACCGTTCGGCCAGACCCGAGGCCGCAAGGGCCGCGTCCAGCATCGCCGGCGATCCGTTCGACAGGATCGCCGCCGGCCGGTCCAGGGCCGACAGCCGGTCAAGCGCCGCCGCCGCCTCGGGGTAGGCCGGCAGCCGGTCATAGAGCGCCAGAAGCCGTGCCCGCAGCCCGGGGTCGGCCAGCCCGTGCGCGGCCATGGCCCAGTCCAGGGCCTCGGCCGTGACCTGGGCGAAATCGGCGTGGGCGCCCATGATCGTGCGCAGCCAGGCATAGTCGAGCTGTTTCTTGCGCCAGTCGTCCGCCAGACGCGGCCAGATAGCGGCCAGCGCCGCGCCCCCGGGCTCAGCCGCCGCCTCCCGTGCGGCGCCCGCCACGTCGAACAGCGTCCCATAGGCATCGAAGGCGACGACACGGATCATGGGGCGGAGACTAGGGGCGGGGCGACGAGAGGGAAAGGGGGGGCGTGGCAGCAGGCCCGGGGCCTTCCCCGGTTGCCCCTACCCCCGTCCGCTCCCCACGAGGGGGGAAGGGGCGCGCTCCGCGCCCCGCGGCACCCTGCGGCCATTGCAGCGCTTGCACCCGGCCCTGCGCCCGGCCTAAACCACCCTCCACCCCGAAGCCGCAGACGGACCCATGGCCGATACCCCCCAGACCGAGGATCGCGCGCCCTCGCGCCGCGTCGGCGCGCTCGCGGGCCTTGTCCCGTTCCTGCGGCCCTACAGGCGCGACGTGGCGCTGGCCGTGGCGGCACTGGTCCTGACGGCGGCGGTCTCGCTTGTGCTGCCGCTGGCCGTGCGCCGCGTGGTGGACGGGTTCGCCGAGGACAATGCGGCCCTTCTCGACCAGTATTTCACCGCCGCACTGATCATCGCGGCGCTGCTCGCCGTCGGCACCGGCCTGCGCTACTACCTCGTCACCCGGCTGGGCGAACGCGTGGTGGCCGACATCCGCCGCGCCGTGTTCGACCGCGTGGTGGGCCTGTCGCCCGCCTTCTACGAACGCATCATGACCGGCGAGGTCCTCAGCCGGATCACCACCGACACGACGCTGATCCTGTCGGTCCTCGGCTCGTCGGTCTCGGTCGCGCTGCGCAACCTGCTGATCCTGGGCGGGGGGATGGTGGCGCTGCTGCTCACTTCGCCCAAGCTGACGGCGCTGGTCCTGCTGATCGTGCCGGCGGTGATCGTGCCCATCGTCACCATGGGCCGCCGCCTGCGCCGCCTGAGCCGCGAGAACCAGGACCTGATCGCGGCCTCGTCCGGTCAGGCGTCCGAACTGCTGCTGGCGGTGCAGACGGTGCAGGCCTTCACCCACGAGGGCGAAAGCCGGCGCGACTTCGGCCGCGTGACCGAGGACAGTTTCATCGCCGCCCGCGGCCGCATCCGCACCCGCGCGCTGATGACCGTGATCGTCATCTTCCTCGTGTTCTGCGGCATCGTCGGCGTGCTGTGGGTGGGGGCGCGCGACGTGCGGGCGGGGGTGATGAGCCCCGGGGAGCTGATCCAGTTCCTGATCTATGCGGTGATGGTGGCCGGGTCAGTCGGCGCGCTGTCGGAAACCTGGTCCGAGGTGCAGCGCGCGGCCGGGGCAACCGAACGGCTGGTCGAGCTGTTGACGACCGACGACCCGGTGCAGGACCCGCCCGCTCCGGGGCTGCTGCCCCGCCCCGTAGGGGGCGCGATCCGGTTCCAGGGCATCCGCTTCCGTTACCCGGCGCGGCCCGAGGTCTCGGCGCTCGACGGGATCGACCTCGATGTGCGGCCGGGCGAGACGGTGGCGCTGGTCGGGCCTTCGGGGGCGGGCAAGACGACCGTGCTGCAGCTTCTGCTGCGGTTCTACGACCCGGCGGACGGGCGCATCACGCTGGACGGGGTGGACATTGCCACGCTGCTGCGGGCGGATTTTCGTCGTGCCATCGCGCTGGTGCCGCAGGATCCGGTGATCTTTGCCGCCTCGGCGCGCGAGAACATCCGCTTCGGCCGCCCCGGTGCCACCGATGCCGAGATCGAGGCCGCGGCGCGCGCGGCCGCCGCGCATGACTTCCTGACGGCGCTGCCGCAGGGCTACGATACCTTCGTGGGCGACGCCGCCTCGAACATCCGCTACGGCCGCCCGGAAGCGAGCGACCAGGACGTGCGCGAAGCGGCGATGGCGGCCAACGCCCACGATTTCATCATGGGGCTGCCGCAAGGCTATGCGACGCCGCTCGGCCAGAGCGCGACGCAGCTTTCAGGCGGGCAGCGCCAGCGCATCGCCATCGCCCGGGCGATCCTGCGCGACGCGCCGGTGCTGCTGCTGGACGAGGCGACCAGCGCGCTCGACGCCGAGAGCGAGCGTGCGGTGCAGGCGGCGGTGGAACGCCTGTCGGCCGGGCGCACGACGCTGGTGGTGGCGCACAGGCTCGCCACCGTGAAGAAGGCCGACCGGATCGTGGTGTTCGACAAGGGCCGGATCGTCGCGCAGGGAAGCCATGACGCGCTGGTGGCGCAGGGCGGTCTCTATGCCCGGCTGGCGCGGTTGCAGTTCACCGAGGGCATGGCGGCGGAATAGGGCATGGCGGCGGTGCTGTCCCCGCGTCTGGCGGCGATCCTGGCCGCGCTTCCGCTGGCCCCCGGCCTTCGCGTGCTCGAGATCGGCTGCGGTCCGGGCGCGCTGGCCCGGGCGATCGCCGCGGCCATCGGAGACGGGCAGGTCCTGGGCATCGACCGTTCGCCTCGTGCCATCGCGCAGGCCAGGGCTGCGGGCGGCCCGCCGACGCTGTCCTTCCGGCTCTGCGCCATCGAGGATCTTGTCGGCGCGCCCGGCGAGGGCCCCTTCGACCTGGCCGTCGCGATCCGGGTCGGCGTGCTGGACGGCCGGCATCCCCGGGGCGAGGCGCGCGCGCTCGACCGCGTCGCGGCGGCGTTGCGGCAAGGGGGGCGGCTGTTCATCGACACCGGCGCGGAGACCGGCGCGCCGCTGCGCGAGATCGCCCTGCCGCCGCGCTTCTGACCGCCCCGCCCCCTGACGTTGCGTTCCCGGGCCCGGTTTCGGTTGCGGGACGGCGCGAAAGCCCGCATCTTCGCGCGATCCGCACAAGTCCCCGGACCAAAAGGGGGCAGGCACCACATGGGGAGGAGTGACCGATGGGCGTTTTCGCTTCCGTCGCAGACCGTGACCGCATCGAGGCCGAGGCGCCCTGGGCCGACCGCAAGGTGGCGCCCACCATCTACCGCTTCCTGACCGAGACGAAGGACCGCCACGGGTCGAAGTCGGCGATCACCTTCCAGCTTCTGTCCGACCCGAAGTCGAAGGCGGAAACCCTGACCTGGAGCCAGTTCCACGCCCGCGTGACGCAGGCCGCGAACCTGTTCCGCTCGCTCGGCGTGGGCCCGGGCGATGTGGTGGCCTATGTCCTGCCCAATGCGGTGGAAACCGCGGTGACCCTGGTCGGCGGATCGGTCGCGGGCATCGTCAACCCGATCAACCCGTTGCTGGAGCCCGAACAGATCAGCGCCATCCTGCGTGAGACCAAGGCCAAGGTCGTCGTCACGCTGAAGGCCTTCCCCAAGACCGACCTTCCGCAGAAGGTGGCCGAGGCGGTCAAGCACGCGCCCGGCGTCAAGACGGTGCTGGAGGTTGATCTCAACCGCTACCTGACCCCGCCCAAGTCCTGGATCGTGCCGCTGGTGCGTCCGAAGAACCCGGTGGGACATACCGCCAACGTCAAGGATTTCGCGGCCGAATGCGCCCGCCAGCCTTTCGACAAGCTGACCTTCGCCGATGATCCCGCCGACCGCGTGGGGGCCTATTTCCACACCGGCGGCACTACCGGCATGCCCAAGGTGGCGCAGCACAAGGTGTCGGGCATGGTCTACAACGGCTGGCTCGGCGCGAACCTGATGTTCAATGCCTCGGACGTCGTGATGACGCCGCTGCCGCTGTTTCATGTCTTCGCCGCCTACCCGATCCTGATGTCGATGATCGCCTCCGGCGCGCATGTCGTGTTCCCGACCCCGCAGGGCTACCGGGGCGAGGGCGTGTTCGACAACCTGTGGAAACTGATCGAGAAATACCGCTGCACCTATCTCATCACGGTGCCCACTGCGCTGTCGGCGCTGATGCAGCGGCCGATCAACGCCGACATCTCGTCGCTGCGCGGCGCCTTCTCGGGCTCTGCCCCGCTGCCGCTGGAACTTTACAAGCGGTTCGAGGCGGCGACCGGCGTGCAGATCATCGAGGGCTACGGGCTGACCGAATGCACCTGCCTCGTGTCCTGCAACCCGCCCGAGGGCGCCAAGAAGATCGGCTCGGTCGGCCTGCCGCTGCCCTATACCCATGTCCGCATCCTGCATGCGAACGGCGACGGCAGCGTGCAGCACGAATGCGGCCCGGACGAGGTGGGCGAGATCTGCGTCGCCAACCCCGGCGTGTTCGAGGGCTCGACATACACGGAGGTGGACAAGAACAAGGGCCTCTTCGCCGAAGGCCGCTACCTGCGCACCGGCGACCTCGGCCGGCTCGATGCCGAGGGCTACCTCTACATCACCGGCCGTGCCAAGGACCTGATCATCCGTGGCGGCCACAACATCGACCCCGCCATCATCGAGGAGGCGCTGATGGGCCACGAGGCGGTGGCCTTCGTCGGCGCCATCGGCCAGCCCGATGCCCATGCGGGCGAACTGCCCGCGGCCTATGTCGAACTCGTGAAGGGCGCCTCGGCCACCGTCGACGACCTGATGGCCTATGCCGAGACGCACATCCACGAACGCGCGGCACTGCCCAAGCATATCGAGGTTCTGGCCGAACTGCCCAAGACCGCCGTGGGCAAGGTGTTCAAGCCCGACCTGCGGCGCATGGCCATCACCCGGGTCTATGACGCGGCCTTGCGGGGGGCCGGCGTCCCGGCCCGCGTGGCCTCGGTGGCCGAGGACAAGAAGCGCGGGCTGGTGGCGAAGCTGGCCAAGGACGCGCCGGTGGAAGATGCGAAGGTGCAGGAAGTGCTGGGCGCCTTCACAAGCCCCTGGGACTGGGCCTGACCCCTGTTCCAAGCCAGCCGTTGCGGGAATCGCCCCTTGCGTTCAGGCTGCGCAGGGGGTGGCAACGGCAAGGCGGGGGCGGGACGATGGCGCGGATGGTCTGGCGGGCGGCACTCGCTGCCGCCCTGATGGCGGGGCCGGTTCTGTCGGCGCCGGTGTCGACGACGCTCTACACCCACAAGCACTGGGAGGTGGAGGGGATCGTCTTCGAGGACGGCACGCGCGCCTGCCTGGCCGAGGTGGATGCCGGTACCGACAGCTTCTCCGTATGGTATTATCAGGACGGCAGCTTCCGGCTGCAGTTCTACTCGACGGAGTGGAGCTTCGGCGAAGGCGGCGACACCGCCGATCTGCAGGTGCGCATCGACCGCCGCGCGCCCTGGCGGCTGACGAACGCCGATCTCTACCGCAACTCGGTGCTGTTCAACCTGCCGGGCGACGGGACGGGCGTGCGCTTTCTGGTCGAGGTCGCGCAGGGCAACCGCCTGCATCTGAACACGGCCACGGGCGAGGGGGTGAAATCCTATTCGCTGGCGGGATCGCAGGCGTCGATCCGGGCGCTGGTCGGCTGCGGCGAACAGATTACCCCGGCCTCGCGCAACCCCTTCAACTGACCGCCGTATCCATCCAGATCGTCACCGGCCCGTCGTTGACCAGGGCGACCGCCATGTCGGCACCGAACGCACCGCGTTCGGTGGGGACCCCCTGCGCCGCCAGCGCGTCGGCAAAGGCCGTCCACAGGCGGCGCCCCTCGTCGGGCGGGGCCGCGGTGGAGAAACCGGGGCGGTTGCCGCGCAGGTCGGCCGCCAGAGTGAACTGGCTGACAACCAGTGCCGCGCCTCCGGTGTCGCGGACCGAGAGGTTCATCAATCCCCGGTCGTCGCGGAAGATGCGCAGCTTCGCGATCCTGGCGGCCAGCTTTTCGGCATGACCCGTCCCGTCGCCCTGCATCGCGCAGACGAGGATCAGGAGGCCGGGGCCGATGGCCGCGATGTGGTCCCCCCCGACCGCGACCGAGGCCGAGGCGACGCGTTGGACGACCGCCCTCATGGCCCTGGCGGCACGGTCGGCCCCGACGCCGTCACAGTCCCAGTTCCCGCGCCCAGGGCGGGTCGGCGCCGGGGCGGCTGACGGTGACGGCGGCGGCGCGGGCGCCGAGCGACAGGGCGGCGTCCACCTCCGCCGCCGTCAGGGCGGCAATCCGCCCCGCGGTCAGCGCCCCCGCGGCATGCAGCGCGGCCAGGGCACCGGCGTTGAACGTGTCGCCGGCGCCCACCGTGTCGGCCACCTTGACGGGCGTCGCCGCCACGAACCGCGACAGCCCGGCAGTGAACCCGTGCGCGCCCTTCGCGCCCTCGGTGACGAACACCACCTTCGGACCGCGGGCCAGCATGGCGCGGGCCAGAGGTTCGATCTCCCCCCCGCCTTCCAGCCAGCGCAGATCCTCGTCCGAGACCTTCACGATATCCGCGCGCGCCACCATCCCGGCGATGCGGGCGCGGTAGGCGGCGGGGTCGGTGATGAAGCCCGGGCGGATGTTGGGGTCGATCATGGTGACGCGGCCCGCCGCCGAAGCCCGCGCCTGAAACGCGGCATAGGTCGAGGCTGCGGGGTCGTTCACCAGGCTGATGCCGCCGAAGAACAGGGCGGTGACGGATGAAGGCAAGGCCGGCAGGTCGGCCTCGGCCAGCAGCCGCCCGGCGGTGTTCTCGTCGTAGAAGGCATAGGTCGCCTGGCCGTTGACCAGCTTGACGAAAGCCAGCGTCGTGGGCCGCGCCGACCGCGCCGCCAGCGCGGTATCGACCCCGCTGGCCGCGAGTGTCTCGGCCAGGATCTCGCCCATCAGATCGGTCGAAAGCCCCGAGAAGAACCCCGCGGGCACCCCCAGCCGGCCAAGCGCCACCGCGGTGTTGAACACCGCGCCCCCGGCATAGGGGGCAAAGGCCGCCTCGCCCGCCGTCGTGGTGCGGGGCAGCATGTCGATCAGCGCCTCGCCGCAGCAGAGAATCATGGCCTGTCCCCTCGTTGCCCTCGCCCCCTGTTAGCGCGAACGGGGGGCGCCTGTCATGCCTCGGGCGAAGTCGGCAGGAAGGCCTCCAGATTGGCCCGCACCCGGTCCATGACACTGGCGCCCGACAGGTCGGGCACGAAGGGCGCGCCGGTGATCGCCTCGGCCGCGGCGATGTAGGTCTCGGCCGTCTGGCGGATCATCGCGGGCGGGATGTCGGGGATCGGGTCGCGGTAGGGGTCGCAGCGCTCGGCCACCCAGGCGCGGATCACGTCCTTGTCGAAGGACGGCGGGCGGGTGCCGCCCGCGAAGGCCTCGGCATAGCCGTCGGCCAGCCAGTAGCGGCTCGAGTCGGGGGTATGGATCTCGTCGGCCAGAAGGATGCGGCCGTCCTCGTCCAGACCGAACTCGTACTTCGTGTCCACGAGGATCAGGCCCCGTTCCGCGGCCATCGCCTGGCCTCGGGCGAAAAGCGCCAGAGCGCGCGCCTGCACCTCGTCCCATTGCGCCGCCGTCAGAAGGCCGCGGCCGGTGATCTGGTCGGGGGTCAGGGGCTCGTCATGGCCGCCGTCGAATTCCTTCGAGGTGGGGGTGATGACGGGCGCGGGAAGCTGTTCGTTCGCGCGCAGGCCCTCGGGGAAGCGATGGCCGTACATCTCGCGCACCCCGCCCCGGTAGAGCGTCAGGACCGAGGTCGAGGTCGTGCCGGCCAGGTAGCCGCGCACCACCACCTCGACCGGCAGGATGGTCAGGCGGCGGGCCAGCGTCACGTTGGGGTCGGGAAAGCCCAGCACATGGTTGGGGCAGAGGTCCGCCGTCGCCCCGAACCAGTACCGCGCGCAGGTGGTCAGTACCGCGCCCTTGTGCGGGATCACCGCCAGGATGCGGTCGAAGGCCGAGATGCGGTCGGACGCGATCAGGAGCCGCGCGGCCGGACGGTCGGCGGTGGCGGGAAGGTCGTAGCAGTCGCGCACCTTGCCGAAATAGCCGCCCGTCAGGGGCAGTCGCGCCTCGGGCAGCAGCCGGTCGAGGCCCGGGGTCACTTGACCGGGCTGCGGTAGGTCATGCGCCGCACCGATCCGGTCTTGGAACGCATCAGGATCGTCTCGGTCGTCACCACGCCAGGCTCGCGCCGGATGCCGGGCAGAAGCGATCCGTCGGTCACCCCGGTCGCGGCAAAGATCACGTCGCCGCGCACCAGGTCGTCACGGGTATAGACCCGCTCGAAGTTGGTGATGCCGGCCTTCTTTGCCCGCCCGCGTTCGTCGTCGTTGCGAAACAGCAGCTTGCCGAAGAACTGCCCGCCCATGCATTTCAGCGCGGCCGCGGCCAGTACCCCCTCGGGCGCGCCGCCCGAGCCCATGTACATGTCGATGCCGGTGACCTGCGGCTCGGCGCAGTGCATCACGCCGGCCACGTCGCCGTCGGTGATCAGGCGGATCGCGGCACCCGTCGAGCGGATCTCGGCGATCATCGCCTCGTGCCGCGGGCGTTCCAGGACGCAGACGGTGATGTCCTCGGTCGAGCAGCCCTTGGCCGCGGCCAGCGCCGACACCCGCTCGGCCGTCCCCATGGCCATGGTCACCGTGCCGGGCTTGTAGCCGGGGCCGATGGCGAGCTTGTCCATGTAGACATCGGGGGCGTGCAGCAACGAGCCCTTCGGTGCCATGGCGATCACCGTCAGGGCATTCGGCATGTCCTTGGCGGTCAGCGTCGTGCCCTCGAGCGGGTCAAGCGCGATATCCACCGCCGGGCCGTTGCCGGTGCCCACCTTCTCGCCGATGTAGAGCATCGGCGCCTCGTCGCGCTCGCCCTCGCCGATGACCACGGTGCCGTCGATGTCGAGCAGGTTCAGCTGCTCGCGCATGGCGTTGACGGCGGCCTGGTCGGCGGCCTTCTCGTCGCCGCGCCCGATGAACCGGGCCGAGGCCAGCGCGGCGGCCTCGGACACCCGGGCAAGGCCGAGCGACAGCAGGCGATCCTGGAACTTGGCAGCGTCTGACATGGGGGCCTCGCGCGGGGTTGTGGTCGGGCCGGGTTTAGACGGGCAGCGCCCGGCCGGCAAGGGCGGCAACCGCTGCGGCCGTGCGCAAGACGCTGGACCGGGGCCGGGGCGGGTGTATGCTTGACCCGCCGGGGCCCAGCCAAAGGGATCGCCGCGATGACCGACAAGAAAGAACTTCTCAAGCAGGCCAAGGCTGTATTCAAGGCGGCGGGCGACCTGAAGAAGGTCTGCGAGGACCTGGCCAAGCTCAAGCTCGAGGAAGCGTCGGACAAGAAGATCGTCGCGACGATGCTCGACCAGGCGCGCACCTTCCACCTGCAGGCGAGGACCTTCGCCGAGAAACAAGGCGGCTGACCGCCCGGTTCTAGACCTCCTCGATGCGCAGGGCGACCGGCGCACCGACCAGCACGCCCGTCGCCGCGAACATGCCCATGGCATGGGCCACGTCGTCGCGCGTGGCCTTGTGGGTGACGATCAGCACCGGGGCGGTCGGGCCGGCGTGGCCGTACTGGCGCATCCGGTCGATCGAGATGCCGGCCTCGCCCAGTGCGGTGGCGATCTTGGCCAGCGCCCCGGGCTTGTCCAGAAGCGTCATGCGCAGGTACCAGGCCGCCGGTGTGGCGACCGCGGCAGGCTGCGCACGTGCCAGCGTGGCCGCGGGCCGGCCGAAGGCGGGCAGACGCAGGCCGCGGGCGAGGTCGATCACATCGGCCATCACCGCGCTTGCCGTGGGGCCGCGGCCTGCGCCCGGACCGCGGAGCACGACCTGGCCCACGGCGTCGCCCTCCAGCACCACCATGTTGGTGCCGCCCTGCAATTGCCCCAGCGGACTGTCGGCCGGCACCAGGCAGGGCGACATGCGCTGTTCCAGACCCCGACCCGTCATCTGCGCCACACCCAGAAGCTTGATCCGGTAGCCGAGGTCAGCCGCATGGCGGATGTCGTCGACCGAAACCGCGCCGATGCCTTCGAGTTCCACGGCGCCGAAGTTGACCTCGGTGCCGAAGGCGATGGCCGCCAGCAGGCTGAGCTTGTGGCCGGCGTCGATGCCGTCCACGTCGAGCCGGGGGTCGGCCTCGAGATAGCCCAGCTGCCGCGCTTCCTCGAACACGGTCTCGTAGGGCAGCCCGGCGCTTTCCATTCGGGTCAGGATATAGTTGCAGGTGCCGTTCATCACGCCCATCACGCGGCGCAGCGCGTTTCCGGCCAGCCCTTCGGTCAGCGCCTTGATGACCGGGATGCCGCCGGCCACCGCCGCCTCGAACCGGATGGTGCGGCCCGCGGCCTCGGCCGCTTCGGCCAGACCCTGCCCGTGATGCGCCAGCAGCGCCTTGTTCGCCGTCACCACATCCTTGCCCGCGGCCAGCGCCGCCT
>DAOLBY010000017.1:13853-16526 GCA_035324325.1 Paracoccaceae bacterium | reverse complement strand
CCCGAGGGCCCGGATGATGGGCACCCCGCCGGCGACCGAGACGACACTGCAGATCGCCCGCTCGCACTTCCGGGCGGCCTCGAACACCTCGTGCCCGGCGTCCGCCAGCAGCGCCTTGTTCGCCGTGACCACGTCCTTGCCCGCCGCCAGCGCGGCCCCGGTCGCGGCCAGGGCGGGGCCGTCGTGCCCGCCCATCACCTCGACCAGCACGTCGACGTCGGGCCGGCGGGCCAGCGCCACCGGGTCGTCCTCCCAGGCGTAGGCCGACACATCAACGTCGCGGTTGCGCGTCCGGTCGCGGGCCGAGACGGCAGTGATGGCGATGGGCCGGCCGGCGCGGGCGGCGATCAGTTCGGCGTGTCGCTGCACGATCTCGACGACGCCAAGCCCCACCGTGCCGAGACCGGCGAGACCGAGGCGCAGGGGGGCGGGCATGGGGGGCTCCGTAGGGATGCGTCGGGCGCGGGCTTAGCCGGTTGCCGCGGGCCTTGCAACGCGGACCGAGTCAGACACCCGGGCTGCGCCGCAGCGCCGCGGCCCGGGCGCGCAGGGCTGCGGCGCGGGCATCGAGCGCGGCGGCGGTTTCCGGCCCGCCGAGGTCCGCGCCTTCTGCGGCCAGCACCTGGTCGGTCGGCAGAAGCCGCGGCGCGGGGGCATCGTCGAAGGCCGCACCCGCCCGGTCCACCTCGGGGAAGGCGGCGCAGGCCGAAACCGTAAGGGCGACAAGAAGGGTGCGCATGGGCGCGACCCTAGCCGCCGGACGGCGGCCGGGCAACGGGGCGCAGCACGGTTGAAATGAACGCTCGTTCAGATAATCATTGCTGCCATGGCCCGCACCCATGGTTCGCATTCCGGCATCACCGGCCCGCGCATCCGCGCCGCGGCCCTGCACCTGATCGCCCGGCACGGGTTCGAGGCGGTGACGATGCGCCAGATCGCGGCCGAGGTGGGGGTGCAGGCCGGCGCGCTCTACCGCTACACCCCCGACAAGCAGGCGCTGCTGGCCGACCTGATGCAGGCGCATATGGACGATCTGCACGCGGCGCTGTCCGCCCTGCCGCCGCTGCCCGACCCGGTGGCGGCGCTCGACCGCTTCGCCCGTTTCCACGTGGGTTTCCACCTCGACCGGCCGGATGCGGTCTTCGTGGCCTATATGGAACTGCGCAGCCTGACGCCGGCCAACTTCGCGCGGATCGAGGCTGCCCGGCGCAGCTACGAGGACGCGCTCGAGGGTATTCTGGCGCGCGGTGTCGCAGCGGGCGCCTTCGCGCTGTCGCATCCGCGGATGGCCACGCGCGCCATCATCGCCATGCTGACAGGCGTGACCCAGTGGTTCCGCGACGACGGTCCGATGTCGCGCGCGCAGGTGGCCGACCTCTATGCCGCCATGGTGCTGCGGCTGGCCGCCGCGACCCCTAGTGCGCGGCCTTGATAAAGGTGCCGTTGCGCAACTCGCGCATCGCCTGTTCGATCTCGGCCTGGGTGTTCATCACGATGGGGCCGTGCCAGGCCACGGGTTCCTGCAACGGCTGGCCCGAGATCAGGAGGAACCGGATCCCCCGCGGACCCGCCGTCACCGTGACCTCGTCGCCGGTGCCGAAGCGCACCAGCGTCCGGTTGCCCGACAGGTCGCGGATGTTGACCTCCTGCCCGGCGACCTCCTTCTCCAGCAGAACGCCCTCGGGGGCGCTCGCATCGCGGAAGGTGCCCTCGCCGTCGAACACATAGGCGAAGGCGCGGCGCCAGCGGTCGAGCCGGAACGTCCGCCGCCGTCCGGCCGGCACGAAGATGTCGAGATATTGCGGATCGGCGGCGATGCCATCGACCGGGCCCGTCTTGCCCCAGAAACTGCCGACGATGACCTTCACCCGCGTCCCGTCATCCTCGAGGATCTCGGGGATGTCGGCACCCTTCACGTCCTGGTAGCGCGGCGCGGTCATCTTGAGCGCGCCCGGCAGGTTCGCCCAGAGCTGGAAGCCGTGCATCCGCCCGGCCCTGTCACCCTGCGGCATCTCCTGGTGCAGGATGCCGGAACCCGCCGTCATCCACTGCACGTCGCCCGCGCCGAGGGTGCCGACATTGCCCAGGCTGTCGCCGTGATCGACCGTGCCGGCCAGGACATAGGTGATCGTCTCGATCCCCCTGTGCGGGTGCCAGGGAAAGCCGCGGGCATAGGCGCGCGGGTCGTCGTTGCGGAAATCGTCGAACAGCAGGAACGGGTCCGACAGGGCCGGGTCGCCGAAGCCGAAGGCGCGGCGCAGGTGAACGCCTGCACCCTCCATCGTGGGGCGCGACTGGGTCTCGGCAAGCACGGGGCGGATCGACATGGCCATCCTCGGGTTCGATGCGGTGTTGTGCGCAATCTAGGGCGCATATGCGCATGCCTCAACCGCACCGGGCCGCAGGATGGCTGTGCAGGGCAGCACAGCACCCGACACGGTTTGACATGTGGCCCCATCCGGCATCATCTGGCAGAGCGGCCCGCAGAGGCCGCGGTCAAGACGAGGGAGCCTAAGGCATGGAGACGATCATTCCGCTGGTGATCCAGGCGCTGTCGGGCGCCGCAGGCGGAGGCGCCGTGGGCGCCATGATGAAATCGGGCGGCATCAACTCGGTCCTGCGGCTGGCGGTCGGTGCGCTTGGCGGGGTTGGGGGCAACGCGGCTCTCGGCGG
>DAOLBY010000017.1:6412-13843 GCA_035324325.1 Paracoccaceae bacterium | reverse complement strand
GATCGTGTCCGGGCTTCTGGGCGCAGCCTCGTCTTCGGGGCTCGACCTCATGTCGATCGTCAGCCAGATCGTCTCGGGTGGCGTCGGCGGGGCCGTGCTGACGGGCGTGGCCGGGTTGCTGATGGGCCGCAAGGGCTGACCGGGCCGGCGCGATGGAGCGGGAACAGGACGGGGCCGCGCGGGTGATCGCGCGGCTTTACCCATCGGCGCCCCGACGGGCCATCGGCGCCGGAGTTCTGGCGGTTCTGGGGATGGCGCTGGTCTGGCTGGCGCTGGCCCATCCGCCGCAGGCGCCGGCGCTGCGGCTGTTCCTGCCGGCGCTCGGGGCGTTCCTGCTGTGGGGCACCGTGCGGCTGTGGCAGGCCACCGCGCAGGGGCTGGCCCTGACCGCCGACGCGCTTCGCACCGACGACGGCCAGCTTGTCGCCCGCATCGCCGAGGTGCGGCTTGTCAGCCGCGGGGCGCTGGCCTTCAAGCCGTCGAACGGGTTCCTGCTGGTCACCGACCGGCCGGCGCCTGCGGTCTGGGCACCGGGCCTGTGGTGGCGCATCGGGCGCCGCGTGGGGGTCGGTGGCGTGACGGGCCGGGACGAGGCCCGTTTCATGGCCGAGACCATCGCCCACATGGTCGAGCGGCGGGGCAGCGGCGGCTAGGCCGTCGCCGCCCGCGGCGACAGGGTCACTGGAACACGACGCGCGGGGCGTAGCGCGGCGGGGTGACGATGAACTCCTCGAACGTCGTTGGCTGCAACCCGGGCAGCGCACCCACGCCGAGCGACAGGCTGGGGGTATATTCCACAGCGGCCTCGACGATGATCGCGGTGCGGCCGTCGCCCATGTCGGGGATGCGGTGGCGCACGCCTGCCAGCGTTTCGGTCGTCAGCGCGATCATGCCGGTCGGCGAGTTCGACCATTCCACCACGAAGCGGTCCTCGATCTCGCTCCACATCACCTGGGTGATGCGAAGGTCGACGATCTGGCCGCTGCCCAGCATGGCGTTCATGGTGTTGCGGATGCCGGTCATGTAGGCCGCGTTCACCGGTCGCTGTTCGCGCGAGATCAGGTCGGACGCGGTATAGGCCACCTTCTGCAGGTTGGTCATCGAACGATAGGCATCCCAGTAGGAATAGAGCGCGATGTATCCCCACAGCAGGAAGGGCACGATCAGCACGGCCTCGACCAGCATGTAGCCGCCGGTGTCGCGCCGGAAGCGGCGCAGGCGCCGGGCGAGGCGCGCGGTCAGCGACGGCAGGCTGCGGGTCATGATGCGGAGGCTCCTCAGGGTTCGTTCACGAAGGCTGCGACCGACACCAGCGCATAGCCGCCCTGGGTGTCGCGCACGATGGCGCTGGCGATGTTGGCGCCGGGGAAGACGGCGTCCTGGATCACGCAGACGCGCACCAGCATCAGCTGGTTCTCGACGCCCGGGTTCGGCGTCAGCGAGGGGTTCACCACCTCGTCGCGGTCGAAACAGGTGGTGGGGTCGGCCGGCAGGTTCCAGGTGGTCGTCGAGACCGGGCGCAGTTCGATGCGGATCGTGCCGTCGCAGGCCAGCAGGAACTGGGCGCGGCCGCAGATTTCGTCCTTCAGCATCTCGTGCGTCAGGTTCTCCAGCCGCCCGAGCCGCAGTTCGCGGATGGTCTGGTCCACCGCGCGCTCCAGCATGATCTGGCGGGTCATGTAGAGACCGCTTTCGAAGGCGGCCATGAAGATCATCATCATGACGGGCATGACGATGACGAGTTCGACCATCGCCCCCCCGTCCTCGCGCCGGCCGAAGCGGCGGAGGGACCGGCGCAGCCGGGCAAGGACGGAAGGGCGGGTGGTCATTGCGTGAGCCTCAGCTGGCTGATGTTGGCCGCGATGGCACGGAAGGCCGTGCGGATGTCGAGACCCTGGGCGTTGAAGTAGTGGGCCGGCGAGGAGGCGCAGCTTTCGATGGCGGCACGACCGTTGGCAGGCGCCTCGAAGGCGATGCCGTAGATGATGACGCGCCGGTTCTTGGCGTAGTTGCACACCTGGTTCAGCTGGCTGTCCATCGTCGGGATGGCCGTCTGGCTGCGGAAGTTCGACATCCAGGTGTTAAAGGTCGAGGTGCGTGTCGAGGACGAGGTGCCCAGCGCACGGGCATAGAGCTGCCAGGCCACCCACTGCACCCGGGCCCGCGCCCAGACCTGCGGCCAGGTCTGTTGCGTGTAGCCCGACAGCACGCCCGACCGCCATTCGCCAGCGCCGGAGTTGCGCGCCGGATACCAGTATTCGTTGGAACCGGCGGTCGAGGGGCGACCCGAGGTATGGCGGATCGCATAGGCGTTGTCGTTCGACGAATACCAGATCGGCGCGTTGCCCGACTTGTAGGCGGTGTTCACCCGGTCCTCGGCGAAGTGCTCGCCGTCGGTCATCAGGATGATCACCTTCATCGCCTCTTCGTCGGTCCAGTCGAACGGACGGCCGGCGAAGGCCGCGTCGACGTGGCCCTCGGCCACCAGTTCGTTGATCAGCGGGCGCTGCGCCGGGTCGATCAGCGTCAGCCCCCAGCGGAGGCCGGCGTTGATCGAGGTCGCCCCGATCACGTCCAGCGCCTGGATCTGCGCCTGAAGCACGCCGATGTCGTTGCCCATCACGCGGACAATGTTGTTCGGCAGCGGCGGGCACCAGTTGTTCGAATGCTGCCCGAGGGCGTTGATCGTGTGGCCCTGGATGGCGACGTAGGACGTGCTTTGCGACGTGCTTGAATAGGTGTCGGCATGGGCCGTCGCCGGCATGGCCAGGGTGCGCGACATCGTCTCGGTCGAATAGACGCTGGCGGGCATGTCGACGCAATCGACATGCGTGGTGCCGCTGTGGGGGGTCACGTTGAAATTGCTGCGCAGCACCCGCCCCCGGTTCACCTGCCCGTTGTAGGGCACCATCGACACGGCGATGCGGTCGGCGGCATCGTTGCTCAGGACCGTGTCGACGAACTCGCTGGCTGCGGTCTTGAGGTTGCCGGCCTTGTTGTTGGTGTTCATCGACCCCGAGATGTCGAGCACCATCACGATCTCGACGTTGTTGATGCGCTGTTCGGCCTGCGAGATCGCGGGCACCTCGAACTCGGGAATGCCGATCATCTGCATGAAGAAGTTCCGCAGGTCGGCACGGGCGTCGGCCTCGACGTTGCGGAAGTTCAGGCCCTCGGTGACCGTGACCGACCGCAGGTAGTCGGTCAGTTGCGCCTTGTCGAAGTAGTCGTTCACGACGGCGGTCGGGTCGAGATCCTGCGTCAGCGAGGCCGCGGCCAGCACCGCGCGGTCGGTGGTCTGCTGGAGCGCGGTGCGCCGCTGTTCGTAGCGCATCACGTCCACGGCGATGCCGCCGACCATGATCATCAGGATGAAGAGAACCATGCCGAAGACGAAGAGCGAACCCTCCTCGTCGGCCTTGAAACGCTGCCAGGGGCGCGCGCCGCGAAGCGCGGTGCGGGGCAGCGGCGCGTCGGAATGCGCGCGACGGGTCATGTCAAAATCCCTCCGTAGGGCCCTGCGGGGCCCGTGCCACGTCATCGGTTCGCCCCGACATCCGGCGCATGCCGCCCGGGGAACGACCCCGGATGGTGAACGCGCCCCCCGGACGAGGGACCTCCGATGGCCACTAACCCGCCGGGATTGGGCAGAAATGTGGCGCCCCGGCGGGCCGTGTCGGCGAAATCGACAAGGTTGGAAACAATGCCCGGGCCGCCACCGTGTCGTTCATGGACCGGAAACGATCTGCCCCCGCACGGGTCACCCGCGATGACGCAGGCCGCGCCCGAGGGTTAATGTGACCGGCGCGAAGGATGCGGCGCGAATCACCGTGCTGCGCCTGCCAGCGACCTCTTGTCGTCGCGGATGGATCAGGCGCCGGCCGCGGAAGGTTGATTATGGCGCCGGCGGGGGATTTGATGGGTCCCGGGCTGGCCGGGGACGGGGCATGCGGTATTCGGGCGCAAGGGTGATCTGGGAGGGGCTGACGGGCAACCGCGGCTGGCGCCCCGCCTGGCGCGATCCGACGCCGAAACCCGCCTATGACGCGGTGATCATCGGCGGCGGCGGACATGGCCTGTCGACCGCCTACTACCTGGCGAAGAACCACGGCCTGACCAACATCGCGGTGCTGGAAAAGGGTCTGCTGGGCCAGGGCAACGTGGGCCGCAACACGACCATCGTGCGGGCCAATTACCTCCTTCCGGGCAATTCCGAATTCTACAGCCACTCGCTGCAGTTGTGGGAAGGTCTTGAGTCGGAACTGAACTACAACGTGATGCATTCGCAGCGCGGTCTGATCAACCTGTTCCACTCGGACGGCCAGCGCGACGCCTTCGTCCGGCGCGGCAATGCCATGATCAACCAGGGCGACGACGCCATCCTGCTGGACCGCGAGGGGGTGCGCGAAAGGCTGCCCTACCTGGACTTCGAGCAGACGCGCTTTCCGATCTACGGCGGCCTTCTGCACCCCCGCGGCGGCACCGCGCGCCACGATGCCGTGGCCTGGGGCTATGCCCGCGCCGCCGACCGGCGCGGGGTGGACCTGATCCAGAACTGCGAGGTCACGGGGATCGACATCGAGGGCGGTCGCGTGACCGGCGTGCAGACGACGCGCGGGCCGATCCGGGCGCGCAAGGTGGGGATCGTGGTGGCCGGGCGGTCATCCCAGGTCGCCGCGATGGCCGGGATGCGCCTGCCCATCGAGAGCCATGTGCTGCAGGCCTTCGTGACCGAGGGGCTGAAACCCTGCATCGACCATGTGGTGAGTTTCGGGATGGGGCACTTCTACATCAGCCAGTCGGACAAGGGCGGGCTGGTGTTCGGCGGCGATCTCGACTTCTACGCCTCTTACGCCGCCCGCGGGAACCTGCCGATGGTCGAGCATGTGATGGAGGCCGGCATGACGCTGATGCCGATGATCGGGCGGGCGCGGGTGCTGCGGTCCTGGGGCGGCATCATGGACATGTCGCCCGACGGGAGCCCCATCATCGACCGCACCCACATCGACGGGCTGTTCCTCAACTGCGGCTGGAACTACGGCGGGTTCAAGGCCGTCCCGGCCTCGGGCTGGTGCATGGCGCACCTGATGACGACGGGGCAAAGCCACGACGTGGCGGCCCGCTTCCGCCTCGACCGTTTCGCCACCGGCGCCGTCCTCGACGAGGAAGGCACCGGCAGCCAGCACAACCTGCACTGAGGGGGAGGCGGGATGAAGGCGCTTGCGGTCCTGTTCACGCTGGTTGCGCTGGAGGAGCCTTCGCCCAACTGGCCCGCCGACGGCTGCTACGCCCGCGACTACGATGCCGCGCATCTGGCGGCCAATCCCGCGCAGGTCGTCGAGGAGATGTTCCTGGAGGTCAACTACGGGCCCGCGGTCGGGTTTCATGCAGCGCTCTTCGTGCGCATCGCCGACCAGGGCCGCGCTGCACGCGACCGGTTGGGCGGGCGGTCGTTCGAGCAGATGCTGTTCTGCGACGATCCCGATGGCGTCACCCAGTGCGAGACCGAATGCCCGGGCGACGGCGGTTTCGCCGTCACGCGCGACGAGGGCGGCATGATCGAGATCACCACCGATCACCTGCAGGTCGGCCCGAGCGGCGCCTGCCCGCGCGGGCTGGACCTGGCCGAAAGCCCCGGCAGGCCGGTGACCTTCCGGCTGTTCAGCGTGCCCCTCGAGAACTGTTATCCCTGATGCGGCTGACCTGTCCCCTCTGTGGCCCCCGCGACCGGCGCGAGTTCTATTATGCCGGCGCCGCCGAGTTATTGGCCCGGCCCGCCGCCGATGCGGCGCCGGAGGCATGGGAAAGCTACATCCACCTGCGCGACAACCCGGCCGGCGCGACCGAGGACCTGTGGTATCACGAACAGGGCTGCGGCCAGTGGCTGCGGGTGCGGCGGGATACGGTGACGCACGCGGTGCACGCCGTTTCGCTGGTGATGCCCGAGGCGGGTCCGCCCGCGGCGGGTGCCACAGCCGGGGATGGTTCCACCAGAACGAAGGGGCGCCGGAAGGGCAGGGGGGCGGGCGATGCGGCTTGATCGCGGCGGGCGCATCGACCGCACGCGGGCGGTGCGCTTCACCTTCGACGGGCGAACCTATTCCGGCTTTGCGGGCGACACGCTGGCCTCCGCGTTGCTGGCGAACGGGGTGCGCGTGGTCGGGCGCAGCTTCAAGTACCACCGCCCGCGCGGTGTTCTGACCGCGGGGCCGGAGGAACCGAATGCCCTTGTCGAGGTGCTGGAGCCGGACGGACAGCAGACACCCAACGTGCGGGCGACCGTGCAGGAGGTGTTCGACGGGCTGGAGGCGCGAAGCCAGAACCGCTGGCCGGGGCTCGCATTCGACATTCTGGAGGTCAACGACCTCCTGCATCCCTTCCTGGGCGCGGGGTTCTACTACAAGACCTTCATGTGGCCCCGCCGGTTGTGGGAAGGGCTCTACGAGCCGCTGATCCGGCGGGCGGCGGGCCTTGGCCGGCTGTCGGGACGACACGACACGGCGGCCTATGAAAAGGCATGGGCCTTCTGCGACCTGCTGGTGATCGGGGCCGGACCGGCGGGCCTGATGGCGGCGCTGGTCGCAGCGCGGGCCGGGGCCGACGTGATCCTGGCGGATCAGGACCACGAGCCCGGCGGACGCCTGCTGGCCGGGCGGGAGCAGGTCGAGGGGCAGCCGGGCGCCGGTTGGGCCGCCGCGGTAACGGCGGAACTGGCCGCGCTGCCCAACGTTCGGGTGATGACGCGCACCACCGTGACGGGGGCCTATGACCATGGAACCTATGGTGCGCTGGAGCGGGTGGGGCTGCACTTGCCCCCCCGCGCCGACCTGCCGCGCGAATGTTTCTGGCGGATCGTGGCGAAACAGGCGGTGCTGGCGGCTGGCGCGCTGGAACGCCCGATCGCGCATCCGGGCAACGATCGGCCGGGCGTGATGCTGGCCTCGGCCCTGCGGGCCTATGTCAACCGCTGGGCCGTGGCGCCGGGCCGCCGCGTGGCGCTGTTCGGGGCCGGGGCAGAGGAAACGGCGGCCGACCTGCGCGCCGCCGGGATCGAGGTCGCGGCCATCATCGACCCGCGCCCCGATGCGCCGCGCGACGCCGAGGCGCCGGTCTATGCCGGGGGGCGGGTGGTGGCCACCCGCGGCCGGATGGGCCTGCGCGAGATCACGGTGGCCTGCGAGGGTGGCGAGCATCGCGTGGAGGCGGATTGTCTCGCCCTTTCAGGCGGGTGGAGTCCGACGCTGCACCTGACCAGTCACCTGGGGCGCCGGCCGGTCTGGCGCGAGGACATCGCGGGTTTCGTGCCCGCCCCGGGGGCGGTGCCCGGGCTGCACCCGGCAGGGGCCTGCAACGGCGCCTTTTCCACCGCGGCCTGCCTGGCCGAGGGCGCGGCAGCCGCGGGTGCGGCGCTGGCGGCGCTCGGCCTCGGGG
>DAOLBY010000017.1:0-6402 GCA_035324325.1 Paracoccaceae bacterium | reverse complement strand
CTGCCCGCGGCCGACGACGGGGCGGTGCCGGCCGGCGGCCTCTGGGCGGTGGACGGGAAGGGCCGCGCCTTCGTCGATTTCGCCAACGACGTGACGGTCAAGGACATCCGGCAGTCGGCCGCCGAGGGCTTTGCCGCCAACGAGCACATGAAGCGCTACACCACGCAGGGCATGGCGCCCGACCAGGGGAGGAACTCGAACGTCGTGGCGCTCGCGGTGCTGGCCGAGGCGACAGGGCAGGGCATCCCGGCGACCGGCACCACCACCTTTCGCCCGCCCTTCGCCCCCGTCCCGATCGCCGCCCTGGGCGCGGGGGGCCGGGCGGAGGGCTTTGCACCCCAGCGCTTCCTGACCTCGGACCAGGCCACCCGCGACCGCGGCGCGCCAATGATCGAGGCGGGGCTGTGGTACCGCCCCTCCCACTTCCCCCGCCCGGGCGAGCCCACCTGGCGCGAGGCCTGCGACCGCGAGGTCGCCATGGTGCGCGGGGCGGTCGGCGTGACCGACGTGTCGACCCTTGGCAAGATTGACCTCCAAGGCCCTGACGCAGGGCGGTTCCTCGACTTCGTCTATACCAACACCTTCTCCTCGCTGCCGGTCGGCCGCGTCCGTTACGGCCTGATGCTGCGCGAGGACGGATTCGTGATGGACGACGGCACGACCGCGCGTCTGGGGCCGGAGCACTGGCTGATGACGACCACCACCGCCGCCGCCGGGCAGGTGATGCGACACCTCGACTTCGTCCACCAGGCCTTCTGCCCCGGACACCGGCTGCGCTTCATGTCGGTCACCGAACACTGGGCGCAGTTCGCGGTGGCGGGGCCGAAGGCGCGGGCGCTGCTGGCCTCCATCGGCCTGACCGGCCTGCCGGGCTTCATGGGCTGCGCGCCCGTCATGGTGATGGGTGTGGCGGGGCGCCTGTTCCGCATCTCGTTCTCGGGTGAGGAGGGCTATGAGATCGCGGTGCCCGCCCGCTTTGGCGCCGCCCTCTTCCGCGACCTCGTGGCACGGGCCGAGACGCTGGGCGGCGGGGCCTACGGAATGGAGGCGCTGAACGTCCTGCGCATCGAGAAGGGCTTCATCACGCATGCCGAGATTCACGGCCGCACCACCGCCTTCGACATCGGGATGGAGGGGATGGTCAGTGGCAGGAAGGACTGCATCGGCAAGGCCGCGTCGCAGCGTCCGGCGCTGACAGGGGCGGAGCGCGAGCAGCTGGTCGGCCTGCGACCGGTGACGGATGCGCCGATCACCGCCGGCGCGCATCTGTTCACCCCGGGCGATGCCCCGGGGCGCGAAGTCGGTCAGGGCTATGTCACCTCGGTCGGCTATTCCCCCACGCTGAAGGGCTGGCTGGGTCTCGGTTTCCTGCGCAATGGCCGTGCGCGGCAGGGCGAACGGGTGCGTCTGGTCGATCACCTGCGCGGCATCGACGCGATGTGCGACGTCTGCCATCCGGTATTCTTCGACCCCGACGGAGGGCGGATGCGTGGCTGACCTGATCCCCACCCCGCCGCTGACCCATGCCCCGCTGGCCGTCGCGGGTGTTGTCCTGTCCGTAGTTGACCCGGGGCCGCTTGCACAGATCGCACTCTTCCATGGCCTTGATGTGCGGGGCGACCCATTTCTGGCGCCACTCGGCCTGTCCTTTCCCGATGTCGGACAGGTATCCCAGGCAGGCGACCGGCGCCTTGTCTGGACCGGCCGCGACGAGGCCATGCTGGCCGGCGCTCCTTCGCCCGCGGGGCTCGAACGAATCGCCGCCGTGACCGACCAGAGCGACGGGTGGGTCTGCCTGTCGCTTGCAGGCGATGGTTCGGTGGCGGTGCTGGCGCGACTTGTCCCGCTCGACCTGCGCGATGCCGCCTTCCCGCCCGGCCGCGCCGCCCGCAGCGCATTGAACCACCTGCCCCTGATCCTCTGGCGCGAGCCGGACGGGTTCCGCCTGATGACTTTCCGCTCCATGGCGCGCACCGCCTGGCATGAGATCACCGAGGCCATGAAGCATCTGAACGCGCGCGGGACAGCGGGATGTTGACCAACGCCGATCTGGCCGAACTGGCCGACTGGCGGCGCGCCCTGCACCGGGCGCCGGAACTGTCGGGGCAGGAACACGCCACCGCGGCCGCCTTTGCCGCCGAGGTCGCGCGCTTTCGCCCCGACGAGGTGGTGACGGGTCTGGGGACTACCGGGGTCGCCGCGGTCTGGCAGGGACGCGAGCCGGGGCCGACGGTGATGATCCGCGCCGAACTGGACGCCCTGCCCATCGTCGAGACGGGAAGCGCCCCCTGGGCCTCGGATGTGCCGGGCATTGCGCATCTGTGCGGGCATGACGGCCACCTGACGATCCTTGCCGGGGTCGCGCGGCTCTTGTCGCGGCGGCCGCCGGCCTCGGGCCGCGTCATCCTGCTGGGCCAGCCGGCCGAGGAAACGGGGGCAGGCGCCGCGGCGGTGCTGGCCGATCCCGCCTTCGCGGCCCTGTCGCCCGACTGGGCCTTCGCGCTGCACAACATGCCGGGCATGCCACTGGGCCATGTGGCGCTGCGCGCAGGGCCGATGAACTGCGCCTCGGTCGGACTGCGCATCGCGCTTCTCGGCCGCACGTCCCACGCCGCCGAACCCTCGGCCGCGCATTCCCCGGCGCTGGCCGTGGCGCGGCTGATCCCCGGGCTGATCGGGCTGGGGCACGACGGTCCGCTGGACGACGCCTTTCGCCTGGTCACGTTGACCCATGCCCGGCTTGGCGAACCCGCCTTCGGCATCACCCCCGGCGAAGCCGAGGTCTGGGCGACGCTGCGCACGCTGACGGACGCCGGCATGACGGGTCTGCGGGACGAAGCCGCGGCACTGGTGGCGGATCTTGCCGGCGGCTTCTCCCCCGTGTTGACCTGGCACGACGATTTCGCCGCCTGCGCCAACCATCCCGAGGCGACGGCGTGCCTGGCTTCGGCCGTCCGCACACTGGGCCTTCCGCTGTCCGAGGGCGACTTGCCGATGCGCGCGTCGGAGGATTTCGGGCGCTTCGGGGCGGTGGCGCGGTCGGCCATGCTCTGCCTTGGCGCGGGCGAGGCGGTGGCGCGGCTGCACGCGCCGGACTACGACTTCCCCGATGCGCTGATCGCTCCCGGTGCGCGGATCTTCGACCGGACGATCCGTGACTTGCTGGGGTAGGGCCGACACGAAGCAGTTTCGCGCGCGCGCCGGGTAATCGGCGTGCCCACCCGCGGCTAGGATCGCGCGAAACTTGGGGGGGGGGCGATGCCGGGCGAAGTTCTGATCCGCGGGGCGGAGGCGGTGGTGACGATGGACGCGGTCCGCCGCGTTCTGGGCGGGGCCGATGTGCTGGTCCGCGGCGGGGTGGTGGCAGCGGTCGGGGCGGGGCTGGCGGCGCCGGGCGCGAAGGTCGTCCATGCGGCGGGCTGCGTGGTCACGCCGGGACTGGTGAACACGCATCATCACCTCTACCAGACGCTGACCCGGGCGGTGCCGGGGGGGCAGGACGCGCTTCTGTTCGGTTGGCTGCGGACGCTCTATCCGATATGGGCGCGCTTCGGACCCGAGGAGATGTTCGTCTCGACCCAGGCGGGGCTGGCCGAGCTCGCACTGTCAGGATGCACCACAACCTCTGACCACCTTTACCTTTTCCCGAACGGCGCCCGGCTGGACGATACGATTGCCGCCGCAGCCGGGGTCGGGCTTCGGTTCCACCCGACGCGAGGCGCCATGAGCATCGGGGAAAGCGCCGGCGGGCTGCCGCCCGACAGTCTGGTCGAGGGCGAGGCCGCGATACTGACCGACATGATCCGCGTGGTCGACGCCTTCCACGACCCCGCGCCGGGGTCGATGTGCCGGGTGGGGCTGGCGCCCTGTTCGCCCTTCTCGGTCAGCCGCGACCTGATGCGCGAAGCGGCGCTGCTGGCCCGCGACAAGGCCGTGCGACTGCACACCCATCTGGCGGAGAACGACGAGGATGTGGCCTACAGCCTGGCGCAGTTCGGCTGCCGGCCGGGGCAATATGCCGAGGATCTGGGCTGGACCGGCGACGATGTCTGGCATGCCCATTGCGTGAAGCTCGACCCACAGGAGATTGCCCTGTTTGCGAAAACCGGGACGGCGGTTGCCCATTGCCCCTGTTCCAACTGCCGCCTGGGGTCGGGCATCGCTCCGGTGCGGGCAATGCGCGACGCCGGCGTGCCTGTGGGTCTTGGCGTGGACGGATCGGCCAGCAACGACGCCGGGAACCTGGTGGCGGAGGCGCGGATGGCGATGCTCCTGCAACGGGTTGCGCGGGGGGCGGACGCCATGGGGCCGATGGAGGCGCTGGAGATCGCGACCCTGGGCGGGGCAAGGGCGCTCGGGCGGGACGATGTGGGGGCGATCGCGCCGGGGATGCGGGCGGATCTGGCGGTCTGGGATGTCACCGGCGTCGAATCGGCCGGCAGCTGGGACCCGGCGGCCATCCTGCTTGCCGGCCCGACCCGCGTGAAGCATCTGTTTGTGGAAGGAAAACAGGTGGTTGCGGACGGGCGCATGACCACGATAGATCTGCCGGCGGTGGTGGCGCGGCAGAACCTTCTGGCGGCGCGGCTGAGGGGGTAGGCATGGCGAAACCGAAAGGCCACGACTGGGAGGCACAGCGGCGCGAGACCTTCGAGACCTTCGAGGAACTCGGCCGCGATCCCGATCTGCCGAAGCGCGCGGTGGTGCATTTCCTGTTCTTCGCCGAAACCCTCGACCCCGACTGGGCGGGCTTCGAGAAAGCCTTGCGCACCAAGGGTTTCCGCCCCGAACGGGACGAGGACGAGGGGATGCTTGACGCGGCCTTCGGGCCGATGGACGTGACGCCCGAGGCGATCTGGGCGCGCGAGCGCGAGGCGACCGAAATCGCGCTGCCCTTCGACTTCTGGCCCGACGGCTGGGACATGCTGGAAGCCGGCGACTGACCGTCCGAGGGCGCCGGGGCGATGCACCCCCCCGTACACCCCCCGTACGCCCCCTGTGCAGACCGGGGGCACCCGGGCCGGCGGAATGTTCCAACATTCCGTGCCGGAGCCTGTGACAGGCTCCGCTGCGATTTCCGGGGCCGGAAATCGCCTCCCCCCTATCCGACCGCGCGCCGCCCCCCCAGCCAGACGCCGCGGATCGCCCGGTCGTCGCCCATCATGATCGTGGGAAACAGCGCCTGCCACAGGTCGCCCGCCCGCGCGGTGGCCTGGGCAATGGCGGGGGTCGAGGCGAGATCGACCGCAATCAGGTCGGCCTCCATCCCCGGGGCCAGGTTGCCGATCAGGTGGTCGGCGCGCAGCGCCCTGGCCGACCCTTGCGTCGCCAGCCACCACAGCTGCGCCGGGTGCAGCGGGTTGCCGCGCAGCTGCGCCACCTCGTAGGCCGCGGCCATGGTGCGCAGCATGGAGAAGGACGACCCGCCCCCCGTATCGGTCGCCAGCCCCACGCGGTGCGTGGCTGCCAGCCCCATGTCGAACAGGCCCGAACCGATGAAGGTGTTCGAGGTCGGGCAGTGGATCAGGCTGGCGTCGGCCTCGGCCAGCCTTGCGCGCTCGCGTGCCGTCAGGTGGATCGCATGACCGAAGAGCGCGCCGGGGCCGATCAGGCCGTGCGCTTCGTAGGTGTCGAGATAGTCGCGCGCCTGCGGATGGAGACCCATGACCCAGGCGATCTCGTCCGTCTGTTCGCTCAGGTGGGTCTGCATCAGGCATCCCGGGTTCGCGGCCCAGAGCGCCCCGAGCGCGGCGAGTTGGTCCGGCGTGGAAGTGGGCGAGAAGCGCGGCGTGATCACATAGGACAGACGGTCCACCCCGTGCCACTGCGCCAGCAGCCGCGCGCTGTCGTCATGGGCCGATTGCGCGTCGTCGCGCAGGCCGTCGGGCGCGTTGCGGTCCATGCAGGTCTTGCCGGCCCAGATGCGGCTGCCGCGGTTCCGTGCAGCCCCGAAGATCGCCTCCACGCTGGCGGGGTGAATCGTGGCATAGGTGCAGAAACTGGTCGTGCCGTTGGCCAGCGTCAGGTCGAGGTAGCGGTCGGCCACACCCTGTGCATAGGCGGGATCGGCAAAGCGCATCTCCTCGGGGAAGGTGTAGAGGTTCAGCCAGTCGATCAGCCGTTTGCCCCCGGCGGCACTGATGGCAGGCTGCGGGTAATGCACATGAAGCCCGACGAACCCCGCCGACAGAAGCGCCGCGCCCATGTCGGTCACCGTGGCACCGGGATGGGCCGCCCGCAGTTCGGAGCCGTCGCCGACCGCGGCGATGCGCCCGTCCACGACCAGCACGCCGCCGCGTGACCAGTGCCGCGCCGCCTCCGGCCCCTCGGCGAAGGGATCGCCCGCGTAGGACAGCACCTGCCCCAGGATTAGTTCCGCCATCGCATCCCCCCGCCGTTTGC
>DAOLBY010000228.1:0-4269 GCA_035324325.1 Paracoccaceae bacterium | reverse complement strand
CCAGGTTACCCCCCAGCTTCGCCCCGAGCAGGCGCACCTCGCCCGTCGCCGTCACGCCCCGCAGGAACACCCCGCCCTCGGCCCGCAGGCGGTCGGCGCCGAGCCCGGCGTCGAGGTGCGAGGCGTCCAGGAACACCGACCGAACCTGCGCCCCGCGCAGGAGCACCTCGTCGGGAAAGCGGCAGGCGAACAGGGCGAGGTCGCCCGGCAGGCGGCAGCCTTCCAGATCGAGGCCGCGGGTTTCCGCCCCCTCCGGCCCGTCGCCGGCGATCCAGGCGCCGCCCACCCGCAGCCCGGTCTCGGGCAGCGGTACCCCCTCCACCTGCCCCAGCGCCAGCGCGCGCAAGAGGCTGGCGCGCAGGCGCACGGCGGGGGTGTCGGCGGCGGGCAGGGCGGCGGAGATGATGCAGTCCAGCCGTTCACCCGCCCGCAGCCAGTCCACCAGCCGGGTTTCGGCCTCGGTCAGCGGTCCGAAGTCGGCAAGCGTGGCCATCCCCTAGCCCTCGAACAGGTCGGACTGCCCCGGCCTCGCGTCGGGGCCGCGCGGGGCCTCCAGCCCCAGGTGGCGCCAGGCGCGGGCGCCCAGCATCCGGCCGCGGGGGGTGCGCAGGATCAGGCCCTGCTGGAGCAGGTAGGGCTCGATCACCTCTTCCAGCGCGTCGCGGGGTTCGGACAGGGCGGCGGCGATGGTTTCCACGCCCACCGGGCCGCCGCCGTAATGCTCGGCCAGCAGCGTCAGGTACCGCCGGTCGCCGCCGTCGAGGCCAAGGCCGTCCACCCCGAGCCGGGTCAGCGCCCGGTCGGCCAGCGCCTGCGTCAGCCGCCCGTCCCCTTCCACCACCGCAAAATCGACCACACGGCGCAGAAGGCGGCCGGCGATGCGCGGCGTGCCGCGGGCGCGGCGGGCGATTTCGCGCGTGCCTTCGGGCTCGGCCTCGACCCCCAGCAGCCGGGCGCCGCGCCCGACGATCAGGTGCAGCTCGTCCTCGGTGTAGAAGTCGAGCCGCGTGGGAATGCCGAAGCGGTCGCGCAGCGGCGTGGTCAGCAGGCCGAGGCGCGTGGTCGCCCCGACCAGCGTGAAGGGTTGCAGGTCGATGCGCACCGTGCGCGCGGCCGGCCCCTCGCCGATCACGAGGTCCAGCGCGAAATCCTCGAGCGCGGGGTAGAGCACCTCCTCCACCACCGGGGAGAGGCGGTGGATCTCGTCGATGAACAGCACGTCGCGGGCTTCGAGGTTGGTCAGGATCGCGGCCAGATCGCCGGGACGCGCCAGCACGGGCCCCGAGGTCATGCGGAACCCGACCCCCAGTTCGCGCGCCATGATCTGCGCCAGCGTCGTCTTGCCGAGGCCGGGGGGGCCGTGGAACAGCGTGTGGTCCATCGCCTCGCCCCGCCGCCGCGCGCTTTCGACGAAGACGGCAAGGTTGGCCCGCGCCTCGGCCTGGCCCACGAATTCGGCCAGCGTCTGCGGGCGCAGGGCGCGGTCGAGGTCGGGCGCGTCGCCGGGCTGGGGGGCGGGGCTGAGAAGGGGGGAACGGGGCGGCTCGGCCATGCTGTCCTGTGGGAGATGCGAGGCGGAACATTCCCCGAACAACCGGACTTTTGCAAGGGGTTGCGACCAGGGTCCGGGTTGCAACCCGGCGCTTGCGGGGGCACAAGGGCGCGCCTTCAGCTGCACCCGCCCATGTCCGACACCCTGACCGCCGCCGAGATCGAGGCCCTGTTCACCCGTTCGGACGGCCGCTTCCTGTTCGCCCGCTGGGGCCGGCCGATGGCGCCGGTGGTGTTCGGCGCCGAGGACGCGACCATCGCCGCCTTCCGCAGCGCCTTCGAGGCGGTGGCACGGCTGGCCGGCCAGCCCCTGGCCGAGACCGACCCGGACCTCGGCGCCAACCTGATGGTCTTCCTGTGCCGCAACTGGGACGAGCTGCGTGGGGTGCCCGGACTCGACCGGATGATCGAGGGCTTCGGCCCGCTGATCGACCGGCTGGAGGCCGCGAGGGCAAACCAGTACCGCGTCTTCCGCTTCGATGCGGCGGGCGCGATCCGCGCGGCCTTCGTCTTCCTGCGGATAGACGCGCATCTGGCCACCCTGCCGGCCGAGGTTCTGGCGCTGCACCAGGCGGTGCAGGTTGTGCTCTTGTGGTCCGACCGCGCCTTCGCCGACCGATCGCCGCTGGCAGAGGCGGGCGGCCGGGTCATCCTGCGGCCCGAGATCGGCGCGCTGATCCGCGCCGCGCATGACCCCCTGCTGCCGGCGGTGGCGACCGACGCATCACACGCCTTGCGACTGGCGGCGCGGCTTTCGCCGGTCCGATAGGAGGGGCGCTTCCCCGGTTGCCCCTTACAGCCGCCCGCCGTCGAGTATGCGCTGAAGGAACTGGCGGGTCCGGGGGTGTTCGGGGGAAGCGAAGATGCGGGCGGGGGGGCCTTCCTCGACGATCCGGCCGCCGTCGAGGAAACAGACGCGGTCGGCCACGTCGCGGGCGAAGCCCATCTCGTGCGTCACGATCACCATGGTCAGCCCGCGGTCGCGCAGGTCGCGCACGATGCGCAGGACCTCGCCCACCAGTTCGGGGTCAAGCGCGGCGGTGATCTCGTCCAGAAGCAGCACGTCGGGTTCGGTCGCCAGTGCCCGCACGATGGCCACGCGCTGCTGCTGGCCGCCCGACAGCCGCTCGGGGTAGCTGCCGGCCTCGGCCGCGAGCCCGAACTCGGCCAGCAGCGCGCGTGCCTCGGCCTCGGCACGGTCGCGCGGAACGCCGTGCACGCGGCGGGGGGCCAGCGTGACATTGGCGAGGACCGACATGTGCGGAAACAGGTTGTAGGATCCCGATGCGCCGCTGCAGCCCGGTGCGGCCGAAGGACGGGTCGTCCATCGGCACCCCGTCGAGCCGCACGGTGCCATGGTCCACATCGACCAGGCGGTTCAGGCAGCGCAGCAGCGTCGACTTGCCCGACCCCGAGGCGCCGATCAGCGCCACGACCTCGCCCTGTTCCACGTGCAGGTCGATCCTGTCGAGCACAAGCCGCTGCCCGTAGTACTTCGTCAGGGACCTGGCCTCGATCCGCGCCATGGCCCTAGGCGCCCCCGCCGAGGCGCCGCGCCCCGTCCGCGCGCGCCACATGGCCGGCGAGCCGGGCCATCGGGATGGTGGCCAGCAGGAACAGGAAGGCCGCGACCAGTAGCGAGGAATAGTTGAAGGTGGCGGCGGTGTAGATCTGCGCCTCGCGTACCGCGTCGCGCACCCCGATGACCGACAGAAGCGCCACGTCCTTCTGCAAGGCCACCACGATGTTCATCAGCGAGGGCAGCGCATTGCGCAGCGCCTGCGGCAGGATCGCGTAGAGCATCGCCTGACCCTCGGTCAGGCCCAGCGCGCGGGCGGCCAGCGCCTGGCCTTCGTGCACCGCTTCGATGCCCGAGCGGTAGATCTCGCAGACATAGGCCGAATAGCACAGCACCATCGCGACAGAGGCCCAGAACAGGCCCGAGGACGGCAGACCTGGCAGGTTGAGCGCCGGGATCCCGAAGCCGAACAGAAGCACCATCAGAAGCGCGGGCAGCCCGCGGAAGATGTCGATATAGATCACGACCATCAGCCGGAGCGGCGTGAACCACGGCCCGCGCAGCGCCCGGATCACCGCCAGCACCAGCGCCCAGAGACCGATGGCGACCATCAGCGCCAGCCAGACCTGCATGTTGATCCAGAAGCCGCGTAGCACCCGCGGGAAGGAGGCCACCATCGCCTCCCGGGAAAAGAACTGCCGTTCCACCCGCGGCCAGTCGGGCGAGGTGACGACCACCATCGCCACGGCGGCGACCACAGCAAAGGCCACGGCGAAGCTGATCGCGGTCGGCACCGCGGCCTGCCGCCACTCGTCGCTGCGGCGGGGCGGGGGCGGCGGCCCCTCGGGCGGGGGGATCACGCCGTCGCGCGCGCCCCGCGGCCCGGGGGCCGCGGGGAGGTCGGTCATCCGATCACTCCGCGATCACCGGCAGGTCGGGGTCGGCCACCAGATACTGCGCCTTGAGCGCGTCGATCGTGCCCTCGGCCTTGAGTTCGGACAGCGCCGCGTCGATCCAGGGCACCAGCGGGTTGCCGAACTCGAACAGAAGGCCGTGGCCGCGGTCGTTCGCATCCGGCGGCAGCAGCGCCACGATCCTTGCCTCGGGCACCTGCACCGCAGTCACGAACAGCGCGGTCGGCAGCGCCACAACGGTGGCATCGATCTGCCGGGCCTGCAGCGCCTGGAACACCCCCACCT
>DAOLBY010000016.1:23844-34580 GCA_035324325.1 Paracoccaceae bacterium | reverse complement strand
CGAGGCGGCGGCGGCCGCGCAGGGCGACGGCGCGCCCTCGCGCAGCCGGATCGCCCGGGCGCTGGAGGCGGGGGGCGTGACGCTGGACGGGCGGCCGGTGGCGGGGGGGCGCCCGGTGGCGGGCGCGACCTATGCGCTGGTGCTGGCCGCGCCCGAGGCCGGTACGGCGCTGCCCGAGGACCTTCCCCTGACGGTCCTGTGGGAGGATGCGGAGCTGACGGTGATCGACAAGCCCGCGGGGATGGTCGTCCACCCCGCCCCCGGCGCTTGGTCGGGCACATTGGTCAACGCGCTCCTGCACCGCTATGGCGCCGCGCTGTCGGGGGGCGGCGGGGGCGAGCGTCCCGGCATCGTCCACCGCATCGACCGCGAGACCTCGGGCCTGTTGGTCGTGGCGCGGACCGATCGGGCGCATCGGGGGCTGGCGACACAGTTTGCGGCCCATACGGTCACACGGCGCTACCTGGCTGTGGTGCATGGTGCCCCTGACCCCGCCGACCCGCGCCTGCGCGGCGTGCCGGGTGTGATGTGGGAGACCGGGGGCGTCCTGCGCATCGCCACGAACCTTGGCCGCCACCCGACCGACCGGCAGCGGCAGGCGGTCGTGCAGGGGCGCGGGCGCCATGCGGTGACGCGGGTTCGGGTCCTGGAACGGTTCGGGGTGCCAGCGGCTGCGGCGCTGGTCGAGTGCTGGCTGGAAACCGGGCGCACCCACCAGATCCGCGTGCATCTGGCCCATGCGGGCCATGGGCTGGTCGGCGACCCGGTCTATGGCGGGCGCCGCCGCCCGCCCGCGGCGCTGCCCGGCGCGGCCCGGGCAGCGGCCTTTCCGCGCCAGGCGCTGCATGCCGCGACGCTTGGCTTTGACCATCCGGTGACGGGCCAGAGGCTCGATTTCGAGGCACCTCTGCCCGCCGACATGGGCGATCTGCTGGCGGCACTGCGGGACGGCTGAAACAATCGCACCCTGCGCGTGAAATCCGCGTGAAAGGCCGGCCAGGATGCTGGAACCGCGACGGAAAGAATGCACCATCGCGTTTCAGACCCGTCGGTTCAGTTGTGCCCTTGCGGGCCATCGGGCCGCAGCATAGATACGCCCCTCCCGCGGTCCCGGCCCCGGGAGCGGACAGGAGGACCGGATGTCGAGCTACGCCAATCTTCCCGCCCCCAGCCCCGAACAGGGCCTGAACCGCTATCTTCAGGAAATCCGCAAGTTCCCGCTGCTGGAGCCGGAAGAGGAATACATGCTGGCCAAGCGCTGGGTCGACCACGAGGATGCGCGCGCCGCCCACAAGCTCGTCACCTCGCACCTGCGGCTCGCGGCCAAGATCGCCATGGGCTACCGCGGCTATGGCCTGCCGCAGGCCGAGGTGATTTCCGAGGCCAACGTGGGCCTGATGCAGGCGGTCAAGCGCTTCGACCCCGAGCGCGGCTTCCGGCTGGCCACCTATGCGATGTGGTGGATCCGGGCCTCGATCCAGGAATACATCCTTCGGTCGTGGTCGCTCGTGAAGCTCGGCACCACCTCGGCACAGAAGAAGCTGTTCTTCAACCTGCGCAAGGCCAAGGCCAAGCTGGGTGCGCTGGAAGAAGGCGACCTGCGGCCCGAGAACGTGGCGCAGATCGCCAAGGATCTGTCCGTGACCGAGGATGAGGTCATCGCCATGAACCGGCGGCTGTCGGGCTCGGATGCGAGCCTGAACGCCATGGTCGGCAATGACGGCGACGGCGGCACCCAGTGGCAGGACTGGCTCGAGGACGAGGACAGCGACCAGGCCGCCGACTACGCCGAGCGGGACGAACTGGAAACCCGCCGCGAATTGCTGACGCAGGCCATGGCGGTCCTGAACGAGCGCGAACGCGACATCCTCGTGCGTCGCCGGCTGTCGGACGACCCCGTGACGCTCGAGGAACTGTCGGAAGGCTACGGCGTCAGCCGCGAGCGGATCCGCCAGATCGAGGTGCGCGCCTTCGAGAAGCTGCAGCACAGGATGCGGGAACTGGCGCGCGGCAAGGGCATGGCGATCCCGGCCTGAAGCGCGGGGTCAGGCCGAGGGCCCGGTCAGCCGCACGCCATGTCGCGCGGCGAGGTCGAGGAAGAACTGCCAGGCCACGCGGCCCGACCGGGCGCCCCGCGTGGCCTGCCATTCGATCGCCTCGGCGCGCAGGGTGGCGTCGTCCACCGCCAGCCCGTGCGCATCGCAGTAGCCGCGGATCATCGCCAGATAGTCGTCCTGCGTGCAGGGGTGGAACCCCAGCCACAACCCGAAGCGGTCGGACAGGGACACCTTCTCCTCGACCGCCTCGGACGGGCTGATGGCGGTCGAACGTTCGTTCTCGATCATGTCGCGGGGCATCAGGTGGCGGCGGTTCGACGTGGCGTAGAAGACCACGTTGGCGGGGCGCCCCTCGATGCCGCCGTCCAGCACGGCCTTGAGGCTCTTGTAGTGCTGGTCGTCGTGGCTGAAGGACAGGTCGTCGCAGAACAGGATGAAGCGGTGGCCGGCTGCGTCCCGCAGGTGGCGCAACAGGCGCGTGACCGAAGGAAGGTCCTCGCGGCTGAGCTCCACGAGGACCAGGCCGCCCGCCCCCTCGGCCCTGACCTCGGCATGCACGGCCTTGACCAGGCTCGATTTCCCCATCCCCCGTGCGCCCCACAGCAGCGCGTTGTTGGCAGGCAGGCCGGCGGCGAAGGCGCGGGTGTTGGACAGAAGCGTGTCGCGCGCGCGGTCCACGCCCAGGATCAGCGCCAGATCCACACGGGCGACCTCTGCCACCGGGTCCAGCCGGTCGGGGTCTGTGTGCCAGACGAAGGCGGGGGCGGCGGCGAAGTCGGGGGCCGGGGCCGGGGCCGGGGCCATGCGCTCAAGCGCTGCGGCGATGCGGTCGAGCGCTTCGGTCATGCCTTGCCTTTGCCGGCGGCATCCGTTTCCTCGGGCTCGTCGTCCACCCACAGGCCCTCGGCGCGCAGCTGCGCCTCGCGCCGCTTCTCGATCCGGGAGACGAGGAAGATCGATACCTCGTAGAGCCCGTAGACCACGGTGAACAGGATCACCTGCGTGATCACGTCGGGCGGCGTGACCAGCGCTGCCAGCACGAGGATCCCCACCATCGCATACTTTCGCACCGACCGCAGGCCCGCCGCACCCACCAGCCCCGCCTTGCCCATCAGCGTCAACAGGACCGGCAGCTGGAAACAGATGCCGAAGGCCATGATGAACTTGGTCGTCAGGCTCAGGTATTCCTCCATCGAGCCCTGGAACAGGATGCCCGCGGTGCCCGGTGCCACGCCTTCGGCCCCGCCGCCCGCGTCGGGGGCGCCGAACTGCTGGAAGTTCAGGAAGAAGTCGAAGGCCAGCGGCAGCACGCCGTAGAAGGCGAAGGCCGCACCCAGGAAGAACATCACCGGCGAGGCGACAAGAAACGGCAGGAAGGCGTTCTTTTCGTTGCGGTAAAGCCCAGGGGCCACGAACCGCCACATCTGGTAGGCGATCACCGGGAAGGCCAGCGCGAAGCCCCCCAGAAGCGAGATGCGGATGGCGACGAAGAAGCCCTCCTGCAGCTTGATCAGGTAGAGCCCGCAATCCTGTCCGCGGTCGGCGAGTCCCTGGCAGATCGGCTGCGTCAGGAAGTTGAAGATCGGGTTCCAGACGGTGAAGCAGGCCACCATGCAGACGAGGAAGGCAAGCACCGACCAGATCAGCCGCTGGCGCAACTCGGCCAGGTGCTCGATCAGCGGTGCGGCGCTGTCGTCGATGTCGTCGGGTTTCGCGGCGGGTTTCGCGGCCATCAGGCATCAGCCTCCGGCGGCGGCGCGGCGCGGGCGGCGCGCCTGGCGGCCGCGGCCTCGGACGCGGCCTTGCGCTTGGCCGCCTGCGCCTCGGCCAGGGCCTGCGTGGCGGGGCCGTGCGGGCGGGCGGGGGCTGCGGCGGGGGCCGCTGGCGGCGGCGGTTCCACCGCGCCGGGGTCGGGCGCCGGGCCGGCCGGAGCGGCGGCCCCGGGCGCAGGGGTCGGGGGCGCAGCGGTCCTGGGCGTCGCGGCCGGCTTCGCGGCCGCCTGCGCCTTCAGCGGATCCCACTGCTCGAACTTGCGCGCAGCGTCCTTGACCGTGTCCAGTCCCGATTTCGGCATGTCGGCCGCCTTGCGGATGTCATTGGCCATGTCCTTGACGCCGCTTTCATCCGCAGCGGCCTCCATCGCGCGGCTGAACTCGCGCGCCATTCCCCGCGCCTTGGCGGTGAACCGGCCAAGGGTACGGAACATGTCGGGCAGATCCTTGGGCCCGATCACGATCAGCGCGACGATGCCGATCAGCAGAAGCTCGGTCCAGCCGATGTCGAACATGGCGTGTCACCCGGGACGGCTGAGAGGGGGGTCAGGCCTTGTCCTTCTCGGCCGCAGGCGTCACGTCACGCGCATCCTTGGCGGCCTGCTCGATCTCGGCGGTTTCTTCCTTCACGCCGCGCTTGAAGGCGGTGATGCCCTTGCCGACTTCGCCCATCAGGGCCGAGATCTTGCCGCGCCCGAACAGCACGAGGACGACGACAGCGATGAGAAGAAGGCCGGGAAGGCCGATGTTGTTGAGCATGGCAAAGCATCCTTTGCGGGGCCGGCAGGGGCCGGCAGGGGCGTTCTGGTGGTCACATAACGCCGGGCGGGGCCGCTTTCCAACAGGCAGCGGGGTGCGGGGCGCAGTCTACTGACAGTATTTTGTCAGTTGGCCCCGTTGACCGGGGGGCGCCATGCCCGCAGGCTGGCCCCATGCGCCGCGATGACCGCATGACCGATCTGATCCGCATCCTGCGCGACGGCCGGCTGCACACCGGCCGGGAACTCGCGCAGGCGCTCGGCGTCTCGGAACGCACGATCTGGCGCGACATGAAGGTGATGGCTGCGACCGGCCTGCCGGTCGAGGGCGAGCGGGGTCTGGGCTACATCCTGCGCACCCCGCTCCTGCTGCCGCCGATGATGCTGACGCCCGAGGAATGCGACGCGCTGGCCCATGGTCTGCGGCAGGTGGCCGCTCAGGGCGATGGTCCCCGCGCCCGGGCCGCGCGCAGCCTGCTCGCGAAGGTGGCGACCCTGCTGCCCCAGGCCGGGATCGAGGCCGCCGACGGCGGATAGCAAACCGTTGTCCGATGCGGGCCGGTGCCGGGTTCGCCAGAGATGAAGCCGGTCTGCCCGGACCGGGCAAGGCCGGGAGACACCGGAGAGCCCTGGCCGCACCTGCATCGGGCGCACGCGCATCCGGGGGGCTGTGGTCCCGTGCAGCCGCCGGCCCGCACCAGGGTCGCCTTTCGGCCGGATCCTCGAGACAAGGCCATCGCTCGAACTGATTCCCCCTGCTAGTGTGCAGGCGCTTCCTGCCAAATCTCCCGCGTCCCCGATCCGGCGGTGAAAGGCCATGAAGAACCAGACCCTGTTCCCGGGTGAGGCAACCCGGAGTGACCTGAGGATTCGGTCGGCCAGGACACGCGTCATCAGGGTTCCCCTGCGCTTTGCTCTGGGCACCAGTGCCGATGTGGTTCGCAATGTGCCCATCGTGCTGATCGACATTGGCACCGATCAGGGCGTCACCGGGCGCGCCTACGCCTTCGCGTACACGGCGGCTGGCGCGAAGGCGATTGCCTGCCTGGTGGAAGAAGCAGTCGAGCTTGTCAGCGGGCAACCCGCGGCGCCGCATTCCGTCCTGGAGCGGCTGTCTCGAAAATACCGCCTTCTTGGTGTCACCGGCACCGTGCGAATGGCCCTGTCCGCAATCGACATCGCCCTGTGGGACGCACTGGCCATCGCCCGGGGCGTCCCGTTGCACGATCTCCTCGGGGCCAAGCCGCGCGCGATCCCGGCCTATGACAGCCGAGGGCTCGGCCTGATGCCACCCGGTCAACTCGCGGACGAGGCCCTCAGACTCCACCACGACAGCAAGCTGCCGGCGATGAAGTTGCGGTTGGGTCATCCGACGCTCGCCGAGGATGTCGCTGCGGTCGAGGCCGTGCTGCGTGTGCTGCCAGAGGGAATCGGCCTGATGGTCGACTACAATCAGGCGCTGTCGCCGCAGGAGGCCGATATCCGCGCCACGGCACTCGACGACCACGGGCTGCTCTGGATCGAGGAGCCCATGCGCCATGATGACTATGCTGCCCATGCCCGATTGACCGCGAGAACGAAGACCCCGCTTCAGATCGGCGAGAACTTCAATGGCCCGACATCGATGGAGGCCGCGCTGGCGCTTGGCGCCTGTGACTATGCCATGCCCGATGTGGCACGGATCGGCGGCGTGACCGGCTGGCTCCAGGGCGCGGAACTCGCGGCCGGCAGGGGCACGCCCCTTTCGTCTCACCTCTATCCCGAAATCAGCGTCGCCCTGCTCTGCGCGAGCCCGACTGCGCATTGGCTGGAATACGTGGACTGGGCCGACGCTTTCCTCACGAACCCCATGGTTCCCACCAATGGAGGGGCCCGCCCATCGACCGCACCCGGCGTCGGCCATGACTGGGACGAGAACAGGATTGCCAAGCTGCTTGCTGATGCCTGACGTCGCCATGTCTGCCGGAGATGTGCGTTCCAGAGCAGCCGGACTTCAGGCACGTCTGGTGGCGGAGGAGACCGGCCTGCGGCTGAACCCTCTCGAAGCCACGACATTGGTTGCATTCTTTCATGTGACTGATTTCAAGGTGAGAACCGGAAGCAGATCGGGTCCGGGCCGATGAAGACCGCCCCGAGACTGCCTCCGCGACCCGTGCTATCGCGGGAAGCCCAGCCCAAGCAGCGCGCGGATCAGTTGCTGACGGGTCGGACCGTCGACCATGGGCAGGGCCGAAAGGTACAGCCCCACGGTGGCATCGGGACGCCGCTCCCCCACCCACGCCCTCAGCTGCGCCGCCTCGCCGGCCTTCCCGCAAAGCGCGGAGATCGCCGCAGCCGTCATCGCATTGATGAGGTGCGACGGGCCGGCACGCAGCGCTTTCTGGGCCTGTTCCTGGGCAGCGTCCGGATGTCCGTCGATCAGCAGCGACAGTGCCCGAACCCCGAACATCGGCCCCAGGAGGGGATCCAGCGGACTGAGCTGCATGGCGCGATCAATGCCTTCGCGTGTCGCTTCGGTCCGTCCGGCAAGGACGTTGACCAGAGCCCGCGAGTAGTGACCCTTGGCAAAGCTCGGCGAAAGCTCCAGCGCGCGGTCTAGCCACGCCGTGTCGCCACGGAGATCCCCGGTCAGGATCGGCAGGCGACCCATCGCGAAGTTTGCCGTCGGCTCCATGGGATCCAGCTCGATGCTTCGTTCCGCCGTGGCTTGGGCCTCTCGCACGGCTGCCGCACGATCGGGGAGAAAACCCATAAAGGCGTCCTGGAAACTGCTGAACGACCGTGCCGCCCAGGCAGCGGCGAATTCCCGATCCAGCTCGGTCGCGCGACGGAACAGGCCAGCCGCGATGGCATTGTCATTCCTGTTGAATCGGTAGACATGCGCGAGACCCAGATGAAAGGCGCTCCAGGCGTCGAGGCTTTCCGACGGCCGCAGCCGAGCGATTTCGGCCTCGTGGCGCGGCACGGAAATCTCGAGGGCCGCAAGGACGCAGTCTACAATGGAAGTCCTTACGGCGTGCACTGCATCGAGCGCGCTGGTGAACCGTTCGGCCCAGATCACCGAGCCGCCTGCGGTTTCCGACAGCTCGAGGCTGACGGCAAGCCGGGCGCCCGTCGTGTCGACGACACCGCACAGAGCATAGCCCGCCCCCAGGATGTCGCGGACGCCCGCGACGTCCAGCGACGGATTGCGGAAGCGGAACGTGGTCTCGCGGGCGATCACCCTCAGCCATCTCAGGCGCGACAGCGACGCGATGACTTCGGCTGCGATTGCCTCGGGCAGGTTCGCCCACCGTCCGGCCCTGCCGGACGAGCGGAACGGCAATACCGCGACCATTGGGCGCCCGTCGGTCGGGCTCGCGCGATCGCGTCCCGCAGCGACCGATGCCGCTGCCGCGATCCTGACTTCGGCCACGAAACGGTGTCCGCGGCCGTGCAACGTGCGGATGAATTCCTGCTTCCGGCCACCATCGGCAAGTGCCTTCCGCACCTGCTTCAGAACCGTTGACACCGCGGCGTCCGACACGATGCGGCCGCCCCAGACGGCGTCGATCATGGCGTCGCGAGTGAGCACCCGGTCGTTGTTCTCGGCCAGAAATGTCAGAAGCGCCAGAGGCTTGGGTTCCAGATGCACAGGCCCGTCCGGTCCGCGCAACTCTGCCCGGCCTGTGTCGAGCGTGAAGTCCCCGAACCGCAGCAGCATGCGCAATCCTACTCACGGCGTCCCCAGAATTCCACAGCGATTGCTCACGGCGTCCTCAAGCGAACGTCTTCTCGATGGACTAGAGCCTGTGCGGACCGCAGAGGAGTTTCGCCTATGACCGCAGACGTCCAGAACAGCGCCGTGCCGTCCTGGACTTTCCCCGGACTGTTCCGTCGCCTTCGTGCCAGGATCGGCGGGGTGAATGCCGCCCATGCCGCCCTGCGCCAGCATCTGGCAGTGACCGATCGCGACATCAGGGATGTCGGCCTGTTGCGGGACGAGGTCGTTGGGCTTCCCAGCCACCAGCCCGACCTGCCCTTCTTCATGCAGCGCCACTTCCAGGCAGATCGTCTGTAGGGTCGCCCCACCCCAGCGAGTCCCGGCGGATGGTGCAGTCGCGCCCGACCTGTCGCCGCAGATGCGCTGGATCCCGGTCGTGACATTGTTCCAGGCGGGGCTCGACCTGGCACTGGCGGTCGGCACCCCGGAATATGGTCACGACTGCATGGCGCGGCACGACATCCCGGCCTGGGCCGCGATGCGCGACCCCGAGGGCCGGACCGACGCGGATGCGGCGCGACTGCGCGCCCATCTCGACGGTCTGGTGCCGCGCTAGCCGACCCGGGGCCCGGCGCCGCCGTGGACAAGCCGCAGGTGCGGCCGGCCCGCGGCGGGGCGCGGGGGCGCATAGGGACTTGCCGGTTCGGCCATGCCTTCCAGCGCCGGCAGCGGGGCCAGCGGTTCGACCAGACGGCGCGCGATGGCAAAGCGGCGTGGCGCGCGGCCGATCTGGCCGTCGAGTGCGAGACAGCCGAGGGCCAGCCCCGCCTCGCCGTTCACCCGGCGCAGCGGCAGCATCAGCATCCGCCCCTCCAGCGCCGGCCGGCCGATCCCGCGTTCGGCCTCGAGCGACAGGGTCAGGATGGCGGGTGCGGTCAGCACGGTTTCCACCGCCTCTGCCAGCGCCGCCCGGGCATGAGGTTCGATCAGCGACAGGACGGGCATGCCGCGCACGTCCATCCCCATCAGGTCGCAGATCACCGACCCGGCCAGGCGGAACCGCGCCACCCCCGGCGCCACGCGGTCGGCGATGAAGGCACAGTCCAGCGCACCGCCGATCCCGCGGGGGTCGATGCGGGTCCGGTCGGGGATGGCGGTGCCTTGGGCGCTGCGCAGTGCCTCCCAATAGGCGCGCGTCGCGGCCAGCGCGGGAAAGCGCAGCGCGTCGGGGCGACCATCGTCGCTGCTGCCCTGCCCGCCGAAAAGGGAACCCCACATGCCGCCTACCCCTGCCTGCGCCCGTTGCCCCGCCGCCCCCGCTCTGCTACCCCTCGGGCCGGCGGGGCCTCATCGCGGTTAATTCTGCGGCAAGACCTCTTGCCGATGTCTTAACATAGCGCGGATCGCGCGGATTCGGCGGGCAATCGTCGCAAATGGTAAACATCGCGGGGACTTGCCGATGACGATCTCGATGACCGGCTTTGCCGCCCGAAGGGGGCAGGGGGCCGGGGCCGCCTGGGCCTGGGATATCCGCGGCGTCAACGGCAAGGGCTTCGACCTGCGCCTGCGCCTGCCCGAGGGCATCGAGGGGCTGGAGCAGGCGGTGCGCGCCGAGGTCGGGCGCGCGGTTGCCCGCGGAAACGTGTCCCTCACCCTGCGGCTGGAACGTGAGGCCGCGGGCGACGTGTCCCGGGTGCGGCCGGCGGGTCTGGCGGCGGTGCTGGCGGGGCTTTCCGAAGTGCAGGCGGCGGCGGGGGCGGCCGGGGTGGCGCTGGCGCCGCCCTCGGCCGCCGAGGTCCTGGCCTTCCGTGGCGTGACCGAACAGGCCGCGGCGGACGAGGGCGACACCGAGGCCCTGCGCGCGGCCCTTCTGGCCGACCTCGCGCCGGTGCTGGCCGATTTCGCGGCGGCCCGCGCGGCCGAGGGCGCTGCGCTGGCCGTGGTGATCGGGGCGCAGGTGGACCGGATCGAGGCGCTGGTGGCCGAGGCCCGCGCGGCGGCCGAGGCGCGGCGCCCGGCGCAGGCGGAGGCGCTGCGCGCGGCCCTTGCGCGCGTGATGGAGGGCGCGGCCGAGACCGACCCCGCCCGAGTCGCACAGGAACTGGCGCTGATCGCCGTGAAGTCCGCCGTGACCGAGGAGATCGACCGCCTGACCGCCCATGTCGCCGCGGCCCGGGCGCTGCTGGCGGACCCCGGCCCGGTGGGCCGCAAGTTCGACTTCCTGACGCAGGAATTCATGCGCGAGGCCAATGCCCTGTGCTCGAAAGCTCAGGCGGCGGCCCTGACCCGCGTGGGGCTCGACCTCAAGGTGGTCGTGGACCAATTGCGCGAGCAGGTGGCGAACGTCGAATGACCGGGGTGGCGCGCAAAGGGCTTCTCCTGATCCTGTCCTCGCCTTCGGGGGCGGGCAAGTCCACGCTGGCGCGGATGCTGATGGACTGGGACC
>DAOLBY010000016.1:274-23834 GCA_035324325.1 Paracoccaceae bacterium | reverse complement strand
CCGACGATGCGCTTTTCCGTCTCGGCCACCACGCGCGCGCCGCGGCCGGGCGAGGTGGACGGGCAGCATTACCGCTTTGTCGGCCGCCCCGACTTCGAGGCGATGGTGGCGGCGGGCGGGATGCTCGAACATGCCGAGGTCTTCGGCAACCTCTACGGCAGCCCGCGCGCCCCGGTCGAGGCGGCGATGGCCGAGGGGCGCGACACGCTCTTTGACATCGACTGGCAGGGCGGACAGCAGATCCGCTCCTCGGCGCTCGGGCGCGATGTGGTGTCGGTCTTCGTCCTGCCCCCGTCCATCGCCGAGCTTGACCGCCGCCTGCGGGCGCGGGCGCAGGACAGCGAGGCCGTGATCGCCGGCCGCATGGCCAGAAGCCGCGACGAGATCAGCCATTGGGCGGAATACGACTATGTCCTTGTGAACGACGATTTGCAAAGCACGTTCAGCCGCTTGCAGGGCATTCTTGAGGCCGAGCGGCAGCGCCGCGACCGCCAGCCGGGGCTGGCGGATTTCGTGCGCGGCCTGACCCGCGAGTTCGATGAACGGGAGGCGCCATGATCTATGCGTTCGACGGCCATGCGCCGCAGATCGACCCCACGGCCTGGGTGGCCCCGACCGCCGTGCTGATCGGCCGCGTCATCCTGCGCCCGGGCGCCAGCGTCTGGTTCGGGTCGGTCCTGCGGGGCGACAACGAACCCATCGAGGTGGGCGAGAACAGCAACATCCAGGAAAACTGCGTCCTGCACACCGACATGGGCTATCCGTTGACCATCGGGCGCGAGGTGACGGTCGGCCACAAGGCGATGCTGCACGGCTGCACGCTGGAGGACGGCTGTCTGGTCGGCATGGGTGCGACGGTGCTGAACGGCGCGGTGATCGGGTCGGGCGCGCTGGTCGGCGCCTGCGCGCTGGTCACCGAAGGCAAGCGGATCGAGCCGGGCGCGCTGGTCATGGGTGCCCCGGGCAAGGTGGTGCGGATGCTGGACGGGGCCGCGCAGGCCCGGCAGCGGTCCACCGCCACCCATTATGTCGAGAACGCCGCGCGCTACCGCGCCGGCCTGCGGGAGGTCTGACATGGAGATCGCGGGGCGCCGCATCGGGCCGGACCATCCGCCGCTGGTGATCGCCGAGATCGGCATCAACCACGGCGGCAGCCTGGCCGTGGCCAGGGAGATGGTGCGCCTTGCGGCCGGGGCGGGCTGCGAGATGATCAAGCACCAGACCCACATCATCGAGGACGAGATGACGGAGGAGGCGAAGTCGATCTTCCCCCCCAATGCCGATGTCTCGATCTGGGACGTGATGGCGCGCTGCGCCCTCACGCTGGAGGAGGAGGCCGAGCTGAAGCGCTACACCGAAGCGCTCGGGATGATCTGGATCTCCACGCCCTTCAGCCGCGCGGCGGCCGATTTCCTCGAGACGCTCGAGGTGCCGGCCTACAAGATCGGGAGCGGTGAGGCCGACAACCTGCCGCTGATCCGCCACATCGCGCGGAAGGGCAGGCCGGTGATCCTGTCGACCGGCATGCAGACGATCGACACGCTCCGCGCCAGCGTCGCCATCCTCGACGCCGCCGGCATCGACTATGCGCTTCTGGAATGCACCAACCTCTACCCCAGCCCGCCCGAGATCGTGTCCCTGCGCGGCGTGACCGAACTGCGCGAGGCCTTCCCCCGCGCGGTCGTGGGCTTCTCCGACCATTCCATCGGGCCCGAGATGGCGCTGGCCTCGGTCGCGCTGGGGGCCTCGATCCTCGAACGCCACTACACCGACACGCGCTACCGCAAGGGCCCCGACATCATCAACTCGATGGACCCGTCCGAACTGCGCCACCTGATCGACCGCTCGCGCGAGATCTGGATCGCCGCCCGCAACCCCAAGGCGCGCTCGGCGCCCGAGGAGGATGTCTACCGCTTTGCCCGCGGTTCCGTCGTGGCCGATGCCGACCTGCCCGAGGGCCATGTGATCGGCGAAGCGGACATCTGGGCGCGCCGCCCGGGGTCGGGCGAGATCGCCGCCTATGACTTCGACAAGGTGGTGGGGAAACGGCTGAAGCGAGCGGTCACCCGGAACACGCAGTTGCGGTGGGGGGATCTGGGGTGATCCCGCGGTGGAAGATCGCGCGGGAGGTTGAAAGGCTTGGCAGCTTCCTGTGGTCCATGGCCGGGTTGGTCTATGAGCCGCTGCTGAAATGGCTCCACGACCGCCGCCGCGACCGCCAGCCGGTGCCGCCGGATCAGGGCGTGGCGCTGGCCGGCAAAGTGGCAGTGGTGCTGATCTTTCAACCGCGCGGCCTCGCCCGGTCGCTTCTCCTGACGCTGCGCTACCTTGTCTCCTGCGGTTATGCGCCGCTCGTGGTGTCGAATGCGCCACTGACCGACGGCAGCCGGGCCGCGCTGGCCCCCCTGACCTGGCGCATCGTGGAACGACCGAACTTCGGCTACGATTTTGGCGGCTACCGCGACGGCATCCTGCTTCTGCGCCGCTGGGGCGACGCACCCGAAAGGCTGATCGTTATGAACGACAGCATCTGGATGCCGCTTGGCGAAACCTCCGATCTCGTCGCCCGGCTGGAGGCGGCAGAGGGCGACGTTGTCGGCGGCTTCCTTCATCCCGACACGATCCGCGCCCGCACCGGCACCCTGCGGCGCGGTTTCGTCGAATCCTACCTCTATTTGATCAATGCCCAGGCCCTCGCCGCCCCCGGCTTCTGGCGCTTCTGGACGAGGTTTCGTGTCTCGAGCAACAAGCTGAACGCGATCTACCGCGGCGAGCGCGGGTTCTCGCAGGCGATGCAGGACGCAGGCTTGTCCGTCACCGGCATCTTCACGCCCGCAGGCCTGATCGAACGCCTGCGCGACGTCGATCCCGCCACCTTGCGCCGTGTGCTTCACTACGCCGCCTATACCGAACCCGACCTGCGCGCCGAGTCCAAGGCACTGCTAGCCGCCACAGAGACCACGGCCGACTGGCGCGCCGCCGTCCTCGATCACATCGCCCGCACGGCACGGCGGCGGCGATTCAATGCCTCCTTCCCCTTTGCGGCCGCCAGGCTCATGGGCATGGATTTCCTCAAGAAATCTGCCGGACCCACCGGGGCAGGGGAGGCCAACCTGCATTCCGCCATGCGCCGCCAGTATCTTGCCGCCGTCCGCGCCGGTGATCTGCCGGCGCCCTTCCCCGAAGTGCGCGCGGAAATCGAGGCGCGCGACCGGCTTGACCCCGCCACCGCGACGTGACGACCTGACCTGCGCCACACAGGACCCTGCATGCCCCCGTTCTGGAAGATCCGCCGCGAGTTCTGGCGCGCCATCGGCAAGATCCGCTTCGCGATCCTGCGCCGCACAGGGATGCGCACCGCGTTGCCCTACCATGGCCTGACCGTGCCCCTGAACCGGACCGGAATGAACGCCGAGATTGTCCGCGCCATACTGTCCCATTCCTACGAGGACCCCGAGATCCGCGGTCTGCGCCGGGTGGTCCGGCCCGGCGACCGGGTGCTGGAACTCGGCTCCGGCCTCGGTGTCGTCACGGCGCTGGCCGCCCGCGCTGCCGCCCCCGGCGGACAGGTCCTGTCCTTCGAGGCCAACCCGGGGATGATCCCCGAGACCCGGGCGTTCCTCCAGTCGCACGGCATTTCCAATGTCGAGATCCGCCACGCCGTCCTGATCCCCGGGGTCGCCCCGGGCGAGACGCGCGATTTCCACCTTGCCTCGTCCTTCGCCGTCGGCTCGCTGCTTGGCGGAACCGGGCGGCGGTCGCGCGAGGTCATCGCGGTTCCATCGGAGGATCTCAACGCCACCGTCGCGGCCTTCGCCCCGGATGTCCTGCTGTGCGACATCGAGGGCGGCGAGGCCGACCTGATCCCGGCGCTCGATGCCTCGGGCCTGCGCGCGGTGGTCATCGAACTCCATCCCGACCGCCTGTCGGCGGCCACGCTCGACACCATCCGCGCCGCGCTGGCCCGCCACGGTCTCACCGCCGACCCCACTCCCGGCGGCACGGTGGAGGTCTTCACACGCAAGGCAGGGCCATGACCCGCCGCCTCCTCTTCCTGACCGGCACCCGTGCCGACTTCGGCAAGCTCGAGCCGCTTGCCGCGGCGGCGCGGGATGCGGGGCATGCGGTCGGCTTCTTCGTGACCGGGATGCACATGCTGGCGCGCTATGGCCTGACCAAGCTCGAGGTGCGGCGGATGCCGGGGGTGGCGGTCCACGAGTTCCAGAACCAGCGGCCGGGCGATCCGATGGATCTCGTGCTGGCCAAGACCGTCACGGGCTTTTCCGACTTCCTGGCAGAGAACCGCCCCGACCTGATCGTGACCCATGGCGACCGGATCGAGGCTCTGGCGGCGGCGCTGGTCGGCGCCACCAACTACATCCGCACCGCGCATGTGGAAGGCGGCGAGGTCTCGGGCACGATCGACGAGGTGTTCCGCCACTGCAACTCGAAGCTCGCGCATGCCCATTTCGTGTCGTCCGAGGCCGCGGCGGCCCGCGTGCGGCGGCTGGGCGAGCCCGACGCGGCGATCCACGTGATCGGCAGCCCCGAGCTCGACTTCCACGCCGGCCCCTCGGGCGTCACGCTCGACGAGGTGCGGGCGCGCTATGCCATCCCCTTCGCCGATTACGGGATCGCGGTGTTCCACCCCGTCACCTCCGAGGCCGCGACGATGGGCACGCAGGCGGCGGCCCTGTTCGGCGCGCTTCAGGACAGTGGGCGGCCCTTCGTCGTGATCGCCCCCAACAACGACCCCGGGTCCGAGGCGATCTTCGCCGTCCTCGATGCGCTGCCCGCCGACCGCTTCCGCATCCTGCCCTCGATGCGCTTCGCCTATTTCTCGGAACTGATGCGCAACGCCGCCTGCATGGTCGGCAACTCCAGCGCCGGGGTGCGCGAGGCGCCGTTCCTCGGGCTGCCCTCGCTCGACCTCGGCAGCCGGCAGGCGGGCCGGTCCGAGGCGCCCTCGGTCCATGCCGCCGACCCCTGTGACCGCGCCGCCATCCTGTCCTTCCTGGTCGCCCAATGGGGCCGACGCCATCCGCGGCACGAGGGCTTCGGCGAGGGCAGGGCGGCCGATCGCTTCGTGCAGGTGCTGGCCGATCCGGGCTTCTGGGCGCGGGGGCTGCAGAAGGCCTTCCGCGACGACGGCTGATGCACTGGCAGCTGGCGGCCTATCTGGCGCTGAACCGGCTGCTGTCGCCCGCGGCGCCCGCGATCCTGCGGCGGCGCCTGGCGAAGGGTCGCGAGGACCCGGCCCGCTGGCGCGAGAAGCTGGGATACCCGGGGCTGGAACGTCCGCCCGGCCGCCTGATCTGGATGCATGCGGTGGGGCTGGGCGAGGTGATGGCCTTGCGCGGGCTGATCGCCGCGCTGCCGGCCGATCTTGCGGTGCTGGTCACCTCATCGGCGCTGTCCTCGGCGCAGGTGGCGGCGGGCCAGTTGGCCCCGAACGCGCGCCACCAGTTCCTGCCGCTCGATACGCCGGGGCCGGTGGCGCGGTTCCTGTCGCACTGGCGCCCGTCGCTTGCGGTCTGGGCCGAACAGGACCTCTGGCCCCGGGCGGTGGTGGCGGCCGACCGGGCGGGGGTTCCGCTTGCCATGGTCAATGCGCGGATGGGGGCTGCGGCACATGCCCGCCGGGACCGGGCGGCCGGGCTCTACGGCGAACTGCTGCGCCGTTTCGCGCTGATCGCCGCACAGGATGAGGGAACCGCCGCAAACCTGCGCGCGCTCGGGGCGGACGGGGTTCGGGTGACGGGGCCGATGAAGGCCGCGGCGCCGCCGCTCGGCTGCGACGAGGGCGAGCTGGCCCGGCTGCGGGAGCTGTTGGCGGGCCGGCGGGTCTGGCTGGCCGGCCCGACGCATCCGGGCGACGAGGCCGTGGCGCTGGCGGCGCAGGCGCGCCTCGGGCCTCCGGCGACGCTGATCCTCGCGCCGCGCTACCCGGAGCGCGGCGTCGCTGTCGCCGCTGCCGCAGCGGCAAGCGGACTGACGGTCGCATTCCGCAGCCGGGGCGAGGCGCCGCCGGCCGCGGGCGGCGTCTGGCTTGCCGATACCTTCGGTGAGATGGGGCTGTGGTATCGGCTGGCCGATGCCGCGCTGGTCGGCGGCGGGTTCGATGCGGGCGGGCACAACCCGTGGGAGGCAGCGGCCCTTGGCGCGGCCATCCTGCACGGCCCTGAAACGTTCAATTTCATGACTGATTACAAGTCTTTGCACGGCGATCTTGCGGCCCGCCCCGTGTCCGGCCCCGAGGACCTTCTGGCCGCCCTGTCCGACCCCGCCCTGCCGGCCATGGCCACCCGTGCGCAGGCCATCGCCGCGCGGCTGGCCGCCGGCACGCAGGCGCTGGCCGCCGACCTCATCGCCCTGGCCCGGCCATGAGCCTGCAGCTGTTCCGCCCGTTCTATGCGCTTTTGTGGGTCATCGGCCTGCCTGTCGTGCTGGTCTATCTCTGGCGGCGGGGGCGGCGCGACCCGCTCTATGCCCTCCACCTTGCCGAGCGCTTCGGCCGCGTCTCGCCCCGCATCGCCCCCGGCGCGCTCTGGGTCCATGCCGTCAGCCTGGGCGAGTTGCGCGCCGCCTCGCCGCTGATCCGGGCGCTGCTGGACCGGGGCGAGGGGGTCATCGTGACCACCTTCCCCCCCGCCGGCCGGCGCGAGGGCGAACGGCTGTTCGGGGCCGAGATCGCCGCGGGCCGGCTGCACCTGACCTGGCAGCCCTTCGACGCCGCCTTCGCCCTGCGCCCCTTCCTGCGCCGCCTTCGCCCCCGCGCCTGCCTGATGGTCGAGATCGACTACTGGCCCGGCATGATTCTCGAATGCGGACGGGCGGGCGTGCCGGTGATGCCCGCCAATGCCCAGTATCCGGCGGCGACCTTCGCCCGAGACGGCGCGCGCCGGCGCTGGCGGATGCAGGCGATCGGGGCCTGCGACGCGGCGCTCGCGAAATCCACGCTGCATGCGGCGCGGTTCCGGCAGGCCGGGGTGGCGTGGGTCGAGGTGACGGGCGAATGGCGATTCGACCTGCCGCGCCCCGAGGCCCAGATCGCCGCGGGCCGCGCCGCGCGGGGCTGGTTCGCGCCCGGGCGCGGACCGGTCGTGGTGCTGGCGAGTTCGGTCGCGGGCGAGGATGCGACCTACCTTGCGGCCTTCGCCGCCCTGCGCGAGGCCCTGGCCCGCCGCGGCCATCCGCTGCGCGTGGTCTGGGTGCCGCGGCGGCCGGAACGGTTCGACGCCGTGGCCGGGATGGCGGCGGCGGCGGGGTTCACGGTCGTCCGGCGCAGCGCCGTGCTTGGGCCGGAGTTCGCGCCGCTCGGGCCGTCGCCCGGGGCCGAGGTCCTGCTGGGCGATTCGCTGGGCGAGATGTTCGCCTACCTCGCCATGGCCGACCGGGCGGTGGTGGGCGGGGGCTTCGTGCCGGCGGGGGCGCACAACATCATCGAGCCTCTGTCGCTGGGCCTGCCGGTTCTGACCGGCCCCGCGACCTGGACGAACGAATACCCCCAGACCGAGGCCGAGGCCGCGGGCGTGGCCCGCGCCGTGCCCGATGCCGCCGCACTGGCCGCGGCCCTGGCCGATCCCGTGCCTGCACCACCCGGCGCCATCGCGGCCTTTCTGGCCGACCACGCGGGCGCCACGGCGCGGACGCTGGCGGCGCTCGACCGGATCGCGCCGCCGCCGGGCGTCAGGCCTTCCTGACGCCTTCGCGCAGCTGCTCCTGCAACAGGAACTCCACCAGCCGGAAATCATAGGGCGTGTCGATGTCGTGGCAGCGTTCGGGCGGCAGCGGCAGCGGGATCACCCGGCCCTCGAAAAGCGAGGCCGCCCGGCGCAGGTAATCAGGCGCCACGACATAGACCATGCCGACATGTTCCCAGACCTGCGGCGCCTGCTGGCGCGACAGGACGCCGCCCGGCAGGGGTTTCGACACCTGAAGCGATCCCTGAGGATCGACCTCCAGCATGTTGAAATACGGGTTCTTTCGTGCCTCACAGACGCTCATCACCATGTCCGGCGTCTCGGCCGCGAACAGGTCGAGGCCCGCGTCGATGTCCTCTGGCAGCCGCAGGGGCGAGGTGCAGTCGAGATCGAGGAAGGCAGTCACCGGTTCGGCCAGCAGCGGCTGCGACACCTCGAGCGCATGCTGCCAGACCGCCCACTTGCCCGCCGTATCGGTGGCCAGATGCGCGGGGCGCAGCCCGATGGGCAATGTGCCGCGGGCCAGGGCATGGGCGTAGAGCTGCGGGTCGTCGGTCGACACGACCACCGCGGCGACCCGGGGATTGGCCAGAAGCTGGTCGAGCGACCAGTCGATCAGCGGCTTGCCGGCGATCGGGCGGCCGTTCTTGCCCGGCACGCCCTTCGAGCCCATGCGCGCCCCGATATGGCCGAGTATCATGCCGCCCCCGTTCGACTCGCCCGCTTGCCCGACCCTGTCCGCTGGGCTATCCCGGGGCCGTCGGGTGATTAGCTCAGCTGGTAGAGCGCCTCGTTTACACCGAGGATGTCGGGAGTTCGAGTCTCTCATCACCCACCACGCCGCGCGGCGCGTGCCGGGCCCTGCCGACCGCGGCGGACGCGTCGCGGCATCTGCGCAATGAACTGCAAGGCGATGATCTTGAACGGATGTCCGCTCATGTGATCTGGCGCACAGACCACGCGCGGATCGACCGGGGTGCAATCCGGCGCAGGCTGTCCTACCTTTGCCGCAGACCCTCGGAGGAGACTGCCATGAGCTGGAACCCCGCGCTCGACCCCGACATTCCCACCGGCGATGCCGTCGATGCGATCGAGACGGTCATCGTGCCGCGGGCGCGCGACCTTGGCGGGTTCGAGGTGCGCCGCGCATTGCCGGCGGCGGCGCGGCAGATGGTCGGGCCCTTCATCTTCTTCGACCAGATGGGGCCGGCCGAGTTCCTGACCGGGCAGGGCGTCGACGTGCGCCCGCACCCCCACATCGGCCTTGGCACCGTGACCTACCTGATGCGTGGTCGCATCCATCACCGCGACAGCCTGGGCACCGACCAGTGGATCGAGCCCGGGGCGGTCAACTGGATGCTGGCGGGCCACGGCATCACCCATTCCGAACGCACCGACGGCACTGCAAGAACGGCGCCCATGTCGTTGTTCGGACTGCAGACCTGGCTCGCGCTTCCGAAGGGCCGCGAGGACGATCCCGCGGCCTTCCTGCACGCCGGGCGCGACAGCCTGCCGGTGCTCGAGGGCGAGGGAAAGCAGGTGCGGCTGATCCTGGGCGATGCCTGGGGCGAGGCCGCCCCCGTGCCGATGCCGGTCGAGGTGTTCTATGCCGATGCGCTGCTGGCCCCCGGCGCGGCGATCCCGCTGCCCGACAACCACGAGGATCGCGGCGTCTACGTGCTCGACGGGCAGGTGACCGTGGCCGGGCAGGAGTTCGAGGCGGGCCGGATGCTGGTGTGCCGTCCGGGCGACGCGGTGTCGTTGCGGGCGGGGCCGGCGGGCGCGCGGCTGATGCTTCTGGGTGGGGCAACGATGGACGGGCCACGCTACATCTGGTGGAACTTCGTCGCCTCCTCGAAGGAACGCATCGAGGCCGCGAAGGAGGCCTGGCGCGCGGGCGACTGGCAGCACGGCCGCTTCAGCCTGCCGCCGGGCGACGATGCGGAGTGGATACCGGCGCCCGACCGGTGACGGCCGCTCCAATCTGTGGGACAGTCGCGCGGAACGTCGGCATTCTGAAGGACACACGCCGGTGCTGCGCGACCTGATCCTGCGCCTGATGCCCGCCCGCTGGGGCGCCGAGGCCGAGGCGTCCTCGCGCGGCTGGGGCATGACCTGCCCGTCGTGCCACAGGCGGACCTCGATATGGGATCTGGGCGGCCTGCGCTGGAAGGCCGCAGGGCGACCGCTGCGTGCCTTCCGCTGCCCGCATTGTGGCACCGTCACCGCCGCGCCGGTGCTGCGCCAGTCGCAGAATTCCCCGCCGGACGCTTGACCTTCCTTGCGCTTGCCCGTATCAGCCCACTCACATCCGGGCCGGGCCCGGGCGGCATGCGGTTGTAGCTCAGTCGGTTAGAGTACCGGCCTGTCACGCCGGGGGTCGCGGGTTCGAGCCCCGTCAACCGCGCCATCGCCCGCCCGTCCCGGATGTTGCATCCTTCCCCTCGGTCTTGTGCAACGGCCTGAACAGGCCAGGCACGGGCTTGGCACCATCCCGTCCGCCCCTGTGCGCCACGCGGTGCAGACACGGGATGCGTCGGGCGTGTGGCCTCACCCTGCGCCTTGCGGGCGTCAGCCTGCGATGCGGTCGAGGATCCGCGCCCAGGACCGGGCGCCCTTGTGGAAGCATTCCACGTCGTATTTCTCGTTCGGGGAATGGATCTGGTCGTCGTCCCGGCCGAAGCCCAGAAGCATCGCGTCCATGCCGAGTTCGGTCTGGAAGTAGCCGGCGATGGGGATGGAGCCGCCGCAGCCCACGAAGGCCGCCGGGCGGCCCCATTCGTCGGCCAGCGCCTTGCGCGCGGCCTCGAAGGCGGGGTGGGCGAGCTGCATGCGGCCGGCGGGGGATGCGCCGTGGCCGAGGAAGGTTGCGGTGACATCGGGGGGCAGCTGCGCCGTCACCCAGTCGCGGAAGGCCGTGCGCAGGACGGCCGGGTCCTGGCGGCCGACAAGGCGGAAGCTGACCTTGGCATGGGCCTCGGATGGCAGGACGGTCTTGAACCCCTCGCCCGTGTAGCCGCCCCAGATGCCGTTGATCTCGGCCGTCGGACGCGACCAGAGCATCTCGAGCGGCGTGCGCCCGGTCTCGCCCGCCGGCTGCGACAGGCCCACGTCGCCCAGAAAGCGCGCATGGTCGAAGGCAAGCCCCTGCCACTGGGCGCGAATCGCGTCCGGCAGTTCGTCCACCCCGTCGTAGAAACCCGGGACGGTCACGCGGCCCTGCGCATCGTGCAGGCCACCCAGGATGCGCGTCAGGACACGGATCGGGTTGATCGCGGCGCCCCCGTAGGCCCCGGAGTGCAGATCCTTCGACGGGCCGCGCAAGGTGATTTCTTCGCCCAGAAGGCCACGCAGCGTGGTGACGATCGCGGGGGCGTGATCCGAGAAGAGCCCGGTGTCGCAGATGAGCGCCAGGTCGGCGCGCAATTCCTCCGCGTGGTCGCGCAGGAAGGGAACGAGCGAGGGCGAGCCCGATTCCTCCTCGCCCTCGAGCAGGATGGTCAGGCGGCAGGGCAGGGTGTCGTGGACCGCCTTCCAGGCGCGCAGCGCCTCGAGAAAGGTCATCAGCTGGCCCTTGTCATCGGATGCGCCGCGGGCCCGGATGACCGGGCCGCGCGGGCCGTCCTGCACCTCGGGGTCGAAGGGATCGCGGTGCCAGAGCGACAGGGGATCGACCGGCTGCACGTCGTAGTGCCCGTAGAACAGGAAATGCGGGCCCGGCCCCTGTGCATGTGCCACGACCATGGGATGGCCGGCGGTGGGTCTGGCCGCAGCCTCGAACCCCAGGCCGCGCAGGTCGGCCACCAGCCAGTCCGCGGCGCGCGCGCAATCGGGCGCGAAGGCCGGATCGGTCGAGATCGAGGGGATGCGCAGGAGCGCCATCAGCCGGTCGAGGGCGGCGGGCAGGTCGGCGTCGATGCGGTCGAGGACGGCGGAAAGGGTCATGCGCGGGCTCCCATGGCTGGGGCGCAGCCTAGCGGCGGGCCGCGGCCGGGGGAAGGGCGGGGGGGTGTTCACGCTTGCGTGGGCGGCTGTGCAGGACCTCCGCGATGCGCTAGGACGGCGGAAAGATGACGCAGGAGGACCGCGATGCGACAGACGACAGCCGTGATCCTGGCCGCGCTGATGGCTGCTGGGGCCGCACAGGCGGAGGTGGCGGTGGAGGAGACGGCGGCCAAGGGCGTGACGGTCCGGCTGCACCTGCATCCGTTCCTGACCGTGGCCGAGGTGACGACGCTGCGGCTGGTCGCCACGAATGCCGATGCACGGGGGCTGTTCATCCCGCAGGGCAAGGGGTTCGCGGCGCTGGCGGTGGCGCCGGGCGAGGGGTTCGTGCGCAACTCGATGCCGGTCGAAAGCGCGACGGCCATCGGCGGCGCGTCGGATGCGGTGGCGGCCGAGGCCGAGGCCCGCGCCGAATGCGACCGCAAGCGCAAGGGCGGTGCCGCCTGCGTCACGGTGCTGGAAGTCGCGGCGCCCTGAGTCGCCGCACCGGGAGTCGCCGCACCGGGGCCAGGGGCGTCAATTTGCCCGTTTGATCCGGGCGGCGGCAACGCCGATATCGAACGCAGTTGACACTGATCAAGGCCGAAGGTGCATCGGCCATGCGACGAAAGCCGCCAGCGACGGGCGCAAGGGGCGCCCCGCCAGACGATTGGAATGCCGATGGACCGCGACGCCGCCCTGACCCATGCGCTCGATCAGGCCATCGGCCGCCTGCATGCAGAGGGCCGCTACCGCACCTTCATCGACATCGAGCGCATCCAGGGCCGGTTTCCTCGCGCCATGTGGCACCGCCCGGACGGCACCGCGCGCGAGATCACCGTCTGGTGCGGCAACGACTACCTCGGCATGGGGCAGCACCCGCGGGTGATCGCGGCGATGCAGGCTGCGCTGGCGTCCTGCGGCGCGGGGTCGGGCGGCACGCGCAACATCTCGGGCACCACGGTCCACCACAAGGCGCTGGAATCCGCGATCGCCGACTGGCACGGGCGCGAGGCTGCGCTTCTGTTCACCTCGGCCTATGTGGCGAACGACGCCACGCTGTCGACGCTGCCGAAGCTGTTTCCCGGGCTGATCATCTATTCGGACGAGTTGAACCACGCCTCGATGATCGAGGGGATCCGCCGCAATGGTGGGGCCAAGCGGGTGTTCCGGCACAACGACCCCGCGCATCTGCGCGCGCTGATGGCGGCCGACGATCCGGCGGCGCCGAAGCTCGTGGCCTTCGAGAGCCTCTATTCGATGGACGGCGACTTCGCGCCCCTCGCAGCGATCTGCGATGTGGCCGACGAGTTCGGCGCGCTGACCTATCTGGACGAGGTGCATGCCGTGGGTCTTTACGGTCCGCGGGGCGGCGGGGTGGCCGAGGCGCAGGGTCTGGGCCACCGGATCGACATCGTGAACGGCACGCTGGCCAAGGCCGTGGGGGTCTTCGGCGGCTATGTTTCTGCATCTGCGAAGATGGTGGATGCGATCCGTTCCTATGCGCCCGGGTTCATCTTCACCACCTCGCTTCCGCCGGCCGTTGCCGCGGGTGCCGCGGAGAGCATCGCGGTGCTGAAGGGGGCGGCGGACCTGCGCGCGGCGCATCAGGCGCGGGCGCGGACGGTCAAGATGCGGCTGCGGGGTCTGGGCCTGCCGATCATGGACCACGGGTCGCATATTGTGCCCGTGCATGTCGGCGACCCCATCCATTGCAAGGTGCTGTCCGACATGCTGCTGGAAGAGCATGGCATCTACGTCCAGCCGATCAATTTTCCGACCGTTCCGCGCGGCACCGAGCGGCTGCGCCTGACACCCTCGCCGGTGCATTCGGCGGCGGATGTCGATGCCCTGGTGCGGGCGATGGATGCGCTGTGGCGGCATTGTGCGCTGAATCGCGCCGAAGCCAGTGCGTGACCGGACTTTCTGCATGTGCACTCGCGCTTGCCTTGTGTTAGCCTTTCGTCAATAGCCGGAATCGGGACCGACGCGGAAACGACTCGCGCGACCGGCTTCGGATGGGGCAGGGGACGGAAACGCACAGGTATGATCGGGCGAAGGACATCCCCTTCGACGCCAGAGGTGGTCAAGCCCAAGGGCTTTGACGACTATGACCTGCGTCTGGGTGACCTGATGCGCGGCGAGCGTGCGACGCTTGGCAAGTCGCTTCTGGACGTGCAGCGCGACCTCAAGATCAAGGCCACCTACATCGCCGCCATCGAGAACGCCGATGTCGCGGCCTTCGAGACACCGGGCTTCATCGCCGGTTACGTGCGCAGCTATGCCCGCTATCTGGGGATGGATCCGCAATGGGCCTTCGCCAAGTTCTGCCATGAGGCGGGGTTCACCCAGGCGCACGGCATGTCGGCCGCAGCCTCGCCGGCCCGCATTGTCGCGGCCCGCAGTCGCGCCGGCGAATACCGCGACCCCTTCGCCGATTCCGCGGCGCGTTTCGTGCCTCAGTCGGAAAGCCTGCTGTCCAAGGTGGAACCCGGTGCGCTGGGTTCGCTGGCGGTGCTTGCGGTGCTGACCGCGGCGCTGGGTTACGGCGGCTGGTCGATCCTTCAGGAAGTGCAGCGGGTGCAGCTGGCCCCGGTGGACCAGGCGCCGCAGGTGGTGGCCGAGATCGACCCCCTGGGCAACGTGCCAGGCGCCGCGCCGCTGGTGCGCTCGGCCCCGGAAGGGAACGGCGGCACGCTGGCGGCGGTGTCCGACCGGGCGTCGCGGCCGCAGGCGCTCGACGTTCCGGTGATGGTCGCGCGCGACGGACCCATCGCCGCCATCGACCCGCGGCGGGGCGAGGATGAGCGCATCCGCGCCGCGCTGGACGAGGCGGTGGCCGAGGCCGGGACGGGGGCTGATGATGCCGCGACCGCGGTGCAGGTGACGGCGGAACCGGCGCCCGGGGTCGAGATCCTGGCGGTGCGGCCGTCCTGGGTGCGGGTGCAGGCGGCCGACGGAACCGTGTTGTTCGAGAAGATCCTCGATGCCGGCGAACGCTATGCCGTGCCGATGCTCGACCCGCCGCCGGTCTTGCGGGCAGGCAATTCGGGTTCGGTCTATTTCGCCGTGAACGGCCAGACCTTCGGCCCGGCGGCACCGGGGGCGCAGGTGGTGCGCAACCTGGCGCTCGACCCCGCGGCGCTGACCGGCACCTTCTCGGTCGCCGACCTGTCGCGGGATGCGGACCTCTCGCGCTTCGTCACCGACGTGGCGCAGGCCTCCCAGCCCTAGGACGCTCCTGACAGCCGGGCCTCAGCCGTTGCCGGCGCCCGCGCGCCGTTCTATCTGTGGGTCAGGCCGCAGCCCCGGGGCACATCCATGACACACAACCCGATCCGCCCCTGGCGCAACATCGACCGCCGCCGCAGCCGGCAGATCCGCGTGGGCAAGGTGCTGGTGGGGGGCGACGCGCCGATCAGCGTGCAGACCATGACCAACACGCCCACGACCGACGTGGCGGCGACGCTCGAACAGGTGCAGCGCTGCGCGGTGGCCGGCGCCGACATCGTGCGCATCTCGACCCCGGACGAGGAGAGCACGCGCGCCCTGCGCGAGATCGTGGCCGAGAGCCCCGTGCCGATCGTGGCCGACATCCATTTCCACTACCGCCGCGCCATCGAGGCGGCCGAGGCGGGCGCCGCCTGCCTGCGCATCAATCCCGGCAACATCGGCGACGCCCGGCGGGTGGCCGAGGTGGTGCGCGCCGCGAAGGACCACGGATGCAGCATCCGCATCGGGGTGAACGCCGGCTCGCTGGAGAAGCACCTTCTGGAGCAATATGGCGAGCCCTGTCCCGAGGCCATGGTGCAAAGCGGGCTGGACCATATCAAGCTGTTGCAGGACAACGATTTCCACGAGTTCAAGATCAGCGTGAAGGCGTCCGACGTGTTCCTGGCGGCCGCCGCCTATCAGGCGCTGGCCGAGGCAACCGATGCGCCGATCCATCTGGGCATCACCGAGGCCGGGGGGCTGGTCAGCGGCACCGTCAAATCGGCCATCGGGCTGGGCAACCTCTTGTGGATGGGGATCGGCGACACGATCCGCGTCTCGCTGTCGGCCGACCCGGTGGAAGAGGTGAAGGTCGGCTTCGAGATCCTGAAGTCGCTGGGGCTGCGGCACCGGGGCGTCACGATCATCTCCTGCCCCTCCTGCGCGCGGCAGGGGTTTGACGTGATCAAGACCGTCGCGGCGCTGGAGGACCGGCTGGCGCATGTCACCACCTCGATGTCGCTGTCGATCATCGGCTGCGTGGTGAACGGCCCGGGCGAGGCGCTGATGACCGACATCGGCTTTACCGGCGGCGGCGCGGGGCACGGCATGGTCTATCTGGCCGGCAAGCAGGTGCACAAGCTGTCGAACGAGCGGATGATCGACCATATCGTGGAACTGGTCGAGGCCAAGGCGGCCGAGATCGCGGCGGCAGAACAGGCGCAGGCTGCCGAATAGGGCGGTTGCGTGGCTGTCCGCGCGGTGCCAACCTGCCCGGATCAGGGAGGACGCGCCATGGACGACGACCCGCAGGCGGTGGTGGACTACTGGCTGGACGAGGTCGGGCCGGACGGCTGGTATGCCGGAGGCGAGGCGCTGGACGGGGTGATCCGCGACCGCTGGGGCACCCTGTGGACCCGGGCGCATGGCGGCGGGCTGGACCATTGGGTTGCGGGGCCCTTGCCCGTGCTGGCCTACATGATCGTGACCGACCAGTTTCCGCGCAACATCCATCGGGGCGGGCCGCTGGCCTTCGCCACCGACGCCCGCGCCCGGGCGGCGGCGCGCCGGGCGGTGGCCGAGGGCTGGGACATGGCCGTGCCCGAACCCGAACGGCAGTTCATGTATCTGCCCTTCGAGCATTCCGAGGACCCCGAGGATCAGGCGCTGTCGGTCCGGCTGTTCGCCGAACGCCTGCCCGGGTCGCCCGATAATCTGATCCACGCCCGCGCCCACGAGGCGGTGATCGGCCGCTTCGGCCGGTTTCCGTTCCGCAATGCCGCGCTCGGGCGCGCCAGCACGGCGGAGGAGGCCGCATGGCTGGCCGAAGGGGGCTACATGGCGCTGGTGCGGCAGATGGGCGGCTAGCCATGCAGCCGCTGCATGGCCCTCTTCCGGCGGCTCCGTTGCTCGCATCTGCGGGATAGTTTAAGGGTAAACCACTTTTTCCGAGGGAGGGAAGAATGGCAGCCACCTACGATGTGATCGTGATCGGCGCGGGGCCCGGCGGCTACGTCGCCGCCATCCGCGCGGCGCAGCTTGGAAAGAAGGTGGCCATCATCGAGCGCGAGCATCTGGGGGGCATCTGCCTCAACTGGGGCTGCATTCCCACCAAGGCCATGCTGCGCTCGGCCGAGGTGTTCCACCTGATGCACCGCGCCAAGGAGTTCGGGCTGAAGGCGGACGGGATCGGCTATGACCTGCCTGCCGTGGTCGCGCGGTCGCGCGGGGTGGCGAAACAGCTGTCGGGCGGCATCGGCCACCTGATGAAGAAGAACAAGGTGACGGTGGTGATGGGCGAGGCCACGCTGCCCGCCCGCGGGACCGTTCGGGTCAAGACCGACAAGGGCACGGAGGATCTGACTGCACCTGCCATCGTGCTGGCCACGGGGGCACGGGCGCGCGAACTGCCGGGGCTCGAGGCCGACGGCGATCTCGTCTGGTCCTACAAGCACGCCCTCGTGGCGCCCCGGATGCCGAAGAACCTGCTGGTCATCGGCTCGGGCGCCATCGGGATCGAGTTCGCGTCCTTCTTCAATACGCTCGGGGCAAAGACGACCGTCGTCGAGGTGATGGACCGCATCCTGCCGGTCGAGGATGCCGAGATCTCGGCCTTTGCGAAGAAGCAGTTCCAGAAGCAGGGCATGACGATCCTGGAGAAGTCGGCGGTCAAGAAGCTCGACCGCAGGCCCGGCGTCGGCGTGACCGCGCATGTCGAGACCGGCGGCAAGACCGAGACGCAGGACTTCGACACGGTGATCAGCGCCGTCGGCATCGTCGGCAATGTCGAGGGGCTGGGGCTCGAGGCGCTGGGCGTCAAGGTGGACCGCACCCATGTGGTGACGGATGAATACTGCCGCACGGGGGTCGAGGGGCTTTATGCCATCGGCGATGTGGCAGGCGCCCCCTGGCTGGCGCACAAGGCCAGCCACGAGGGGGTGATGGTGGCCGAGCTGATCGCCGGGCTGCACCCGCATCCGATCAAGCCGAACTCGATTGCCGGCTGCACCTATTGCCAGCCGCAGGTGGCGAGTGTCGGTCTGACCGAAGCGAAGGCCAAGGAGGCCGGGCATCAGGTGAAGGTCGGCCGCTTCCCGTTCATCGGCAACGGCAAGGCGATTGCGCTGGGCGAGCCCGAGGGAATGATCAAGACCGTGTTCGACGCCAGGACGGGCGAGTTGCTGGGCGCCCACATGGTCGGGGCCGAGGTGACGGAACTGATCCAGGGTTATGTCGTGGGCCGCACGCTCGAGACGACCGAGGCCGAGCTGATGGAGACGGTGTTCCCGCATCCGACGCTGTCCGAGATGATGCACGAGGCGGTGCTGGACGCCTACGGGCGGGCGATCCATTTCTGACGGCGCCGGACGGGCGTTCTCAGCCTGTCCCGAGCCCCCGGCGCATCAGCGCGCGCCGCAGCGGAGCCACGGAATAGAACGCGTCCAGCGCCGCCGCGCGCAGGTCGCGCAGGGGGCGGGCGCCGATCATCGAGGCGCGGTTGAGCGCATCGACCCCCATGACGCGCATCCGCACGTCGGCGGCCCGCGCGCGGGCATAGGCCGCCAGCATCGCCGGGCCGCCGAGGCCCGGGCGGTCGGCCTCGGCCAGGTCCAGAAGCGCAGCAAGGTCGGCGAGACTCATGTTCAGGCCCTGCGCGCCGATCGGCGGGATGACATGCGCAGCCTCGGCCATCAATGCCGTGCGCGGGCCGGTCATCGCCTCGGCCAGCCGCGCGATGATCGGCCAGACCTGCCGGCGGGTCACCGGGGAGAGGGGGCCGCGGATATGGCCTGAGCGTTCGCTTGCCTCATGCCCGAAGATGTCGTCGCCGAGTCCGGCCAGCCTGTCGATCTCGGGTCCCCGGTCCATCCAGACCACGGCCGAGGCCGGGTGGCCCGCCTGGTCCGGCAGGGGGACCAGCGTGAAGGGGCCGCCCCAGCGGTGGATCTCGGTCGAGACGCCCCTGTGCGGGATCGGGTGTGTCACCGCGAAGGCCAGCGCCTTCTGGCCGTAGCGCAGCGTCGTGGCCCCGATGCCGAGCGCGCGGCGCACCGGGCTGTCGCGCCCGTCGGCACCGACCAGCAGGCGTGCGGCGATCCGGGCGCCGTCGGACAGGGTCACGCGCGCCTCGGCCTCGCGGGCCAGGACGCCGGCAGTGCCGATGCCGGGGCGGAAATCGACGTTCTGCAGGGTCGCCAGATGCGCGACCATCTCGCGCCGCAGGAGCCAGTTGGGGAAGTTCCAGCCGAAGGGCCGGTCGGAAATGTCGGCGGCGTCGAAGTCGCGCACCAGCCGCGGTTCGGCCGTTTCGCCCCCGGCATCGACGATCCGCATGACCTGAAGGGGGGCGGCATGGGGCGCCAGGCGGTCCCACAGTCCCGCGCGGGCCAGAAGATCGGCGCCGGGTTGCAGGATGGCCGTGGTGCGCAGGTCGGCGCCTTCGGCCCCGGCCTCGGTCACGGGGGGGGCGGGATCGACCAGCACGACGGTGAAGCCGGCGCTGCCGAAGGCCGCCGCGGCGGCAAGGCCGGCAGGGCCGCCGCCCGAGATCAGGATGTCGGTGCGTTCCACCATGCCTCCGTCTTAGGCCGCGGAGGGACGCGCGGCGAGGGGGGTGCGGCCCCGGGCCGCGGGGGGTGTGCCCTCTGCCGTCGCCCCCACCCGGTCCCTCGGCCAGGACGGGCGCGGATCGGCCCGCCGGTCGCGCGCGGCGGCCACTAGCCCAGGACGCGGCCGAGGAAATCCGACAGGTCGTCGGTGTGGTGGTGAATGTGCGGGGCGGGGGTGGATTCGGGCGCCACATGCACGGTCCGCATCCCGAGCGCATGGGGCACCGCAAGGTTGCGCGCGTCATCCTCGAACATCGCGGCGCGCGCCGGGTCCAGCCCGTCGGCAGCAAAGACAGCGGCGAAGGCCGCGGCCTCGGGCTTCGGCCGGAAGCCTGCGTGCTCCACCCCGTAGACCGCGTCGAACAGGCCCGACAGGCCGCGCGCCGCGATCACCTTGTGCGCATAGGGTTCGCAGGCGTTGGTATAGACGATGCGGCGGCCGGGCAGGGCCCGCAGCCTGGCGGCGAGGCCGGGGTCGGGCGGGACCGCGGTGAAGTCGATGTCGTGCACCTCGGTGAGGTAGGGTGCGGGGTCGGCGCCGTGTTCGGTCATCAGGCCGGCCAGCGTGGTGCCGTAGCGCGCCCAGTATTCGGCGCGCAGCCGGTCGGCGGCATCGCGCGGCAGGCCGAGTTCGCGCATCACCCAGGCGGTCATGCGCACCTCGATCTGGTCGAAGAGCCGCACGGCCGGCGGATAGAGCGTGTTGTCGAGGTCGAAGACCCAGGTGGTGACGTGGCTGAAGCGGTCTGCGGGCATGGCGCGCAGGCTAGGCATGCGGGGGTGCGGCGGCAAGGGCATTGAGGGGGCCGGGACGGGCATGTAACGTCCCGGCGACGGTCCCCCGGACGGGCCGCGGCAGGGGAACCCGCGCGTGCAGAAGGACGCCTATACGCTGATCCTCGAGGCGATCGAGGCGGGCACCTACAAGCCCGGCGACCGGCTGGTCGAATCGGAACTGGCCGAGCGGCTGGGGGTCAGCCGCACCCCGGTGCGCGAGGCGCTGCAGCGGCTGGAGACGCAGGCCATGGTCACGCGCGACGGGCGCAGCCTGATCGTCGCCTCGCTTGACCATAACCAGCTGGCCGAGCTTTATGCCGTTCGCACCGAGCTCGAGGGTCTGGCGGCGCGGCTGGCGGCGCGGCATGCGACCGAGGAGGAGGTTCGCGTCCTGCGCGGCATGGTCGAGGAGGACCGCAAGCTTCTGGGCGGCGACCCGCGGGCGCTGAGCCGGGCAAACCGCCGCTTCCACCGCCAGATCCACCTGGCCAGTCACAACCGTTTCCTGGTGCAGCAGCTCGATCTCGTCCACCGCTCGATGGCGCTGATGGCCTCGACCAGCTTTGCCGCCGAGGGGCGCGATGCGGCCGGGATCGCCGAACACGACGCCATCGTCACGGCGATCGAGGCCGGCGACGGCGATGCCGCCTGGCAGGCGCTGCGCCGCCACATCAGCCGCGCCTACGAGACGCGCCTGCGGGTGGATGCGGGCGAGTTGCGGACGCGCTGAACCGGCGTCGGGTCGTCCGGAGCAGCCGGCAGGGCGGGCCGGTCCAGGATCAGCGGATGCAGGCGGCGCGCCGTCGACAGGGCCGCGGCGGCGGTTCCGCGCGGCCGGGTGCCCGCCACCCGCATCGCCTGCGGCGACAGGCCATGCGCCGTCTTGTCCCAGAAGAAGGGCCGCAGCGCCACCTCGGCCAGCGCCTTGTAGGAGGCCAGCGCGCCGAGCAGGAAATAGGGTGACAGCATCGGCACCCAGAGCCGCGACACCCCCCCGCCGCGACGCGACAGCCCGATCAGGAAGACCGCAAGGCTCGCGCCCTCGGCCGCGAGGAACAGCACCACGAAGGCCATCAGGACGCCGGCCGGCAAGGCCCCGGCCGGATGCGGCAGGCCCATGGCGGCGATCCAGAACGACCACAGGAGCGGCGCCAGCACGAACTGCGACAGCGAGCCGAGAAACAGGATCTGGAAGCCGAGGAACCCCTTCGGCCCGAGGTCGCGCCACAGCGCCGCGGGGCGGCGCATGTGAACCGCCCAGGTCAGCATGTAGCCCTTGAGCCAGCGCGACCTTTGCCGCACCCAGGGCCAGGCGCGGCAGTTTGCCTCTTCCAGCGTGACGCTGTCGATCAGCTCGGTGCGCCATCCGCGTCGGTGGAGCCGGATGCCGAGGTCGGCATCCTCGGTCACGTTCCAGGCGTCCCAGGCGCCCACCTCCTCCAGCGCGGCGCGGCGGAAGAACAGGGTGGTGCCGCCGAGCGGCAGCGGCAGGCCGAGCCGCGACAGGCCCGGCAGCACCACGCGGAACCAGGCGGCATAGTCGAGCGTGAAGAGCCGCGACAGGGCATTCTGGCGCGGGTTGTAGAAGTCGAGCACCCCCTGAAGGCAGGCCACGCGCGGCGGCGCGGTGTGGAAGCGCCCGACCACGCGGCGGATCTGGTCGGGGGCGGGGGCATCCTCGGCGTCGTAGATGCCGATGATGCTGCCGCGGCAGAGCGTGAGCGCATAGTTGAGTGCGCGCGGCTTGGTGCGCGGGCTGCCGGGGGGCACGGGTGGCACCGTGACGACGCGCATCCAGGCCGGCAGTCCGGCGCCGGCCAGCGCGGCGCGGGTCGCGGCATCGTCGGTCTCGACCGCGATCACCACGTCGAGCCGGTCGCGCGGCCAGTCGAGCGCCTCGAGCCTCCGGACCAGGCGCGGGGCGATCCCGGCCTCGCCATAGAGCGCCACGATCAGCGACACGACCGGAAGGCGCGCGATCTCGGGTGCGGGGGGCGGCGGCGGGGCGGGGCGCGACGAGGCGATGGCCGCGGCGAGCTTGAGAAGGAGGAGCGCGACAAGGGCCAGGGCCCCCCAGAGCGACAGCGCGGCCAGCAGCAGGCCCGGCGCCAGCGCCAGGCCGGCGGCCAGCCCGGAGAGGGCCAGGGCCGCCGCCCGCAGCCGCCCCCGGTCCGACAGCCCGCGACAGGAATCGGCGGACGGCAGGCGCGCGGCGGCGGCTTCGGCCAGCGCCGGGCCGTGGAGCGCCAGGACGACGGCCTCGATCCGCCGTGACGGGGCCAGCCCCATCGTGACCGGGCCGAAGACAGCCTCCAGCCCCGGGCGCTCGGCGGCGAAGTCGTCGGGATAGGCCGTCAGCACCACGACCCGCCCGCCGACCCGGCGCCAGGGCAGAAGTCCACGCGACAGGCTGTCCGCCGCCGCCATCCGACCCGACAGCCCGGGGTCGGGCGGCAGGGCAGCCGGGTCGATGACCGCGGCGTGCCAGTGCCGGGACATGGCGGCATAGAGCGCACCTTCCGCCACCATGCCGCGTGCGAGCAGGATGTCGACCAGCCGCCCGCCGTGCCGCTGCCGCTGCGCCAGTGCCTGCAGCACGGCCCGCCGCGGCACCACGCCGTCGGCGGCGAGCCAGCCCGCAAGCGCGTCGGATGCGGGCAGGGCGGGGGCGGCGCCTGCCGGCAGGGCCGGCGGCCGGCGCGGACCGGGGAAAGGGGCGATGACGGTCATGGAGCGGGGAACCGTCGGGATCAGCCGCCCGACCTTCGCCGCGTCACGCTTAATTTTCGGTTAACGCGCGCCGGGGCGGGCAGCCGCTGCCGAGCCGCGTTCAGGCCGCGCGGCGGGCCTGCATCGCCGCGGCAAAGCGGTCGAAGAGGTACAGGCTGTCCTGCGGGCCGGGGCTGGCCTCGGGGTGATACTGCACCGAGAACACCGGTCGCCCCTCGACCCGTATCCCGCAGTTCGACCCGTCGAACAGGCTGACATGGGTTTCCTTCACACCGGGCGGCAGGGTCTGGCTGTCCACGGTGAAGCCGTGGTTCATCGAGGTGATCTCGACCTTGCCGGTCTCGATGTCCTTGACCGGGTGGTTGGCGCCGTGGGGGCCGTGGTTCATCTTGACCGTGCGTGCCCCGAGCGCCAGCGCCAGCATCTGGTGGCCAAGGCAGATGCCGAACAGCGGCAGGCCCGCGTCCAGCACGCCGCGGATCATCGGGACCGCATAGGCGCCGGTGGCCGCGGGGTCGCCCGGACCGTTCGACAGGAACACGCCCT
>DAOLBY010000016.1:0-264 GCA_035324325.1 Paracoccaceae bacterium | reverse complement strand
GGGGTTCTGGGCCAGCAGGTCCGCGGCCGTGGCTGTCGCGGGCAGCACCGTCACCTCGCAGCCCGTCGAGGCGAGCGAGCGCAGGATGTTGCGCTTGGCGCCATAGTCCACGGCCACCACCCGCAGCCCCGGCCCCTCGCGCCGGCGGTGGCCCTGCGGCCAGGCCCAGCGCATCTCGTGCCAGCGGTAGGACTGCGCGCAGGTCACGTCCTTCGCCAGATCGAGGCCCACGAGGCCCTTCCAGGCCCGCGCCCTGGCCACAAG
>DAOLBY010000015.1:0-35254 GCA_035324325.1 Paracoccaceae bacterium | reverse complement strand
CCTGCAGCGCCTCGTCGACCAGCCGCCTGCGCGCCGCGGCCGCAAGGCCGGCGACAGCCCCATGCCCCCCGAGCGCCGCCAGAAGGGCAGCGCGCCACCCCGGCCGCGCGGCCGGCGCCTGCCGCGCCGCCGCCAGATGTGCGCGGCGTCCGGCCTCGGCCGCCGCGTCCGCCATCACGCGGGACATGAGGGCGTCGCCCGGCGCCGCCCGGTCGGCCCGGGCCACGTCGAAGAAGGCGCCCAGCAAGGCGTCGTCGGTGTGGTCGTCAGGTCGCGTCATCGTCCGTCATCCTTCCCCCTCGAACCCCAGTTCGGCGCGGCGCCCTTCCAGCAACGCGGCCAGCGCCCGCTTGCCCCGTGCGGTCAGGCTTTCCACCGCCTCGACCCCGATCCCGAGGATCCCGGCGATGGCGGGGTTCGCCAGCCCTTCGATGTGGCGCAGCACGACCGCCTGGCGCTGGCGCTCGGGCAGCCGGTCGAGCGCAGCCTGAAGCGCCGCCAGCCGGTCGCCCGCTATGAGCCGCGCCTCGATGTCCGGAGAACCGTCGGGCATCTCGGGCACCTCGTCCAGCCCCGGCCCGCCCCGCCGCATCCGCCTGCGGAGACGGTCCGTGCAGAGATTCGCAGCCACGCGGTAGAGCCAGGTCGACACTTCGGCCTCGCCGTCTCGCCAGTCCGGTGCGATCCGCCACAGCCGCAGCATGGCCTCCTGTGCCACGTCCTCGGCCTCGGCCCGGTCGCCACCCAGGATGCGCGTCGCATAGCCCACCAGCCGCGGCAGGTGGCGCAGTGCCAGCATCCGGGCCGCGGCCGCATCGCCGCGGGCATAGGCGGCCAGAAGCGCGGCGTCGGCCGGGGCGGCGGGAGCCCCGGGGAATGCCGGCCCCGCCTGTTGCACACTGACCATTCGCCACAACCCTAGCGCCGGCCACCCCGGCCGCCAATGCCCCGCCGCCGGGCCTGTCCGGGGGGCGGGGCCTTTCCACCGTCCTGCGCGTCAGTTGCGCGGGCCGGGGCCGCGGCGGTCGCGGTGCCAGCCATGGCGGCGGTCGCGGCCGCGCTCGGCCATGCGGTCGCGTGCGGCCTCCGCCTCGGCCTGCGAGATGGCGCCGTCGCCGTCGGTGTCGATCCGGTCGAACATGCGGGCAGGCACCGGGCGCGTCGCCATTTCGGCCGCCGTCAGGAAACCGTCGCCATCGGCATCGAGCGCCTCCATCATCCGCTCGGCCATGCGCGTGGCGCGGGCCTGCGCCTCGCGGGTGTGGTGGGCCACCAGTTCGTCGCGGCTGATGCGGCCGTCGCCATCGGCGTCAAGCCCGGCAATGCGGCCCTGCCGCGCGGCGTCCATCTCTTCGCGGGTGATGCGGCCGTCGCCGTCGGCATCCAGCGTGTCGAAATCGAACATCGGCATCGGAGCAGCCTGGGCCAGCGCCGGGGCGGCGGCGGCGCCGATGATCAGCGCGGCCAGCGCGGCGGCGGAAAGCTTGCGGGTTGCGGTCATCTCTCGATCTCCTGTCAGCGGCGGCGCAGCCTGTCGCGCCGCCTTCATGCCCCTAGCCGGCCGCCGCCCGCCGTTTCCGTCGCGGTCCTTGCGGCATCGGGACGCAAGGACGACCTGCCCCCTCTACATCTGCCACGCAGGGGTCTATCTCGGGGGCTTTCGAGGAGGCCAGCATGGCCCAAGCCACCATGTCCGATCCCGCCGCCTTTCCGCGTTCCACGGCCGAACCCGGAGAGGACCGCCCCCTGATGCCCGCCATGCTGCGCGGCTGGCGGCGGCGTTGCCCCTGCTGCGGCGCCGGGCCGATCCTGCGCGGCTATCTCAAGGTGCGTGACACCTGCCCATCCTGCGGGCAGGCGCTGCACCACCACCGCGCCGACGATGGACCGGCCTATCTGACCATTCTGATCGTCGGGCACCTGATGGCGCCGCTGCTGCTGGCGATCTTCGTTTCCTGGCGGCCCGACCCGATGACGCTGGCGGCCGTATTTTCGGTGGGCACGGTGGCGCTGTCGCTTTACCTGCTGCCGCGGCTGAAGGGAGTGCTGATCGGCATCCAGTGGGCCAAGCGGATGCACGGCTTCAGCGCCGATGACCGCTGAGACCCCGGTGCCGATCCGCCCGGCCGCCACGGTGATCCTCTGGCGGAAAGGGCCGCGGGGCCCCGAGGTGCTGATGGGCCAGCGCGGCGCCGGCGCGGTCTTCATGCCCGACAAGGTCGTGTTTCCGGGCGGGGCAGTGGATCCCGCCGATGCCGGTGTCGTGCTGGGCACGCCGCTGCCCTCGCCCTGCGCCGAAAGGCTGGCGCTCGATGCCCCGGGCGGACCGGAGCCCGCGGTGCTGGCCGCCGCCGGCATCCGCGAACTGTGGGAGGAGACGGGCCTTGCGCTCGGCCGTCCCGGCGCCTTCGCCCCGCCGCCCGATGCCGGGCAGGACTGGGCGGCCTTTGCCGCGCGGGGACTGGCGCCTGCGGCGGATGCACTGCGATTCGTGTTCCGCGCGGTGACGCCCCCGGGGCGGCCGCGACGATTCGATGCGCGGTTCTTCCTCGTGCCGGCGGCGGCGCTGGCGGGCGATGCGGCCGACACCTCTGCCGCCTCGGACGAGCTGTCGCATCTGGCCTGGCTGACGCTGGCCGAGGCGCGGCGCCGCGACCTGCCCTTCATCACCGAGGTCGTGCTGGCCGAGGTGGCGCTACACCTGCGGGGCGAGGCCGGGGCGGGCGGCGTGCCCTTCTTCGACAACCGCGGCGACCGGCCGGTGTTCCGCCGGCTCGTCTGACCCTGCTTCCGCAAGCCCCCAGCCCTGCGGCGTCCAGAGCGGGTGCGCGACGGGATCCTTGCCGCGCCACAGGTAGCGGCGCAGCACCTCGCCGTAGCCGGCATAGCGGTAGCCCTCGTTCCGCCGCAGGTAATGCGCGCGGTTCGCGGCATAGAGCGCGGGCAGACGGTACCACGCCACGCCCGGATGCATGTGGTGGACCGCATGGAGGTTGTTGTTGAGGAACAGAAGGGCCAGCGGCCCGCGATCCTCGACCACCACGGTACGGGCGCGGGCGGCATCGTGGGCACGGTGTTCGAGGAACGTGCGCACCTTCAGCAGGCCATGCCCGATCCAGGCCGCAAGCAGATAGCCCCACCACGGCATCGCCGCGACCCAAAGCCAGGCCACCACCGGCACAAGGCCCATCAGGTGCAACCCCCAGGCGCGCCGCACCCCCGGCGCATCCCCGGCCAGCAGCCGTGCCTCGCCCCGCAGCCACAGCGCGTTGCCGAGGATCGGGCCGATGAACACCCGCCCCGCCAGCGTGTTGTTGGCCCGCAGCAGGGCGCGCACCGGCCGCGGAAGCCCTGCCCAGACCGCCGGATCGAGGTAGTTCGTCTCGGGGTCGTCGTAGGGATCGGTCAGGATCGGGTCGTGGTGATGCGCCAGGTGGGTGTCGCGGAACCGGCCGTAGGGCACGGTCAGGGTCAGCGCGGGCGTCATCACCGCCGCATTCAGGCGGGCATCGCGAAACGGATGGCCGTGCAGTGCCTCGTGCTGCAGCGAGGAATACTGCGCGATTGCGATCCCGGCGACGACCACGCCCAGAAACGGCGAAACGGACCAGAGCGGATCGGTGGCGGCCAGCCAGACCGCCCAGGTGGCGCCCATCATCGCCAGGGTGGGCCATTCGGCCCGGGCTGCAGCGCGCAAGGTGATGACTCCGGATGGTTTCCCCGTGAAATCGGTAGCACTTGCCAGGGCATGCGGGAACTCCCAGACTACGCAACGAAAACGCACGGATGTTGTGATCTGTCACCATTGGGGGTCCGAATGAACAGAACGGAACGCGCCGCCCTGTTCCGCGCCCGGTTGGCCGAGGCGATGTCGGCGCGCGGCCTGTCGCAGGCGGCGCTGGCGCGCGCCTGCGGGGTGGACCGATCGACCGTCTCGCAGGTGCTGGCGCCGGGCAAGCGGATGCCGGGGGCAGACTTCGCCGCAGCCGCGGCGCAGACGCTCGGCGTCTCGGCCGACTGGCTGCTGGGCCTGTCGGCGCGGCCCGAACCGCTGGCCGACATCCTGGCCGCATCGCTGTCGATCACCGAGGCGCCGCGTGCCCTGATCGACGAGACGATCTTCGGCTGGCACCGCGAGGCCACCGGCTACAAGATCCGCCATGTGCCGGCGACCCTGCCCGACATGCTCAAGACCCGGGCGATGCTGGCCTGGGAATACGAACACCACCTCGGCCGTTCGCCCGAACAGGCCATCGGCGCATCGGAGGACCGTTTCACCTGGATGCGGGGGGCACATTCCGACTACGAGATCGCGCTGCCCCTGCACGAACTGGCCTGTTTCGCCGAGGGGACGGGGTACTATGCGGGACTGCCGGCCGATGTGCGGCGCAACCAGCTGGACCGCTTCATCGCATTGGCCGACGAGCTCTACCCCCGGCTGCGGCTCTATCTGTTCGACGCCCGGCGGCTGTTCTCGGCCCCGCTGACGGTGTTCGGGCCGCTTCTCGGGGTGATCTACCTCGGCCGCCACTACGTCGCCTTCCGCGACGGCGCGCGCGTGGCCAGCATGACCGCGCATTTCGACTGGCTGGTGCGCGAGGCGTCATTCGGCGCGCGCGACGCGCCCGTGCATCTGCGGGCACTGCGCGACAGGACGGGCTAGCGCAGGCTCCGCAGCAGCCGGCGGTCGTAGCCGTTGAAATCGAGGATTTCGGCTGCGGCGCGGAGCCGGTCCTCGCCCCCGCCGGCGCGGTCGAGCACGAAGCCGAAGGCGCCCGAGGGCGTGCCCACGGCCAGTGTGCGATAGCCCTCGTCCACCCAGACCACCCACCAGTGCTCTCGCCCGCCGATGGCAATGCGGCCCGGTCCCACCGGCACCAGCCGGCCCGACAGCGGCACGACCTGCCCGTTCAGGCACAGTTGCCCCGCCACGCCGCCGTCGGTGCCGATCCGCACCCACCCAGGGGCGCAGGCCGGGGCGCCGGGGAAGGCGATGTCGGCCACCTGCACCCAGTCGCCCGGCAGCCGCACCGGGTCGAAAAGGGCAGCCGAGAACATCGGGCGCGCGGTGTCGCGCAGGGCTGCCGGCGGCACCGACGGCACCGCACAAGCCGCGAGCAGCAGAAGCGCTGCGATCAGTCGAGGCACAGCGTCACCCGGCGGCCCATGTCGTCCAGCACCTCGTTGCATCCGAACAGCGGCGCGAAGGGCGCGCAGGTGCCCGACCGCGCCAGGCATTCGCCGCGGCAATCGGTGCCGCGGGTGCACGACTTCATCCCCTCTTGCGTGGGCCTCACGCAGGCCATGAGCGCGCCGCCCGCGCGCACCCAGCGGCCGCCCCGTCTCTGGCAGGCCTGCGCCTCGGGCGACAGGAGGGCGGCAGGCAACTCGGGCGCAGCCTCGGGTGCGGCCTCGGGTGCGGGCGGGGGGTCGGTCCCTTCTCCGGGCGGGGCCGCGGACGCGGGCGGCTCCGCCAAGGCAGGCGCCGCCCCAGGTGCGTCAAGCGTCGTCACCTCGATCGTTCCCGTATCGCCGGGCGGGGCGGCACCCGGCCCGGCGCCCTGCGGCTGGCAGGCCGCCAGCACGGCGGCCAGCAGGACGGGGAACATGGCGCGGCGCAGCATCACCTGCCCAGATGGCCGAAACCCCTGCCTGCGCGCAAGCCCCGGCGGTCAGAACGGCCAGGGATGCGCCCTGTGTGCCGCCGCGATGTCGGCCAGAACCCCACGGCCCAGGGTCAGTCCCGCGGCGCCGAGCGCCACCCGAAGCTGCGCCGTTGTGGTGGCCCCGACGATGGGGATGCAGGGATAGGGGCGCGTGCGGCAGAAGGCGATGGCCATCTGGCACAGGTCGAGGTCGTGCTTGCGCGCCACCGCCTCGTAGGCATCGACCGCCGGGAACACGCGCGGGGTGATGCGCCCGCCGAGGTTCGCGTTGACCGCGCGGCGGGTGCCGGGGGGCGTCACGTCGCCCTGGTACTTGCCCGACAGCAATCCCGCGGCGAGCGGCGAGAAGGCCAGAAGCGGCATGTCCTCCATCGCCGACATTTCCGCCCAGTCGGTATCGAACTGCCGGCACAGCAGAGAATATTCGTTCTGAACGCTGGCCATGCGCGGCCCCTGCCCGGCTGCCGCCCGCGCCAGCCACTGGCCCGCGCCCCAGACGGTTTCGTTCGACAGGCCGAAGGCGCGCACTTTCCCTTCCGCCACCAGATCGGCAGCGGTGGCCAGCATCGCGTCGATATGGTCGAGCACCGCGACACGGTCGGACGGCGGGCGATAGCCCCAGGACTGACGGAAGTGATACGATCCGCGGTTCGGCCAGTGCAGCTGGTAGAGGTCGATCCAGTCCGTCTGCATCCGGCGCAGCGAATCCTCGACCGACAGGCGCATCTGCGCGGGGGTGATCGGCGCTCCGCCGCGCACCGCCTCCTGTCCCTCGCCGGTGATCTTGGTGGCCAGCTGGACCCGGTCGCGCCCGCCGGCCCTGGCGAACCAGGTGCCGATGATGCGCTCGGTATCGCCCACCGTCTCGGCGCGCACCGGGTTCGTCGGATACATCTCGGCCGCGTCCCAGAACGTCACCCCGTGGTCGAGCGCCAGCGCGATCTGCTCATGTGCTCCGGCCTCGTCGGTCTGGCTGCCCCAGGTCATGGTGCCGAGGCAGAACTCCGACACCTCGATGCCGCTCATGCCGAGGGGGATGCGTTTCATGGCCTGTCTCCTGCCGCCGGTCTCTGGTCCTTGACGGGGGCGGAGCCTAGCGGCGGTGGCGGCGGGGGCAAGCCCCGGCGCGAGGCGTCTTGAGAACACACCAAGAACACGCTAGCTTTCGCGCATGACTGTCGGCGCCCCCATCCTGGCCCAGGCCCGCACCGCCGCCCGCGGGCGGGACATGCCCCTGCCGCTGCTGCCCGGTCTGCCCGGCGCGGCCTTCGGCCTGGTGCGGGGCCGGGTGCACGAGGTTTGCGGCCCGGCGCGGCGGACGCTGGCGGCGATGGCAGCGGGACAGGGCCAGGACCAGGCGGCGGGGCCGGTCCTGTGGCTGGTGCCCGGCTGGGCGCCGGAACGGCCGATGCCGGCGGGGCTGGCCACATGGCTGGACCCCGGGCGGCTGCTGCTGGCGACCGGGCGGCGGGCCGAGGACCTGCTCTGGGCGGCCGAGGAGGGGCTGCGCAGCGGGGCGGTGCCCTGGGTGGTGGCCGAACTGCCCGCGCCCCCGGACCTGACGGCGGTGCGCCGGCTGCACCTGGCAGCCGAGGCGGGGGGCGGCATCGGGACCGGCCTGCTGCTGACGGCGGGGACGGGCGGGGCGGGCGGTGTGGAAAGTCGCTGGCACATGGCGCCCGCGCCCGATGGCGGCTGGCGGCTGGACCGGCTGCGCGCCCGCACCGCACCGCGCGCCGCCTGGGCGCTGCTGCCCGGTCAGGGGGCGGGCGGCGGACCCCGCCTGATCGCCGCCCGGCTGGTCGAGGCCGGCGACCCCGATCAGCCGCCGAGCGCGGCAAGGTTCGCCTCGACCGTCCGCACCTCGGCATGAGCGGCGCCAAGCGCTGCGGTCAGCAGCGCGCGCGCCTCGACCAGCACCGGGCGCGCCTCGTCCGGCCGCCCGGTCGTGGCCAGAAGCTGCCCGAGGTTGTTGAGCGCGCGGCCATGGTCGGCCGCGGCCGCGGCACCGTCGGCCGCCAGCCCCGCCACAACGTCGCGCCACAGCGCCTCGGCCGCCGCAACGCGCCCCGCCGCCGCAAGCTCGCCCGCCAGCGCACCGATCTCGCGACCACGGTCGGGGTGGCCAACGGGCCAGACCCGCGGCGCCATCGCCGCCACCTCGTCCAGAAGCGCCACCACCGTATCGCCCCGGCCGAGCCGCGCCGCCAGCCCCGCCTGAGTCAGGATACGGCCAAGCGTCTCGGGCGCATCGCCCGCCACCGTGCGCAGGATGCCCGACGCCCGTTCGGCCAGCGCATAGGCCTCCTCTGCCCGGTCGGTCGAGGCCAGAAGTTCGGACAGGTTTCCAAGCCGCGCCGCGACATCAGGGTGCGCCTCGCCCAGAACCTGCGCATCGACAGCCACCGCCTCGCGGTAGAGGGGTTCCGCCTCGGCCACCCGGCCGGCGGCGCGCATCACGGCGGCCAGGTTGTTCAGCCTTTGCGCATAGGTCGCGTCGCGCACGCCCTGCGGGCCCTGCGACTGCACCACCGCCTCGCGCAGGATCGGCTCGGCCTCGGCCAGATTGCCAGCCGCCACCAGCAGCTGCCCGACCTCGGACAGCGCCTCGCCATGCGCCGCGCTGCCGCGGCCGAACTGGTTGACCGCGGCGACCAGAAGCGGCCCGGCAAAGGACTGCGCCGTGGCCAGGTCGCCGACCGACCTCGCGCTGCGCACCGCGGCCAGCAGATGCGCGTGGCTGGGTTCCAGCGCCGCCGCCCGCACGAAGGCCCGCGCGGCATCGACCACCGCCCCCCGCTCGGCCGCGATCTCGGCCGCCGCGAAGGCCGCGCGCGCGGCGCGCGACACCTCGGCCTCGGCCTGCACGCGCACCGCATCCAGCGCCGCCGCGGCGGCTGTCGCGTCGCCCGCCGCCAGCGCCGCGCGCGCCGCGTCGACGCGCCCTGCCGCCGTCCCCTCGCCGTAAAGGTCGGCCAGCGCGGCAAGCCGCCCGGACAGCGCCGTCAGCCGTTGCGCCGCCCCCGCGGGGTCGGCCAGGTCCGCGCGTGCCCGGGCCATTTCCGCCGCGATGGCCGGCCGAGCCTCGGCCGGTGCGCCCGCCAGCCGCCCGGCCAGCGCGGCAAGCCGCGCCTCGGCCGCCGCCTTCACCGATGTTGCCGTCACCTCGCCCCCCTCCGCCACCGTCTGGCCGATGGCGACCCCGGGCAGATGTTCGGGCGCCTTGCCTGCCGGAAGCCAGACCCATGCCACGGCCGCGGCCGAAACCGCCCCCAGACCCATCACCGCGCGCATCGTCCGGCCCATTCCCGACCTCGCCCTGACCCTGCGGCGGGCATACCCCGAAGCCAGCCGCGCAGCAAGGAGAACCCCACGATATGGGCTGTTCCCTGCGCAAGACCACTGGACCTTGGGGCCGGAACCGGGTGAGGGTGCGCCATGCGGCTGATGATTTCCTTCGCGGCCCTGTTCCTGGCAGTCGTGCTCCTGCAGCTCGGCTCGGGCGGGGTCGCGGTGCTCGACGCGGTGTCGGGCGTCACGCTCGGCTTCACCACGGGGCAGATCGGGCTTCTGGGTTCGGCGCATTTCCTGGGGTTCTTCATCGGCTGCTGGTGGGCGCCGCGGCTGATGGGCCAGGTCGGACATGCCCGCGCCTTCGCCGCCTTCACCGCTTCCGGCACGATCGGGATCCTCGCCCACATGCTGGTGATCGACCCCTATGCCTGGTCGGTCATGCGCATGGCCTCCGGGCTGTGCGTGGCGGGCTGCTACACGATCATCGAGGCCTGGCTCCAGGCCAAGGTCACCAACGCCACGCGCGGCCGCGCGATGGGGGTCTACCGTGTGGTTGACATCACCGGGAACCTGGGCGCGCAACTGCTGATCGGGGTGCTGGAGCCGGCTTCCTACGTTTCCTACAACCTGCTCGCCCTGATGTGCTGCGCGGCGATCTTCCCGCTGACGTTGACCCGGGCCGAGGCGCCGCCCACCGGCGATGCGCCGCGGCTGCGCCCCAGGCTGGCCTGGGAGAAATCGCCCCTCGCCGCTGCGGGCGTGGTGGTGTCCGGGATCACCGGGGCCTCGTTCCGCATGGTCGGGCCGGTCTACGGCATTGCGGTCGGGCTGCGTGCCGACCAGATCGCGCTGTTCATGGCGGCCTACGTTCTGGGCGGCGCCTTCGCGCAGGTCCCGGTCGGTTGGCTGGCCGATCGCTACGACCGCCGGTCGGTGCTGATCGGCCTGTCGGTCGGGGCGATTGCCGCCTGCACCGCGACCGTCATGATGTCGGGCGGCGGCACGGTCGCCGTATTCCTGGCCGCGGCCGCCTTCGGCTTCACCACGCTGCCGGTCTATTCCGTCTCGACCGCCCATGCCCACGACTTCGCCGAGACGCACGAACGGGTGGAACTGTCGGCCGCGCACATGTTCCTTTATGCCGTGGGGGCCATCGCCGCGCCCTTCGCGGCCTCGGTGGTGATCGGGGCCTTCGGACCCTCGGCGATGTTCCTGATGATCGGGGTCGCCCATGTGGCGCTGATCGGCTTCGGCATCCTGCGGATGCGCGCCCGCCCCGCCGGCCGCCCGCGCACCGCCTATACCTACGAGCCGCGCACGTCCTTCCTGATCGGGCGACTTCTGGGCCGCGGGCGCGAGCGGGACTGAGTGCGGGCCGGGGCGCTGCCCCGGACCCCGGGATATCTGGGCCATCGGGAAAGGCATCAGGGTTCTGGCGCGGCGCCGGGGCTTGCGCTATGGGGGCCACGCGTCGCGCAACGGAGGCAGCCTTGGCCCGCATCCTGATCACCTCGGCCATTCCCTACATCAACGGGATCAAGCACCTGGGCAACCTGGTGGGCTCGCAGCTGCCCGCCGACCTTCACGCCCGCTACATGCGCGCACGCGGGCACGAGGTGATGTTCATCTGCGCCACCGACGAGCACGGCACGCCCGCGGAACTGGCCGCGGCCAAGGCGGGCAAGCCGGTGGCGGAGTACTGCGCCGAGATGTGGGCAGTGCAGAAGGACCTGGCCGACGGGTTCCGCCTGTCCTTCGACCATTTCGGGCGGTCCTCCAGCGCGCGCAACCATGCGCTGACGCAGCATTTCGCGGGCCGGCTGGCGGACGCAGGCCTGATTGCCGAGGTGACCGAGCAGCAGATGTATTCGGCCGCCGACGGCCGCTTCCTGCCCGACCGCTACATCGAGGGCACCTGCCCCAACTGCGGCTACGACCGGGCCCGCGGCGACCAGTGCGAGAACTGCACCAAGCAGCTCGATCCGACTGACCTCATCAACCCGCGCTCGGCGGTGTCGGGGTCCACGGACCTCGAACTGCGCGAGACCAAGCACCTCTACCTGCGCCAGCGCGCGATGCGCGAGCGGCTGCGCGACTGGATCACCTCGCGCGCCGACTGGCCGGTGCTGACGACCTCGATCGCGCTCAAGTGGCTGGACGACGGCGAGGGGCTGCAGGACCGCGGCATCACGCGCGACCTGCACTGGGGGGTGCCGGTGAAGCGCGGCGACGCGCCCTGGCCGGGGATGGAGGGCAAGGTCTTCTACGTCTGGTTCGACGCCCCCATCGAATACATCGCCGGCACCGCCGAATGGGCCGATACCCACGGCCTGCCCGAGGCCGCATGGCGGCGATGGTGGCGCACGGACGAGGGCGCGGAGGACGTGCGCTATGTCCAGTTCATGGGCAAGGACAACGTGCCCTTCCACACCCTGTCCTTCCCCGTCACCATCATGGGGTCGGGCGAGCCCTGGAAGCTCGTGGACTACATCAAGTCCTTCAACTACCTCAATTATGACGGCGGGCAGTTTTCCACCAGCCAGGGCCGCGGCGTGTTCATGGACCAGGCGCTGTCCATCCTGCCGGCCGACTACTGGCGCTGGTGGCTCTTGTCGCACGCCCCCGAAAGTGCGGACAGCGAATTCACCTGGGAGAATTTCCAGGCCGGGGTGAACAAGGACCTGGCCGATGTTCTGGGCAACCTCGTCAGCCGCGTGACCAAGTTCGCGCGGTCGAAGTTCGGCGAGGCCCTGCCCGAAGGCGGCGCCTGGGGCGAGCGCGAGCAGGCGCTGGCCAGGGACCTGTCGGCGCGCCTCGCGGCCTACGAGACGGCGATGGAGGCGATCGAGGTGCGCCGGTCGGCGCAGGAGCTGCGGGCGATCTGGGTGGCGGGCAACGAATACCTGCAGGCTGCGGCGCCCTGGTCGGTGGTCAAGACCGACCCGGCGCAGGCCGCGGCTCAGGTGCGGCTGGCGATGAACCTGATCCGGCTTTACGCGATCCTGTCGCGCCCCTTCATCCCCGATGCCTCGGCGGCCATGATGGCCGCGCTGCACTGCGACGACTGGACCTGGCCCGGCGATGTGGCCGCAGCGCTGGCGCATCTGCCCGCCGGGCACCCGTTCGACGTGCCGGAAAACCTGTTCCGCAAGATCACCGACGAGGAGCGCACCGACTGGCAGGCGCGTTTCGCCGGCCGGCGGACCTGACGGCGGCTTGCCTCGCGCCCTTCCCGCCATAGGATCGGGGGGCGGGGAGGGGACGCCATGGCCATCAACACGCGCCCTGTGTCGGCCGGGCAGGCGCTCGAGGTGCTGCGTGCGGGCTTCCGCGGGCAGGCCGCAGGGGGAATGCGCGCGGCCTTCATGCTGCACGGCCGGCCCGGCGTGGGAAAGTCCGAGATCGTGGCGCAGCTGGCGGCCGAGACCGGCAGCCTGCTGTTCGACCTGCGCCTGACCACGATCGACCCGGCCGACCTGCGCGGCCTGCCCTACTACGACCACGCGACGCGCCGCACCGTCTGGTACCGGCCCGAGGACCTGCCCGACGACCCCGCGCGCCCGGCGATCCTGTTCCTTGACGAACTGACCGCGGCACCGCCGGCGATCCAGCCCGCCGTCTATGGCCTGTTGCAGGAGCGTCGGGTGGGCCGGCACGCCCTGCCGGACAGCGTGTTCCTGGTGGCCGCCGGCAATGCGGTCGAGGACGGCGCGGTCGCCTATGACATGGGCACCGCCCTGTCCGACCGCCTGATCCACCTGCTGGTGCGGGCCGAGGCGCAGGACTGGATCGCGGGCTATGCCCAGCCGCGCGGGCTGCACCCGGCCGTCATCGCCTTCCTGTCCACCCGGCCCGACCTGCTGGAGACGACCGAGACGGCGCTGCGCCGGGGCGAGGCGATCGCCTGCACGCCGCGATCCTGGGCGCGGGTGGCCGAGATCATGGCGCAGGTGCCCGACCGTCGGCTGCGCGACATCCTGATCGCAGGGGTCGTGGGCGAGGCCGCGGCGGCCGAATTCGCGCTGGTGGCAGGCGAGATCGCGGCCACCGTGCAGGTGCAGGACATGCTGGCCGCCAAGGGCTCCGACCGCGACCGGATGTATCCCGCCACGATGCACGGGCTGACCGCGCTCGCCTATGCCCTGGTCGCCGTGGCCGACCGCGAGACGCTGCCCGCCGCCATCGAGATCATGGCGGGGCTGCGCGACCTCGGGGCGCGGCGGCCCGACCTGGCCACCCTGCCTTTGGCCGAGCTTGCCACCCACGGCTTCGAGATGCTGATCCGCAAGGCGCTGGAGGCGGACTGGCAGGATCTGTTCCTGGCCTCCGCCGCCTACCGCGCCTATGCCGGCGGGCGATGGGGCTGGCGTGACGGTCCATTCCGCCCGTGCCGCCCCCGCGCTTGCCCATCTGGCCGAGGGCGACCCGGCGCTTGCCGCGCTGGCCCTGTGGTGCGCGCACCGCGACGGGCCGGGGCCGCAGGCGGCGCGCACCGCGGGTGACACCATCCACTACGGCCCCGCCTTCGACCGCCTGCCGCGGCACGAGGCGGCGGGTCTGGCCGCGCACCACATCCTGCATGTGGCGCTGCGCCACGGGGCGCGGATGCAGGCCATGGCGGGGCGGATGGGGGCGGGGTTCGACCCCGTGCTCTGGACGCTGGCCGCCGATGCCATCGTGAACGAGGCGCTCTTGCTGGCGGGTCAGGCCCTGCCACGCCCGGCCCTTCGGCTGACGGGGCTTCTGGAGGCCGCGCTTGGCCAGATCGCCCCACCCCGCGCGGCGCTGGCCGAATGGGACGCCGACAAGCTATACCTTCGGCTGCGCGGCGCGGGCGAGGGGGCCAGCGCGCGGGCGCGTGACCACGCCGCCGCGCAGGGCTTTGCCCCTGACCTCGACCCCGAAGGCGCCGGGCGGCGCGCGGGCGACGAGGGGGACACCGCCGAGGACGACTGGCGCGCGCATCTGACCCGGGCGATGGAGGCCGGGCGCATGGCCGGGCGGGGGATCGGCACGCTGGCCGGGGTGCTCGCCGACCTGCCGCAGCCGCGCCTGCCCTGGGAGGTGGTGCTGCGCGGCTGGCTCGCGCGCGCCCCTCTGCCCCTTCCCGCACCCGCCGCCCTGCGCCCCGCCCGCGCCTGGCTGGCGCGCGATGCCCATGCCGCCGCCGCCGGCGCCCCGCCGCCGGCCTTCCAGCCGGGCAGCGCGCGCAACCGCCCGGCGCCGCGGCTGGCGATCCTGCTCGACACCTCGTCCTCCGTGGCCGCTGACCTCAGGGCGCTGTTTCTGGCCGAAGTCGAGAGTGCTGCGCGCCGGTCCATCGCCGAGGTCCACCTGATCTCCTTCGACGAGGCGCCCGAGGCGCCCCGCCGGCTCGACCCCGGCGCGCTGCGGGCGGCACTGACGGCCCCAATGCGCACGGGCGGCGGCACCGATTTCGCGCCTGCGCTGGCCGCGGCCGGGCGGCTTGCGCCATCGCTCGCCGTGGTGCTGACCGATCTTGACGGGCCCTGCGGGCCGAAGCCCCGCTTTCCGGTCGTCTGGGCCGTGCCCGACCCGCCGCCCGGGCCCCCGCCCTTCGGCCGTGTGCTCGAGATCGGTCGCTAGCCCATCAGCGCGGCAAGGCGCGCATGGGCCGAGACCTCGCGCGCCTCCAGCCGTTCCTCGCGCAGGAAGACCCCCTCGCGCTGGTTCACGCGCTGGAGGGTGCGTTCGTCCAGCGGCGCGGCGAACAGCGTGTCGCGCACCAGCGCCACCTCTTCCGGCGTCAGGCGCATCACCTCGGGCCCCTCCTCGGACTGGACCGAGACCCAGGTCAGCGGCGCCACCCGCGCCAGTTCCGACTGTTCCACCACCAGCCGCAGCGCACCGCCCGTCAGCCCCCGCCCCGCCGCGATCCGCGTCAGGATGGCCCGCGCCCGCACCCGCAGCAGGTCCAGCGCGCGATCCGTGCCGGCCTCATCGATCAGCGCCTTGCGGGCCTCCGGCGACAGGCGCATCAGCTTCGTCTCGGCCGCATAGACGACGAGGAACATCAGCAGCGGCGCCTGCGCGATGGCCAGCGCCTGATCCTGCCAGACCAGCGCGCCGAGGGCGAAGGGCAGAAGGGCCGCGAGGTAGCGCAGCAGCTCCACCTCGAACACCACCCGCGCCCAGAGCCGCAGGCCGCCGCCCACGGGCCAGACCGTGACCCGCCCGCCGATCCGCCGCGGCAGTTCGCGAACCTCGAGTGCGCCGGGGTTCCAGACGGTCGTGGGGGCGACGACGAACATGGGGCGAGTGTAGGGGCCGGCGCGGGCGGGGGAAGGGGCTACGGCCGGGTGCGGCGATGGCGCCCGGCGCGGCGCGGGGTAAGGCGTGCACCTGTCGGGTCAGTGAAGGAAAAATTTGGCAATCAAGCTAAGCGTTGATCGCCCGCCTACGCTTGATGCGCATTGCCACATATGGCACGTTCAGCACTTTCCTTGAGCGCTTCAGGTTGGTAACCTATTGTGTAGCGCGGTAAAAGTTTGCTGGCACACGTGGCCGTTCTTTGGTGAAGGGGGCGCAGATTGGCGGTACGGGTAGTTTACAGGGATGGAGAAACGGTCTCAGTCTTCCCGGTCCGGGAAGGGGGGGCCACTCTCGTCATCGTTCCTTTCGCGAAGGATGACGCGGAGGGGACCTATGTTGGTGCAACAGCGTGTTCTGTGTTCCTCCCTGGACATGATGACACTAAGGAGCTCAGTCTTGGTTTGTACATCTTCGACCCGCGGAGCGACGAGCTTCACGATTATCGACTTGAGGAAGCTTTGGAGCGGTTACCTCAGGAGGTGTGGCTGTCGTACTGTGTAGCTACTTCGTTCGCCGCACGAGCGATCTTGACTATTGAGAACTTGGAAATGTTCCATATCTACGTTCCATCATATCGCCATGATTCGCAGCTAGCGTCTATGCTGGGGATCGTTGCGAATGCTGTAGCACATGACTTTGAACTGCGTCGTGTAGACGAATTCTTGGGAAGTGTGCTATGGGTCGGTGTCCGCAAGAAGGGAAGAGAGGACGAGACATGATGAATCGTGACAAGCAGATCGCGCTCATGAAAATCGCGGCGAGCCGTCAGGAGTCGCCTCTCAAGGCTTGGATCGGTTCTGCTGCCGTGAAGGAGGTCGTGCGTCGCGATCCTGACGTGATCGCTCGCGAAGGGAACGGCAAGGCTCACGCCTCGAACTACGCCGGGACGATGATGTTGGCCTGCGCCTAAGCATCGCCCACGATTTTCGTGCGAAGGGAGGGGGGCTTCCCCTCCCTTTCTTATTTAGCGGGCGAACTTCTTGTACTTCACCCGCTTCGGCTCCACCGAGTCCGGCCCCAGACGCCTGATCTTGTCCTCCTCGTAGGCCTCGAAGTTGCCCTCGAACCATTCCACATGCGCCTCGCCCTCGAAGGCGAGGATGTGGGTGCAGAGCCGGTCAAGGAAGAAGCGGTCGTGGCTGATGATCACCGCGCAGCCCGCGAAGTCCTCGAGCGCGGCCTCGAGCGCCTGCAGCGTCTCCACGTCGAGGTCGTTCGTCGGTTCGTCGAGCAGCAGCACGTTGCCGCCCCGGCGCAGCAGTTTGGCCATGTGCACCCGGTTGCGCTCGCCCCCGGACAGAAGGCCCACCTTCTTCTGCTGGTCGCCGCCCTTGAAGTTGAAGGCCCCGCAATAGGCGCGGCTGTTCATCGTGGCGTCGCCCAGTTCCAGCACCTCGAGGCCGTCGGAGATTTCCTCCCACACCGTCTTGTTCGCGTCGAGCGCGTCGCGCGACTGGTCCACATAGGCGAGGCTGACGGTGTCGCCCATGGTGATCGTGCCCGCGTCGGGTGCCAGTTCCCCGGTCAGCATGCGGAACAGGGTGGACTTGCCCGCACCATTGGGGCCGATCACGCCGACGATGCCGCCCGGCGGCAGGCTGAACGACAGGTCCTCGATCAGGAGCTTGTCGCCCATGGCCTTCTTCAGCCCCTCGACCTCGATCACCTTGCCGCCCAGGCGCGGGCCGTTGGGGATGATGATCTGCGCGGTGGATATCCTGTCGCGCTCGGTGCGAGCGGCCATCTCGTTGTAGGCGTTGATCCGCGCCTTCTGCTTGGCCTGCCGCGCCTTGGCGCCGGCGCGGATCCATTCCAGTTCGCGCTCCAGCACCTTCTGCTTCGCGCGGTCCTCGCGCGCCTCCTGCGCCAGACGCTTGGCCTTCTGTTCGAGCCAGCTGGAATAGTTCCCCTCGTAGGGGATGCCGCGGCCGCGGTCCAACTCGAGGATCCAGCCGGTGATGTCGTCGAGGAAATAGCGGTCGTGGGTGACGATCAGGATCGTGCCCGTGTATTCGATCAGGTGCTTCTGCAGCCAGGCGATGGTTTCGGCATCGAGATGGTTGGTCGGTTCGTCCAGGAGCAGCATGTCGGGCGCTTCGAGCAGAAGCTTGCACAGCGCCACGCGCCGCTTCTCGCCGCCTGACAGGGTTTCGACACCGGCATCGTCGGGCGGGCAGCGCAGTGCCTCCATTGCCACGTCGATCTGGCTGTCGAGGTCCCACAGGTTCTCGGCGTCGATCTCGTCCTGAAGACTGGCCATCTCCTCCGCGGTCTCGTCCGAGTAGTTGACGGCCAGTTCGTTGTAGCGGTCGAGCTTGGCCTGCTTGGCCGCCACCCCCAGCATCACGTTGCCGCGCACGTCGAGCCCGGGGTCGAGCTGCGGCTCCTGCGGCAGGTAGCCCACGCGCGCGCCCTTGGCCGCCCAGGCCTCGCCGGTGAAGTCCTTGTCCATCCCGGCCATGACGCGCAGCAGGGTCGATTTCCCCGAGCCGTTGACGCCGACGACCCCGATCTTGACCCCGGGCAGGAAGTTCAGGCGGATGTTCTCGAACACCTTCTTGCCGCCGGGATAGGTCTTGGACACCCCGTCCATGTGATAGACGTACTGATAGCTGGCCATGACGAACCCCTGCGATGCCGGTGACGGCCGGGGTTCTAGCCCGCGGGCGGGGCGGCGCCAAGCGCCTTCGCGAACCAGTGGCCGGCGTAGGGGTTGTCGTTGTAGCGCGGGATCGGCTGCCAGCCTTCGCGGGTGTAGAAGGCGATGGCTTCGGCCAGCGACGGATGCGTGTCCAGCACCAGCCGTGCCGCACCCGTGGCGCGGGCTGCATCCTCGGCCGCCCCCATCAGGCGGCGGGCGAGCCCCGTGCCGCGCGCGACGGGCGCGACCCAGAGGCGCTTGACCTCCAGCGTCGATCCATCCGGCCCTTCGGACAGTCCGACGCAGCCGAGCCTGCCCTCGGCCAGCAGGAAGGCCCCGGCGGGCGGGCGGAAGGCCGCGCCATGCGGGCCGGGGCCGGGGTCGAATCCTTCGGGAAAACGCGCGGCAAGTTCGGTGAAATAGGCGGCAAGGCAGGCTGCCGCGGCGGGGCTGTCGGGGTCGGCAGGGTGGATATCGGGCAGGGGCGCCATGCCGGCAACCTGCCCGGCCGGGACGGCTGCCGCAAGCGGGGGCGTTGACTTCGCCGCCCGCCCCGCGCCAGATCGGCGCCCGGAACGGCGTGGGGCGGAGCAGGATGCGGCAGGGCTGGCCCAGGGCGGCGCGGGGGCAGGCGATCGGCCTTCTGGGGGGGTCCTTCGACCCCGCGCACGAGGGCCATGTCCATGTGACGCGCGAGATGCTGAAGCGGCTTCGCCTCGATGCCGTCTGGTGGCTGGTCTCGCCCGGTAACCCGCTGAAACCCCGGGGCCCGGCACCGCTGGCCGACCGGCTGGCGCGGGCCCGGAGGGTGATGGACCATCCACGCGTGACGCTCAGCGATGTCGAGGCGCGGATGGGCACGCGGTTCACCGCCGCAACGCTGGCGGGGCTGCGGCGGCACTATCCCGGCGTGCGCTTCGTCTGGCTGATGGGGGCCGACAACCTGGCGCAGTTCCACCGCTGGGACCGCTGGCGTGCCATCCTCCGCATGGTGCCGGTGGCAGTCGCCGCGCGCCCGGGCCACGGGGCACGGGCATTGTCTGCGCCCGCGGCGCGAGCCTTCCGCGTGGCGCAGACCTCGCACCGCGGTCTTGCCCGGGCGCGGGCGCCGGCCTGGGCCTTCGTCGCATTGCCGATGGTCAAGGCCTCGTCCAGTGCGATCCGCGCGCGGGGCGAATGGCGGGGCTGAAACGGGCCCCGTTGGCCCCCGCGCGGCCCCCCGCAGGGGCGCGCTTCCGACCGGCGCGAGGACGGCCCGCAAGGGCTCCGATGAGCGGCCGAGAGATCAGCCGCCCGCCGCAGGCGCCAGAAACGGTGCGGGGCCGAGCGGCAGCGGACCGATCGCCGTACGGCCGCGCGCGAAGGTCAAGGGCAGGTCCAGCCGGGCAGGATCGGGCGAGGTTTCGGCAAGACGGCGGGCAAGTTCGGCCCATGTGGGCGCCAGTTCGGCGCGGATCAGCCCGGCCGCCACCGCCGCATCGAGCGCCAGCGGCCAGGGTTCGATGCGGATGTCGATGCGCCCCTCGGCCTGCCCTGCCGCATCGGCCACCACCGCCCCTTCTGCCGTCACTGTCAGCGCGCCCCAGCGCAGGCTGGCCTCACGCAACTCGAGCGCCGTCAGTCGCGGGCGCGTTTCGCCCGCGAAACGGTCGAGCGGCGCCGTCAGGCCGGCAAAGGCGCGCAGGCGGATGGCCCCGATGGCCGGGGGCAGGCCGGCACCGGGCGGCAGTGCCGCCATGACCGCGGCGTCGGGAGCGAGGTCCGCGACCACGAGCCCGATCTCATGCCAGCCGGCGCGCGACGGGTCGCGCCGCATGGCTAGGTTCAGGCGGGATGCGGCGAGGGCGGCAGGTGCGGCCTCGGGCCGTTCCAGAACCAGCGCCAGCCCTTCGCCCGCCAGCACCGCCCGGTCCAGCGGCAGGGCCGAGACGGGTTCCAGCACGACACTGGCCTGCAGCCTGCCCGCCTCGACCACCATCGCGGTGCCGTCAGCCAGTGTCAGCCGCTGGCCCGCCGGCAGGGCCGCGATCAGATGCCAGGGGCGATAGACCAGCGCGAACAGTTGCACGAAGGGCGCCTGCCATGCCGCGCCCGTCACCGGATCGGCCAGCCGCGGCGCCGTCACCGTCAGGTCGAGCCGGTTGGGAAAGCCGCGCACGGCAATGCCTTCCTCCGCCACGATCAGCCCCTGTGCGCCGGCCGCGGCCACCGCCTGCCGCGCGGCACGGTCGAGCGCCACGGAAGCCGCATACCAGACGCCAGACCAGATCAGCCCCGCCGCCACCACGACCCAGAGAAGCCAGCGCATCCCGCGCCCCCTTTCCTTCGCCCGCGCGGCCGGTTCTAGTGCGCGCGCGGGGAAAGGGCCAGCGATGGACGGGGCGCTCTGGGTATTCGGCTATGGCTCGCTCATCTGGGACCCCGGGTTCCCGGTAGCCGAACGGCGGCTGGCGCGGGCGCGGGGCTGGCGGCGGGGGTTCTGCATGCGCTCGATCCACCACCGCGGCACGCCCGAGGCGCCGGGGCTGGTGCTGGCGCTCGACCGCGATGCGCAGGCGTATTGCGACGGCGTCGCCTTCCGCGTGACCGGAGGGGCCGAGCAGGCCACTCTGGCGGCCCTGCGCGAACGCGAGCTGATCTCCTCGGCCTATCTCGAGGAATGGGTGGACATCGAGACGGCTGCAGGCGGCCTGCGCGCGCTCGTCTATGTGATCGACCCCGTGCATGTGCAGTATTGCGGCGGGCTGCCGGCCGAGGAACAGGCGCAGATCATCGCGCGCGCGACGGGCGGGCGGGGACCGAATGCGGACTACCTGTTCGCCACCGTCGCGCATCTTGACGACCTTGGCATCGCCGATGCCGACCTTGCGGCGCTGGCGGCCCGTGTGCGGCAACTCCGCCGCATGTGATACCCGCCGGGGACGGCCACGGTTGTGCGGCGGGGGCCTGCCGGCCTAAGGTTCGCGCGACCTGATCGGGGGGCTGGGGGTGAGCGTGGCAGGCGGCATCGCGGGCGGAGGAGACCGGCAGGCAGCCCCCCGGCCGGCCTTCACCCAGCCGGTGCGCCAGATCGTTCTGATGCTGTCGGTCATCGGACTGGTGGCGGCGGGCGTCTGGGTCGGACAGGGGCAGATCCTCGACCTCGCCCGCGCCAACCTCGTGCTCAACGGCGCGATCGGGGTGGTGTTCCTGGTCGGGGTTCTGGCCTGCATGTGGCAGGTCGTGCAGCTGATCGCCTCGGTCCGCTGGATCGAGGGTTTTGCTGCCGGCCGCCCCGGTACCGACGCCGCCGATGCGCCGCGGCTGCTGGCGCCGCTCGCAGCCCTTCTGTCGGGCCGGCAGTCGCGCATGGCGATCTCTTCGACTTCCCAGCGGTCGATCCTCGACAGCGTGGCGACGCGCATCGACGAGGCGCGCGACATCACGCGCTACATCGTCAACCTGCTGATCCTCATGGGGCTTCTGGGAACCTTCTACGGCCTCGCCACCACCGTTCCGGCCGTGGTGGACACCATCCGCGCGCTTGCCCCGCAAGAGGGCGAGACCGGCGTGCAGGTCTTCGACAAGCTGATGGGGGGCCTCGAGGCGCAGCTGGGCGGGATGGGCACGGCGTTTTCCTCGTCGCTCCTCGGTCTGGCCGGGTCGCTGGTCGTGGGGCTTCTGGAACTGTTCGCCGGACACGGCCAGAACCGTTTCTATCGCGAACTCGAGGAATGGACCTCGACGATCACCCGCCTCGGACTGGCCGGCGACGGGGGCGAGGCCACGGGCGATGCCGGGGCCGTTGCCGGCGCGCTGGCCGACTACACCGCGCGGGTCGAGACGCAGATGGAGGCGATGCTGGCCCTCGTTGCGCGGGGCGAGGCGGCGCGCGCCCTGGCCGACGAACGTGTGGTGAAGCTCGCCGGCGCCATCGAGCGGCTGGCGCAAAGGCTGGAAACCGACGCGCCGGCCTCGGCCCTTCTGCTGCGGATCGCCGACGCGCAGGAGACGGCGGCAGCCGCCCTGACCGGTCAGGCGTCCGAGGGCGGGCCCGACGCCGAAAGCCGGATGCGCCTGCGGTCGATCGACGTGCAGCTTCTGCGCATTCTCGAGGAACTGTCGGCCGGCCGGCAGGAGGCCGTGGCCGACCTGCGCACCGACCTCGCGGTGCTGACGGCGGCCGTGCGCCAGCTGGGCCGCGGCACCCCTCCGGCAGGGCGCTAGGCCATGGCGCTGTCCCGGCGCACCGGGGGGCGGATGGCCGGCGCGAGCTGGCCCGGTTTTGTCGATGCGATGACGGCGCTTCTGCTGGTCGTGATGTTCGTCCTGTCGATCTTCATGATCGTGCAGTCGGTGCTGCGCGACACGATCAGCGCGCAGGGGTCCGAACTGGACGCGCTGTCGGCGCAGGTTGCGGACCTTGCCGACGCGCTCGGGCTCGAGCGCGCACGGGCCGGGGTGCTGACGGACGAGGTCGGTCGCCTGACTGCCGGGCTGGCCGATGCCGAGGCCGAAGGGCGCGACCAGGCCGCGCGCATCGTCACACTGGCTGCCGCGCTGTCGGCGCGCGAGGCCGATCTGGCCGCCGCGGGCAGCCGCATCGCCGGATTCGAGGCGCAGGTCGCCGCTCTTCTGGCCGACCGCGCGCGGCTGGAGGGCGAGGGCGCAAGGCTGGCGGCCACTGCGGCGGAACTTGAAGTCGCACGCGATCGGCTGATGACCGAACAGGAGGCGCTGAACCTTGCCCTCGCCGCCGCGCGGGCCGAAGTTGACGCGGGCCAGGAAGCTGCGCGCCTTGCCGCCGCCCGTGCCGAGGCGCTGGAGGCGCTGGTCGCCGAACTGCGCAGCACCGTGAACGAGGGCGAAACCAGTCTCGCCGCGGCGCTGGCCGCGCTGGACGCCGCGCGCGACCAGGGCGCAGCCGAAGCGGCGCGTCTGGCTGCCGAGCGCGACGGGCTGCGCACAGCGGTCGAGGGGCTGACGGCGGAGCTGGCGCGCGCGCTGGCCGAGGGCAGCGCCACCGCCGGCGACCTGCGGGAACGGCTGGCCGGGGCCGAGGCCCGACTGACGGAAGTGGAGCGCGCAAGGCTGGCCGAAGCCGCCGGGGCCGAAGCGCTGCGCGCCCGGCTGGCCGCGGTGCAGGGCGCCCTCGGCGAGGAGGAGAAGGCGCGCCTGGCCGAGGCCGCGGCCGCCGAGGCGCTGAGGGCACGACTGGCCGAGGCGCAAGGCGCCCTGACCGAGGAGGAGAAGGCGCGCCTGGCCGAGGCTGCGGCCGCCGAGGCGCTGCGCGCGCGGCTCGCCGCGGCCGATGCCGAACTGACCGCGATGACGATGGCGCTGGAGGATCAGCGGCGTCGGGCCGAGGAAACGCTGACCCTTCTGGCCGCAGCAGAGACGCTGGCCGCCGAGGAACGAGCCCGCGCCGAGGCCGCGCTGGCCGCGGCGGGCCGGGCCTCGCAATCCGTGACCGTCCGCCAGGGGCTGCTCGATGCCGCGCAGACGGTTCTGGCGCAACGCAACGAGGAGGTTCTGGCGGCATCGCGCCGGGTGGCCGCGCTCAACGCACAGGTGGCCGAACTGCGCGCCCAGCTGTCCGCGCTTCAGGCGCTTCTGGACGACTCTTCCGCCCGCGACAGCGCCGCACAGGTGCGCATCGAGACGCTGGGGCGCGACCTGAACGCGGCGCTGGCGCAGGTCGCGGCCGAGGAACGTCGCCGCGCGCAGATGGAGGCCGCGGAACGCGCGCGCGTGGAGGCCGAGAAACAGGACCTCGAACGCTACCGGTCCGAGTTCTTCGGCCAGTTGCGTCAGCTTCTCGGCGGCCGCGAGGGCGTTCGCATCGTCGGCGACCGCTTCGTCTTTTCGTCCGAGGTGCTGTTCCGCCCCGGCGAGGCCGACCTTTCGCCCGAGGGGCGCGCGCAGATCGCCGGCGTCGCGGCCACGCTGGCCGAGGTGGCGGGCGCCATTCCGGACGATATCGACTGGATCCTTCGGGTGGACGGCCACACCGACAATGTGCCCCTGTCAGGCGCCGGCGCGTTTGCCGACAACTGGGCGCTGAGCCAGGCGCGTGCGCTGTCGGTTGTGCGCTTCATGCAGGACGACCTCGGCTTCCCGCCCGAACGCATGGCCGCGACCGGCTTCGGCGAATGGCGCCCGGTGGCCGCGGGCGACAGCCCCGAGGCACGGGCCGCCAACCGCCGGATCGAGCTGAAGCTGACCGAGCGCTGAGGGGACCGGCGCACGGGAGGCTTTCCGCCCCGCGCACCCCCCGAGGATATTTTCCCCAAGATGAAAGGGCGCCCCGTTTCATCTTGGCCAAAATACCCCGGGGGGCGGGGCGAAGCCCCGGAGGGGGGCAGCGCCCCCTGCCCCGGCCGCCCGGCGCGGGTCAGATGTGGCTTTCGCGCAGCCAGGCCGGCACGTCGTGCCAGGTCACGCTGCCGTCGTCGGGGCCATGGCGGCCCAGCCTTTCGCGCGCGCGCCAAGAGATGTGCGTCAGCACGTCGTCCTCGCTGACCTGTCGGATATCCGCGTCGCCGGCCGGCGGGTCACCGCTGACGAGCAGCCAGAGCCCGTTCGGCCGCCGGCACGGATGGGCGGAATACTTTTCGCTTTGGGTCAATGCGACCTCGCCGCGCGCGGCGGCGAGGGCCAGGATGGTCGCCCGGGCGGGGCTGTGGACAGCCCCGCCCCGACGTCACTCGGCCGTCAGCAGCGGCGGCTTGGAGCCTGTCAGCCGCGGCTTCTGCGGCCCTTCGACCTCGAGCGCGATGGCGTCGTCCTTGACGGTCACGCGCACCACGCCGCCCTTCACCAGCTTGCCGAACAGCAGTTCCTCGGCCAGCGGTTTCTTCACGTTCTCCTGGATCACACGCGCCAGCGGCCGGGCACCCATCTTGTCGTCGTAGCCCTTGTCACCCAGCCAGGCGGCCGCCTCGGGCGTCAGTTCGATATGCACGCCGCGGTCCATCAGCTGGGCCTCGAGCTGCAGCACGAACTTCTCGACCACCTGCATGATCGTCTCCTTGGCCAGCGGCGCGAAGGAGATGACGGCGTCGAGCCGGTTGCGGAACTCGGGTGTGAAGAGCCGCTCGATCGCGACCTGGTCCTCGCCCGTGCGCCGTTCGCGGCCGAATCCGATGGCGGCCTTGGCCATGTCGGACGCCCCCGCATTCGTGGTCAGGATCAGGATCACGTTGCGGAAATCGACCTGCCGGCCGTTGTGGTCGGTCAGCTTGCCGTGGTCCATCACCTGCAACAGGATGTTGTAGACATCCGGGTGCGCCTTCTCGATCTCGTCGAGCAGAAGGACGCAATGCGGGTGCTGGTCCACGCCGTCGGTCAGCAGGCCGCCCTGGTCGAAGCCCACATAGCCGGGCGGCGCACCGATCAGGCGGCTGACGGCGTGCTTCTCCATGTACTCCGACATGTCGAAGCGCAAGAGTTCCAGCCCCAGCGAGGACGCCAGCTGCTTGGCAACCTCCGTCTTGCCGACGCCCGTGGGGCCCGCAAACAGGTAGTTGCCGATGGGCTTTTCGGGTTCGCGCAGGCCGGCGCGGGCCAGCTTGATGGCCGAGCACAGCGCCTCGACCGCCTTGTCCTGGCCGAAGACCACGCGCTTGAGCGTCTTTTCCAGGTCGCGCAGCGTTTCGGCATCGTCCTTGCTGACCGTCTTGGGCGGGATGCGGGCAATCTTGGCCACCACGGCCTCGATCTCCTTCGGGCCGATGGTCTTGCGCCGCTTCGATTCCGCCAGCAGGTGCTGCGCCGCACCGGCCTCGTCGATCACGTCGATGGCCTTGTCGGGCAGCTTGCGGTCATGGATGTAGCGCGCGGCCAGTTCGACCGCCGAGCGGATCGCCTCGGAGGTGTAGCGCAGGTCGTGGTGCTGTTCGAAATAGGGTTTCAGCCCCATCAGGATCTTGACCGAATCCTCGACCGAGGGCTCGTTCACGTCGATCTTCTGGAACCGCCGGCTCAGCGCGCGGTCCTTCTCGAAGTGCTGGCGGAATTCCTTGTAGGTCGTCGAGCCCATGCAGCGCAGCTTGCCGCCCTGCAGCGCGGGCTTGAGCAGGTTCGAGGCATCCATCGCCCCGCCCGAGGTCGCCCCGGCGCCGATCACCGTGTGGATCTCGTCGATGAAGAGGATCGCGTCGCGATGCTCCTCCATCTCCTTCACCACGGCCTTCAGCCGCTCCTCGAAATCGCCGCGGTAGCGGGTGCCGGCCAGAAGCGCCCCCATGTCGAGGCTGTAGATCGTGGCGCCCGACAACACGTCCGGCACCTCGTGCTTGACGATCTTCCAGGCAAGGCCCTCGGCGATGGCGGTCTTGCCCACGCCGGGGTCACCCACCAGGAGCGGGTTGTTCTTGCGCCGGCGGCACAGCACCTGGATGCAGCGTTCCACCTCGGGTTCGCGGCCGATCAGCGGGTCCACGTCGCCCTTGCGCGCCTTGGTGTTGAGGTCCACGCAATATTTCGACAGCGCGCTTTCCTTGGCCTCGCCCGCCTCGGCCTTGGGCGTTTCCTGCGCCTCGTCGGCCCCGGTCACCGGGCGGCTTTCGCCGTAGGCGGGGTTCTTGGCCACGCCATGCGCAATGAAGTTCACCGCGTCATAGCGGGTCATGTCCTGTTCCTGCAGGAAATAGGCCGCGTTCGATTCCCGTTCGGCGAAGATCGCGACCAGCACATTGGCCCCTGTCACCTCGGTGCGGCCTGACGACTGAACATGGATCGCGGCGCGCTGGATCACGCGCTGGAAGGCCGCGGTCGGCACCGCCTCGGACCCCTCCACATCCGTCACCAAAGTCGACAGGTCGTCGTCGATGAAGTCCTGCAGCGTCTTGCGAAGCTCGTCCAGGTTCACGGAACAGGCCTTCATGACCCGCGCGGCATCGGGTTCGTCGATCAGCGACAGAAGCAGGTGCTCCAGGGTGGCGAGTTCGTGGCGGCGCGCATTGGCGAGGGCCAGGGCGCCGTGGATGGCCTGCTCGAGGGTTTGCGAGAATGACGGCACGTCTTGGTGCTCCTGTCCTGCGGTCCGGGCGGGGGGAGATCACCCTGCCAGAGCCTGGCCTCATGACCGTTAAACTTCGGTTGTTTTCGCTGCGCTTCAAGCCCAATGTTGGGCGGAGTTGCGGTTTCCTTGGGCATCGCCGCAAAATGTGACAATACAGACTCGGGGCAGTTCAAAATCTGTCCTTCGCCGCGCGCATCGCGGCGAAAACATCGGCATCGGGCGCATCGGGCAGGCCCATCCGGGCCTTCATTGCGGGCAGACCCGCGCGCAGGAATGGGTTGGTGGCAAGCTCTTCCGACAGCGCCCATGGCATCGCCACTTTGCCCGCGCGGCGGATTGCGCCAACCCGATCCCGACGCAAGATAAGATCGGAATTGTCCGGTTCAAGCGTCATGGCGAAGCGGATGTTGCCGTCCAGGTAGTCGTGCCCCGAATGGACCCGCGTTTCCGGTGGCAGCGCCGCCAGCCGGACCAGGCTGTCCCACATCTGCGCGGGCGTGCCCTCGAACACCCGGCCGCAGCCGCAGGCCATCAGGCTGTCGGCGGTGAATACCGCCTGCGCCTCGGGGAAGTGATAGGCGACATGGCCCAGGGTGTGGCCCGGCACGGCCATGACGACCGACCGGAAAGACCCTGCGCCCATGGTGTCGCCGTCCTCCACGGCACGGTCGAGAGGCGGCAGCCTACCGGCCTCGGCCGCGGGTCCCACGACCTTGGCCCCGTAGCGTGCACGCAGTTCCCCCACGCCGCCCACATGGTCGTGGTGGTGATGCGTGATCAGGATGGCCCCCAGCGACCAGCCCCGCGCCTCCAGCGCCGCGACGATGGGTCCGGCCTCGGGCGCGTCGACAAGGGCGACCTCGCCCTCGCCCGACCCCTTCACGATGTAGGCGAAGTTGTCGGCCAGGCAGGGCACGGTGACGATCTCGATTGTCATGGCCTTGCTCCCCTACCTTGCCTATCCTGCACGCATCCTTGCCCGCCCGCCACCGGACCGCAATGCACCTCGACGTTCTCGACCTGCGCAGCTTCTACTACCGCACGCCGCTCGGACGCGTGGCGCAGCGGGCGATCCGCGATCCGCTGACGGCGATGTGGGCCGACCACCGCGGCCAGACGGTGGCGGGTTTCGGTTTTGCCGCACCGCTTCTGCGACCCTTCCTGGCCGAGGCACGTCGTGTCGTGGCGCTGATGCCCGCGCCGCAGGGCGTCATGCCCTGGCCCGTGGGAATGGAAAACGTGTCGGTCCTGTGCGAGGAAACCGCCTGGCCGCTGGCCACCGGATCGGTCGAAAAGCTGGTGATGCTGCACGGGCTGGAGACGTCGGAGCATCCCGGCGCGGTGCTGGACGAGGCGGGGCGCGTGCTGGCGCCGGCGGGGCGCGCGGTGTTCATCGTACCGGCCCGGGCGGGCCTCTGGGCGCGGCGCGACGGCACGCCCTTCGGCTTCGGCAGGCCCTACACGCTGCGCCAGCTCGAGGCGCAGCTGGCCCGCCACGGCTTCACCCCGGAACGCAGCCTGTCGGCGCTGTACGCCCCGCCCAGCCAGGCGCGGTTCTGGCTGCGCACGGCGGATGCCTGGGAGCGGTGGGGCCGCCGCGCCATGCCCTGGCGGGCGGGGGGCGTGATCATGGTCGAGGCGACCAAGCAGGTCTGGCAGCCGCGCCGCGGTGGCCTCGGTGCCACGGTGCGAAAGCCGCTCGGCGTGCTGGAAGGCATCGGTCGGCCCGTCGGCCCGCAACCCGCGCGGCTGCCGGGCGTGGGGCGCAGCGGTGGCTGACCGGCCTGCCCGCAGGCGTCAGGCGGCGATGTTGTCGATCAGGCGCACCCCGTCCAGCGTGGCAGCCGCGAGCAGGCGGCGCGGCCCCGCGCCTGGCGGGCCGAGGGTGGCGGCATCGCGCAGGTCCAGGTAGTCGATCGCCGCGAACCCGGCCGCCAGCACGGCGCCACGCGCCTGTGCCAGCACGGCCTCCGGCGTCCCGCCGGCGCGCAGGGCTTCGGCGGCCGCCTGAAGCGCCGCGTGAAGCATCGGCGCCCGGGCGCGGGCATCGGGCGACAGCCTCGCGTTGCGCGAACTCATCGCCAGGCCGTCGGGGTCGCGCAGGGTGGGGCAGCCCACCACCTGCACCGGCAGGTCGAGGTCGGCCACCATCCGGCGGATCACGGCAAGCTGTTGCCAGTCCTTCTCGCCGAAACAGGCGACATCGGCCTGCGTCATCCCGAACAGCTTGGCCACCACGGTCGCCACACCCGCGAAATGGCCGGGGCGATGTTCGCCTTCCAGCGGGTCGGCGACGCCCGAGACCGTGACGGATGTGGCGAAGCCGGCGGGATAGACCGCGTCGGCCGGCGGGGCAAAGACCGCATCGACGCCAAGCGGGGCAAGCATGGCAAGGTCGGCCGCTTCGGTCCGCGGATACTTCGCCAGATCGTCCGGGTTGTTGAACTGCGCGGGATTGACGAAGATCGTCACGATCACCCGCCCCGCCAGCCCCTGTGCCACGCGGACGAGGCTCAGGTGGCCTTCGTGCAGAGCTCCCATGGTCGGCACCACACCGACGCGCCGGCCCAGGGTCTTCCATTCGGTCACCGTCCGGCGCAGATCGGCGACGCTGCGCAGGACGGGCGGCGGGGTCACGCGGCGCCCGCGGCCTTCGGCGCATCCTCGCCGAAGGCATGTTCGGGGCCGGGGAATGTTCCCGCGCGCACCTCGGCCGCGTAGGCCGCGATGGCGGCATCGGCGGCGGCAGCCAGTTCGCCGTAGCGCTTGACGAACTTCGGCCGGAAGTCGGTGAACAGCCCCAGCATGTCGTCGAGCACCAGCACCTGCCCGTCGCAGCCCGACCCGGCGCCGATCCCGATAGTGGGGATGGCGATCTCGGCAGTGACCCGGGCGGCCAGTGCCGCCGGCACCTTTTCCAGCACGACCGAGAAGGCCCCGGCATCGGCCACCGCCCGGGCATCGGCCAACAGCGCCTCGGCCTCGGCGCCGCGGCCGACAACACGGTAGCCGCCCAGGGTATTGACCGACTGCGGCGTCAGCCCGACATGGGCCATGACCGGCACGCCGCGCGCCGTCAGGAAGGCGACGGTCTCGGCCATCGCCCGCCCGCCCTCCAGCTTGACCGCCGGCGCGCCGGTCTCGGCGATGATGCGGCTGGCGTTGCGGAAAGCCTGGGCGGGGCTTTCCTCGTAGCTGCCGAAGGGCATGTCGATCACCGCCATCGACCGTGCAAGACCGCGCATCACCGCGCGCCCGTGAAGGATCATCATCTCCAACGTCACGCCGACGGTCGAGGGCAGGCCGTGGACGACCATCCCGAGACTGTCGCCCACCAGGGTCACGTCGCAATGCGGGTCGACCAGTCGCGCGAAGGGGGTCGAGTAGGCCGTCAGCACGACCAGCGGCGCGGTGCCCTTTCGGGCGCGGATGTCGGGGGGAAGCACCGGGCGGGCGGGGGCGGAAACGCTCATGCGGCAGGGCTCCCTCGGTCTTGTCCAGTGGCGTGGTTATACCGGGGGGCCCGGGGCCGCGCCAGACGTTTCGCTGGCATCGGCCGGGGCTTGACGGGCACGGCCCTCCCGGCGCCAATGCCCCGTCCAGCCAGGAGGGCCGCCATGACCGATCACCCGCTTGTCCTGCGCGTCGTCCGCGACGGCATTTCGCCGGAGGTCGAGCGCCCGCAACCTGCCAGGGTGACGAAGGGCGACCCCGTCCACAGCCACTGGCCCATCGAGGACCGCGACGGCCTGTCTTGCGGGCTCTGGCAATCCACCCCGGGCGCCTGGCAGGTGGACTATGCCGAATGGGAATATGTCCACATCCTGTCGGGCCTGTCGGTGCTGACCGGCGAGGACGGCAGCCGCGTTACCCTCGGCGCCGGCGACAGCTGGATCATCCGCCCGGGGTTCCGCGGGGTGTGGGAGGTGGTGGAGACGACGCTGAAGGAATACGTCATCCGCGGATGACGCGCGCGCCCTACAGCGGCACGTCGTCGCCCCCGCCGAACCCGTCGCCGCCGAAGATCGGCGGCGGATCGTTGGCGATGGCTTCGGCGCTGTAGATCGAGTCCGGGTCGACGCGGCGGGCCGGAAGCTCGATGCCGCGGTTGAAGTTCTCGGGGTCCACCCGGAGCGATTCCGATTCCGACCGGACATGCACGGGCGTACCGATCGGCGCGATGTCGAACAGATGGATGATGTCGTGGTTGAACAGCCGGATGCAGCCGGCCGAACCCGAATTGCCGATCGATTCCATGTCGTTCGTGCCGTGGATGCGATAGAAGGTATCGCGTCCGCCACGGTAGAGATACAGCGCCCTCGCCCCGAGGGGGCTGCGCCTCCCGCCCGGGATCCCGCGCGAGAAGGGACCGTAGACATCGGGTTCGGTGCGCAGCATGTTGCGCGTGGGCGTCCAGCCCGGCCACTTGCGCTTGACCTGGACGGTGCCGTTGCCGGCAAAGGCCCGTCCCGCCCTGCCCGCGCCGATGGGATAGCGGATGGTGTTGGCGCCCTCGCGTACGAAATAGAGGAACTTGGCATAGGGATCGACGTCGATGGTGCCGACAGGCTGCTCGCCCAGGTAGGTGCCGGTGGCGCGCCGGTTGACGCCTTCGGTCAGCGCTGCGGGGATCGCGGGCAGGTCGATGCCGCTGTCGGTCATCGGGCCGTAGAACGGAAGATAGGCCACCTGCGGCGCAACCGGCCCGCTGTCGGGCACCGGGGCCGCACAGGCGGTCACGGCGGCAGATCCCGCCATCGACAGGAACAGGCGACGCGAGATCGGCTGGAAGGACATGGGCGCTCCGGGCTGGCGGCAACGCTGCCTGCCTAGCACGGGGATCATGCGGGGGAAAAGGCCCGGGCGGCGACATTCCGCCCGGGCCCGACGTTCAGGCCGCGCGCGCCAGTCCCCCCAGCCGCCCGATGCGCTGCGCCATCAGCGCATAGGTCGCGGCATAGACGCCCACGACCACGAGCCCGACCCACTGGATCTCGAAGGGCGTGAAGAAATAGGCGCGACCAGAACCAGTTGCAGGACGAAGTGCAGCGGATAGTAGGCCCGGCTCCCCAGCCTTTCCCGCGACCAGCCGAGGTTGGCCGAGTAGAGCCGGATCAGGCTGTCGAGCGAGTTCACGACGAAGACGATGCCGACGAAGATCATGAACCAGTTCAGCCACCCCGGGATCACGATTTCGTTCTGGTGATAGAGGTAGAGCACACAGAACCACAGCCCCAGCGGGATCGCCGGCAGGACCACCATGCCGAGGGCCAGCTGCCAGACAGGCAGTCCGCCGACGAAGCGCGCGACGAACTGGCCGATCATGATCGACCAGGCGAACCACCAGAACAGATAGAACTCGTGGTAGTCGCCGATCGGCGTGGCGAAGCGGTGCATGTTCGGGAAATAGTCGAGCAGCAGCCCGATGTTGCCGACGAACCCCCCGAATCCCACACCCGCATAGGTGAAGGCCACCACGGCGAGCGTCGTGAAGGCCAGCACGCCGAAACCGTAGGTCGAGACGATGGCAAGCCATTTCATGATGGCGAAGTTGCCCGACGACACGACCGAGAAGGCGATCACCGCCACCGCCAGCGCCCAGACCGACCAGCCCGGCAGGTCGGGGGCATAGGAAGGCAGGTTCACCATGAAGAGATAGCAGGTAAACGAACAGGTGGCGATGACGGTCAGGTTGTAGACCCACTTGACCGCTGCCACTTCAAAGATGCGCAGCCGTGGCTCGAGCGCCACGAAGTAGAAGGTGGTGACGAAATACATCAGCCAGACCAGCGGCCCCCACATCCCGAACTCCACCGCCAGCGCATTGGTGAATCCGAAGTCGGGGTCGCCCTCGTAGACCGGGAACTCGGTGAGGGGCAGCATGATCAGTCCCATGTCGAGCCCCGCAGTGAACAGCAATGCCACCAGCGTCAGCAGGCCGACCGGGTTCTCGCCGGTACAGCGCAGCGTCGGCCATCGGATCAGGACGAACAGCGCACAGGCCAGCACGCTGAGATAGGCGACGGTGATGATCGGTGTCATGGTCCCTCTCCCCCGGTTCGGATCGTACAGCCCGGTTGTTCCCCCGGGTCGGCGCCCGCGTGACACGATGTGGGGCCTTCTGTCGCGCCCCTTGACGCAAGGTTAGCGCGAAGACCGGGACGCGATTGTTGATTGAACGATCAATCAAATGCCAGATGCGACATTCCGCTCCTCCCGGGGTCGGATGACGCGGGGCAGTTTACGACGAAGCCCGGACCAGGCGAGCCGGGGCGGCGGCGCCCGCGAACGGCTCCGGTTGCGCGGTGATGGCGCCGGCCGGCAGTCCGTTGCTGCGGTCTGGCCAGTCGACCGGAACTGCGCCCCGCCCGATCGTCGTTCACGTCGTCGCAACCCGCCTGGACCCGGCCGATGCCGCGGCATCGACGGCGAAGCCATCGACCTTGTCCATGGCTTGGCCGTTCGGCACCGTGAGGTCGGGCCGCAGATCGCGCGCCTGCTCCCTGCCCACGACCGGCTGCGCGCCGCCCAGGCCCACCGTCGCCTGCGCCCCCGTCGCACTCATTCCCGATCGCGGTCGCGACGAGGCTGCTGTCCCCGGCGGGCGCCACCGTGACCGGCTGGCCCGAAGGGTTGCGGTGCCTTCGGGCGTGCTGACGCCCGCGAAGATGCTTTCGACCATCCAGACGGCGGTCGTCGATGCGCGGAAGGCTCTGCCCGGCGCAATGACGCGCCCCCGCAAACGATAGGCTCCGTCGCGCGAAGCTTTGGCCAGGGCTGCGTGTCAGGCCCCTGCGGGCCCTCTCCGCCGCGCCAGGGCAGCGAGGGACACCCGCAGGGGTGCGACGCGCCGCCGGTCAGAGGATGTTGGTGTCCGGGCCGAAGGGGAAGCCCGTGATGTTCTCGGCCCCGTCCTCGGTGATGATCAGGATATCGTGCTCGCGGTAGCCGCCCGCGCCCGGCCGGCCTTCGGGGATGGTCAGCATCGGCTCCATGCTGACGACCATGCCGGGTTCGAGAACGGTGTCGATGTCCTCGCGCAGTTCGAGCCCCGCCTCGCGGCCGTAGTAGTGCGACAGGATGCCGAAGGAATGGCCGTAGCCGAAGGTGCGGTATTGCAGGAGGTCGCGGTCGGCGAGGAAACGGTTGAGTTCCGCCGTCACCCCCGAACAGGTGGCGCCGGGCCGCAGGAGCGACAGGCCCAGTTCGTGGGTGGCCACGTTCGCCTCCCACACCTTCAGGCTCGCGGCGTCAGGCTGGCCGAGGAACAGCGTGCGTTCCAGCGCGGTGTAATAGCCGTGGATCATCGGAAAGCAGTTGAGCGACAGAATATCGCCGGGGCGCAGCCGCCGCCCCGTCACCGGGTTGTGCGCCCCGTCGGTGTTCAGGCCCGACTGGAACCACACCCAGGTGTCGCGGTATTCGGCCTCGGGGAAGCGGCGGGCGATTTCCACCTCCATCGCGTCGCGCCCGGCCATGGCCACGTCGATCTCGCGCACGCCCTCGCGGATCGCGTCGCGGATCGCGGCACCGCCGATGTCGGCCACCTGCGCGCCATGGCGGATCAGTTCGATTTCCGCCGGGCTTTTCACCATCCGCTGCGCCATGGTGCCCGGCGCAATGTCCATGCCGCGCTTGGGTTGAAGGAAGGCGTTGAGCTTCTCGGCCTGCACCATGGTCAGATGGTCGGCCTCGCAGCCGATGGCGCGGCCCTCGCCCGTGATGCCGGCCACGACGCGCCAGAAGTTGTCGCGTGTCCAGTCGGTGTAGGTGATCGCATCGTCATGGCTGCGCCGCCAGGGCTGGCCCGCGTCGATGCCGGCGCCGATCACGACGCAGTCTGACGGAGTGACGACGCAGGCGTAGGGCCGGCCGAACGAACAATAGAGAAACCCCGAATAATAGGCGACGTTGTGCATCGAGGTCAGCACCACGGCGTCGAGGCCGTGCAGTTCCATCAGGTCGCGCAGACCGGCGAGGCGGGCGGCATATTCCTCGGGGGCGAAGGGCAGCGATGCCTTTTCACCGTTATGGCAACGATAGGAGGCGGGGCGTTCGGAGACGGCAGGCTGGGGCATGGCAGACCTCGGATCGCGGGGTCCGCTGTGCGGATGGGGACCCCGAAAGGTCCCGGCGTTCAGGACGGCAGGGCGGCATGATGCGGCGACGCCATCGCCGCGGCCCTGAAGGTGGTGATGCCTATCTTGCGGGGTCGGGTCAAGGGGCGCCGCCCCACCGGCGCCCGTGCCGGGTGCCCCACCTCGGGGTATTTGTGCGAGGATGAAAGACGGGTAGTCAGGACAGGGGCAGGCGGGG